>JAFYWC010000006.1 GCA_017546585.1 Bacteroidales bacterium
GAGGACAGCAATATGGAGATTATTCTTAAGAAGGATGTGGCAAACCTTGGCCACGCAGACGATATCGTCAATGTAAAGACAGGATACGCTGTCAACTACCTTATCCCACAGGGCTTCGCAGTAATGGCAACTCCATCTGCAAAGAAGGTACACGCTGAGAACCTTCGCCAGAGAGCTCACAAGATCGCTAAGTTTGTTGCTGACGCAGAGGCTCTCGCAGCTAAGCTTGCTGAGACTACTGTAAAGGTAGCTGTAAAGGTTAGCGAGTCTGGCAAGATCTACGGTTCAGTTACTACAGCTCAGCTCGCTGAGGCTCTCGTAGCAGCTGGTGTTAACGTAGACAAGAAGGACATCACTGTAGAGGCAGCTAAGGAGCTTGGTGTATACGAGGCAACTGTAAAGTGCTACAAGGACATCAAGGGTACTTTCAAGTATGAGATCGTAGCTGAGTAATCAGATTTACAGATAAGATCGATGAAGCCGACTGAATTCAGTCGGCTTCATTTTTTTTATTTTACGGAATAATCAGGAAAAAGACTATCTTTGAAGTCTGTATGCAAATTATCGAACGCAAAATGAGAAATATCTTGGCAATTGCAGCTTTTGTGCTCATCGCAGGAGCTTGCACTAATGTACAGAAGGAAGCAGAGACCAGCGGTCTTGCGATGTCTCAGATGTATTCTGACGGTATGGTGCTCCAGAGGGAGATCCCTCTTGTAATCAAGGGATATGCAAATCCCGGCGAGGCTGTGAAGGTTACACTTGAAGGACCGTTCCGCACAAAGAGCAGAAAGACCAAGGCGTCTGCAGAAGGCAAATGGGGCGTAAGATTCGCTCCTTTGAAGGCCGCTACAGGTCTCAAACTTACAGTAGAGGGTGAAGGCACTGCATTGGCTTATGACAATGTTGCTGCAGGCGACGTGTGGGTGTGCTCGGGACAGTCCAATATGTATTTCAGGATTTGGGAAAGCGTAGATAATGGCGACAACCTTGCTGATGCCGATCTTCGTCTCTTCAATATGGAGATTCCTTTCCATCTTGATATGGTAAGGTGGTCAGATGAACATATCGAGATGGCTAAGGATATGGACTTCTATCGTCCGGCTCAATGGGAGGCTTGCGACGAGGAAAATGTGAGGGCTTTCAGTGCTGTCGGTTATCATTTCGGAAGGATGTTGCGTGAACAGCTTGATGTACCTATCGGTCTGATCTGCAATGCTATAGGTGGCTCGCCTACAGAGGCTTGGATTGACAGGGAGACTCTTGAGCAAGCTTACCCTGAGATTCTTGAGGACTGGTTCAGCAACGGTATGCTCAATCAGTGGTGCATTGATATGGGCAAGATAAACCTCGGATATCCGGAGAACGCTGTGGCCAATCATCCTTTTGCTCCGACCTGCCTTTTCGAGACAGGAGTCGCTACTATGGAGCAGTTCCCGATCAAGGGCGTCGTATGGTATCAGGGAGAGTCCAACGACTTTGATATCCCTATGCACGAGAAACTTTTCGGACTACTTGTGAACGGTTGGAGAAAATACTGGAACAATCCGGAGATGCCGTTCCATTTCGTCCAGCTTTCAGGACTTTGGGACAGATACAGCTGGCCGGAGTTCAGGGACAGCCAGAGGAAGTTGGCAGAGGCTATGCCTCATTGTGAGATGGCAGTGTCAAGCGATGTGGCAGACTCTTTGGACATCCATCCTCGCCAGAAGAAACCGGTAGGTGAGAGACTTGCACGACTTGCACTCCGTTATGATTATGGTTTCGACATCGTGCCTTCTGGCCCTGCGATCAGAAAGGCTGTTGTTGACGGTGATAAGGTGGTGCTTGAATTTGAATTTGCCGATGGTTTGAAATCCTCTGATTCTCAAGCATTAAGATGCTTTGAAGTGGCTGGCGATGATTGGGCTTTTGTGACTGCAGAAGCAGTCGTTGCAGATGACAAGATTGTCCTCACTTCTGGTGTGGAGTCTCCAAAATATGTGCGATATGCTTGGCAGCCATATACCAATGCGAACCTTGTGAACGGTGAGGATCTGCCTGCGTCCACATTCTTTGCAACTATTTCAGAAAACTAATTAAGAGCATTAAAATAGATTATTTATGAAGAAAATCATTCTTGTTTTAAGTGTTGTATTCTTCTCTGTGCTCGGTGCAGCAGCTGCGCAGAAGGATACTCTCAAGGTACTTGCTATCGGAAACAGCTTCTCTGAAGATGCGATCGAGCAGCATCTTTCTGCTCTTGCCAGAGCAGAGGGATTGAACGTGATCATCTGCAATATGTATATCGGAGGATGCTCTATCGAGAGACACGTGGACAATCTCCGCGGCAACAAGCCTGAGTACAGATACCGCAAATTCGACGTCAACGGTAAGATGACAGAGAAGTGGAACTACACTCTCGAAACAGTTCTTGCTGAGGAGGATTGGGACTATATCAGTCTTCAGCAGGTGAGCCAGAGCTCAGGTATGCCGGAGTCGTATGTGCTTCTGCCAGAGCTTGTTGAGTTTGTGAAGGCAAGAGTTCCGAAGGATGCCGTCCTTATGTTCCATCAGACTTGGGCCTATGCTCCGAAGTCCAACCACGGCGGTTTCGTGAACTATGACAGAGACCAGATGAAGATGTACAATGCCATCGTGAAGACTGTCAACCAGGAGGCACCGAAGGTGGGCATCAAACTCATCGTTCCTTCAGGTACTGCCATCCAGAATGCAAGAACATCTGCATTAGGTACAGACCTTACTCGTGACGGCTTCCATCTCAGTTTTACGCAGGGACGTTACATCGCGTCTTGCGCTTGGCTTGAGGCTGTTCTCGGAGTAAACCCTGTAGGAAACAAATACTGCCCTGAGGGTATGACTCCAGAGGAGTGCAGACTTGCCCAGAAGGCAGCACACAAGGCAGTGAAGAAACCTTCAAAGGTGACTAAAATCAAATAATTTAATATTTGATAAGCAATTGAGAAATATGATTCCTATACTCTATAGGGGTCATATTTTTTCTTTTTGTAAATAGTCTGATGAAGTTGGACTTGTTGTTGAAGCCACAGTCGTAGCATATTTCAGATGCACTGAGAGCAGTGTTCGCCAACAGGTCGCAAGCCTTTGCAACCCTTAGGTTGTTGACATAGGTGATGAACGAAATGCTTGTCTGTCTCTTGAAGAAATGACTGAATGCGGAATCTGACATATTGACCAGATTGGCCGCATCAGAAAGTGTGATCTTCTGGGAGATGTTCTCTTCGATGTATTTGCAGACCTTGCTGATTCTCCTTGATTTCGAGTGATGTATAAGTCTCTCTGACTCATATAGATTACTCACCAGCTTGCGCCTTGGCGCGTGGGCGAGTTCGTTGAGGATGCTAAGGAATTTTGTGGCTGTCTGGAATCCCTGCAGCTTGGTCAGCTCGACGATTTCATCCTTGATTCTTTCTGCATCGGGTCCGTAGAAGCACAGTCCCTGCATCGAGTCCATAAGCAGCTGCTTGATCGGCAGGAACAATCTTTTGTTCATAATTTGAAAATTGAGGAGTTCCTCTGAGAACTGTATTGTGACTACGTGGTTCGTCTCCAGTTCCGACTTCCATACGTGTGGTATGTAAGGACCTGTCATAACGAAGTCGAGGTCGGAGAAAGACTCCTCTGAATCACCCACGACTCTGGTGCCTTTCGTGTTGATTACCAGGTTGATTTCGTATTCCGGATGACAGTGTATCGGGTATTCGAATTTAGCGTTTATGTGGTCGAGGATTATGAAGAGATCCTCGCCTGAGATGGGGCAGATTTCCTGCTGAATTTCGGACATAGTTTCAAGTGTTAGTGCAACAAATTTAATGATAAAATCAATTCAGTAGACCTGAATTTTCAAAAAAATATAATCTTTTTTGCAAATTCAGGCTATAACTTTATTCAAATCAGGGTAAACTTAATTTCGGTTTTAAAGCACAATTCAAAATAGTATAACTATTTGACTGAATAAAAGTATTATGAAATAATAACTCAAAGTACCTTTGTGTGATTTATAATGCCTAATTGGACAATTACGAAAACAATAAACTTAAAAAACCACGTTATGAAGAAAAATTTAAGACATCTGTTTCTTTCAGTGGCTGCTGTAATGGCGTTTTCCGCTTGCCAGGAAAAGCCTCGCAACACTGAAGAACTGATCGACCCTTGGCTTCGTGAACGTACCCCAGTCAATGTGAGACTCGAGTCTCAGATCGGACCTGCCATCATCAGCAGCAACTGGGATAGCGACGAGGTGGGAACAGTTACAGTAAGTCTGGTCACTGCGACACTTGATATGTCGGCAGTGAAGGTGGTGGCTCTCGATTTCCAGTATCCTGAAAGCGAGTACTGCCCGACTGCAGATCTCAAGCCAGGCGACACAGTCGACCTCAGCGACGGTACTGCAGAGTTTACAGTAACTGCAAAGTCAGGTGAGACACGCACCTACACAATCAGCTACACAGTGTTTACTGACCCTCTCGAGGGCTGCTACAGCTTCACTCCTGTAGGAGGTATCCTCGATACTTCGCACGGCTACAACTGCGGTTGCGTTATGATCGGAGGATTCGAGAAGTACATCACACTTTGCCAGGTTATGGACAAGCACTGGTTGTGGGACTACAACAGAATCTATTGGCCACAGAACGAGGATGACAACACTCTCAGCTTCCGCCTCGACAGAGCTGACGATGTTACCGGAGAGACTTTCGGAACTATCGTGAACACTCCAGGTCCTGACGGAAAGTATGCAGACTACCAGTTCAAGTCGTCTAAGGACGATCCGCAGCCTGTATACAACATCAATGAGGAATATCGCCTCATCCCTGCAGGAAAGGGCCGTTGGGCTAAGCACGGTGACGGTTTCATCACCATCTACGCTTACGAGGATGAGAACTATGAGACTCCTCTTCACAAGCTTGAACTCCTCGAGGCAGGCGACCACTCATACTGGAAAGAGTCTCTTGACGCTAGCGGCAACAGCTCTGAAAAGATCGTTACAGTTCCGTCATTGGCATTCCACCGCTCATTCGGTGAGGGTCCTTTCACAAACAAGACAGATGACTGGTCAGACGCACGTTGGTATGTGAACAACATCCGTAACGTCTTCTGGCTTATCAAGAAGGACAGTGATTCAGCACTTGAGAATCACGAAGAACTTTTGGCAGAATAACGTAGAATGAAAAGGATTATGAGCATATCAACTCTTGCTTCAGCCATTGCTGTAATGGCTGCGTTGTCGTGTTCCGAGGTCAAGCCGGAGCCACCTGTAGTGGAGAATCCGACCCAGACAAGGACTATGACAGTGCAGGAGAATGTGGAGGTTGAGAATGCTGCAGGCCAGTTTTCAATCGAGGTGGAGGCCAATTTCGAATATTGGGCCAACCCTCAGGTGAAATGGATAAGCTTCGACAGGATTGAAGGCAACAAAGTCTGGTTCAACGTCGAGGAGAATACCCAGGTCGCCGAGAGAGTGGGAACAGTGAAGTTCGCCGACATCAAGGACAGTTACTTCAACAAGACTGCCACTGTCACCCAGAAGGGTGATCCTACTGCAAGATTCACTCTCAGCCTTGTGGACAAGAATGCCACAGCGGAGACAAAGGCGCTTTACGCCAACCTTTGGAAGATCGCAGAGGACGGATTTATGTTCGGACATCACGACGACCTCTGGTATGGACGCTACTGGTACAACGAACCGGGTATGTCTGATACAAAGTCGGTGTGCGGAGATTATCCGGCAGTGTTCAGTGTCGATTTCGGTGCCATTATGGACAACCGTTATCAGAATGAGGAGAACGCCATCCGTCGCAGAGTGATCATTGAGGCTTATGACAGGGGAGAGGTAATCACCGCCTGCTGTCACCTCAACAATCCTCTCACTGGAGGAGATTCTTGGGACAACTCAAGAAACGACGTCGTGAAGAGCATCCTTACAGAAGGCAATGCCACAAGGATAAAGTATCTGCAGTGGCTTGACAGATGTGCGGAGTTCGCCAACAACCTCAGAGGAAGTGACGGAAAGCTTATCCCTGTGATCTTCAGACCATATCACGAACATACACAGACCTGGTCGTGGTGGGGTTCGAAATGTACTACAGAAGATGAGTTCATCAGATTCTGGAAGTTTACAGTCGAGTATCTGAGAGACACCAAGGGAGTGAGAAACTTCATCTACTCCGTTTCACCTCAGATGGACGAGGATTACGGAAGCGGTGTGAGAGACAGACTGGTCTACAGATGGCCTGGAGACGATTATGTGGATTTCCTCGGAATGGACTGCTACCATTACAACTGGAAGTCAGCCTTCAAGAGCAACATCATTGCGATGAGCGCTCTTTCCAAGGAAAAGAAAAAGCCTTGCGGAGTGACCGAGACAGGTCCTGAGGGCTTCGACTGGAGAGACTACTGGACAAACCATATTCTCGATTGTGCGAAAGGACAGAGAATCAGTATGATCGTGATGTGGAGAAACAAGTATGTGGGATCCAACGAGGCAGACAGACATTTCTACTCGGTTTATCCCGGCCACGAATCGGAGGACGATTTCCGTAAGATGTACGCAGATCCGTCCACATTCTTCAGCAAGGACCTTCCTGATATGTATACTATGCCCGATTACTTTGAAGTAAAATAAACAACAAAATAATAACCCAAATGACCAAATCACTCAAATTATTTCTGCTAAGCGGCCTTATGCTGCTGTGCGGAGTCATTGGCAGCCCGCTCTATGCACAGAGCAAGGTTGTCAGTGGTGTAGTGCTGGACGATTTCGACGAGCCGTTGTTCGGTGCATTCGTCGTCGAGAAGGGTACGACAAACGGAACTTCCACCGATTTTGACGGTAAGTTCGAACTTGTCGTGGCTTCCGAGGCTTCTGTACTCGAATTCCAGTTCATCGGTTTCACTACACAGGAGATTCCGGTAGGAAAACAGACTCAGTTTACGGTGAAGATGACAACTGACGCCAATATGATGGAAGAAGTTGTGGTTACGGCTTTCGCCACACAGAAGAAGGTGAACGTGACAGGTGCGATCTCATCTGTCAACGGTAACGACCTCGTTGCCGCACCGGTGGCTAACATCTCTAACGCCCTCATCGGTAACACCCCTGGTGTCAGCGGTCTTCAGACTTCCGGTGAGCCTGGACGTAACGAGTCTACAATTTATGTCCGCGGTGTCTCGACCTATGGAGAATCTACTCCTCTCATCATCATCGACGGTGTTGAGCAGGCTTCCGAGCAGGCTTTCGCAGCATTCAACGCAATGGATGCCAACGAAATCGCCAGCATCTCTGTATTGAAGGATGCATCTTCGACAGCCGTATATGGTGTGCGTGGTGCGAACGGTGTAATCATCGTTACAACAAAGCGTGGTAACGAGGGTAAGCCAGTGATCAGCGCTTCTGCAAACTTCGGTCTCACTTCAGCATCTCAGCTTCAGGAGGGAACAACCGCTTACGAGTATGCTATCTTCAGAAACGAGGCTATCCGCAACGAGCAGAGAAGCTACGCCGGCAAGAACGGTCTCAACGCGAACATCTTCGACGACTATGACCTTTGGAAGTTCAAGAACAACAGAGACTTCACTCCTCAGGAGGTAGACGCAATGACAATGCTTACCCCTGAGCAGAAGGAGCAGCTCAAGAACACTCCGGCTCTCTACTATGCTTCACGTAACCTTTATAAGGAGCAGTTCAACAGAGTGGCTCCGCAGTACCAGGCAAACATCAATATCAGCGGTGGTACTGAGCGTGTAAAGTACTTCGTATCATTCGGTTACTTCCGTCAGGAAGGTATTACCAACGTGGTTGAGTACTACGGTTCGCAGACAGGTTCTACATTCAACCGTTACAACTTCCGAAGCAACTTCGACATCAAGGTTACTGACAACTTCAAGATCACCATCAACTCAGCCGGCCAGTTCGGTGAGGCTACAGGTCCTGGTAACGCAGCAGATCCATACGATATCTCAGGACGTTACAAGGTGATTATGCAGTACATCTACGATTCGAACCCATTCATTTCTCCGGGTATCATCGACGGAAAGCTCATCAGCGGTTTCGCTGGTTCTACCAGCCTTATCCAGAACCCTCTCGCAACTAAGGTGGATAGTAAGATCGGTATGCAGAATGCCGTTTACAACCTCCTCCAGAGTGGTTCAGGTACTATCTTCAACAGCCTTCTTGACAACTCGATCAAGCTCGACCACACAATGGATTACATCCATCCAAACCTCAGAGCTTATGCGACAGTGTCATACCAGGACAACTACAACCGCTATGTGAAGTATACTCCTTCTATCCCTTCGTATACAGTCCAGAGAAGTATGGCCAACCCTAACGTCCTCGAGTTCTTCGGCGGATCTATGGGTGCAGGTTCATTCACATCATACGGTTACAGTAACTGGAACAAACTCTATATCGATGCAGGTCTCGACTGGCACGAGTCTTACGGAAAGCATAACGTTTCAGCCCTCCTCCTCGGTAAGGCTTCACGTTACACTATGCCTAACGACTCATACCGCGTAGCTTCAGGTATTATGGGTTTTGTAGGTCGTGTTACATATAACTACGCTGATCGCTATATGCTCGAGTTGAACGCAGGTTACAACGGTACAGAGCAGTTCGCTGAAGGAAAGCGTTTCGGTCTCTTCCCAGCGATTTCGGCAGGTTGGGTTCCTACTAAGGAGAAGTGGTTCCCACAGAACGAGATCCTCTCATTTATGAAGATCCGCGGTTCTTACGGAGAGGTTGGTAACGACCGTCTAGGTGGTACACGACGTTACTACTATCTCCCTAACACCTACAACCTCAACCAGACAGGTTACTATCTCGGTAACAGCGACGGTTCAGGTAAGAACGCATATTATTATGGTGCGACTGAGGGTGTGATCGGTAACCCTGACATCACTTGGGAAAGATCACGCAAGTACGATATCGGTGTCGAGACCAAGTTCTTCTCAAGCCGTCTCTCTGCTGATTTCGACTACTTCTACGAGAAGCGTGACAACATCCTCACAACTCTCGGTACAATCCCAGGAATCTATGGTGTGGCTTCAAGCTCAGTACCTCCTGCAAACGTCGGTATCACTCAGAACCAGGGTTATGAGCTCGTTCTCAACTGGTCAGACAAGATCGGCGACCTCAACTATACAGTCGGAGGTGACCTCAGCTGGACTCGCAACAAGATCATCTACAAGGCAGAGGCAAGCAATCCATATCAGTGGATGAATGCTACCGGCCACGCTATCGGACAGCGTTTCGGTCTCGTGAGCGACGGTCTCTTCAACACTCAGGAGGAACTTGCCAACCGTCCTTATAATACATATACTTCAAATCAGGCTACCCTCGGTGACATCCGCTACAAGGATCTCGACGGTGACGGTCTGATCAACCAGAACGATATTGCACCTATCGGTTTCCCTAACTATGCTCAGTATCACTTCAACGTGAAGCTTCAGCTTGCATACAAGGGATTCGACCTCAGAATGCTCTTCACTGGTTCTGCAAACGGTTCATACTATCTGAACAGCGGTTACACAATGCCGTTCTTCAAGAATGCAGGTAACGCTTGGCTTTGGCAGTATGAGGGACGTTGGACTCCTGAGAAGTATGCTGCAGGTGAGACAATCACTTATCCACGTGCAACTTACAGCCCTACAACTTCACACAACAACTACCTCCAGAGCGACTACTGGATGGTATCGACCAACCACTTCAAGCTCAAGAACATCGAGCTCGGTTATACATTCAACGTGAAGAAGGGTATCCTCAGTCAGCTCCAGGTTCAGTCACTCAGAGTATTTATGACTGCTAACAACGTTTACACATTCAAGAACGCCCTCACTCCTTACGGAATCGACCCTGAGACAACAGACGGAAGCGCTTATGTGTATCCTCTTACCAAGGTCGTTACATTCGGTCTGAATATGCGATTCTAAAACTAAAGAATGAACAAGATGAAAAATATCACTAAAATATTGGCAGTGCTCGGTCTCCTGATCCTGACATCCTGCGACTTCTTCCTTCAGAAGCCGGATACTACAGGTACCGTTGACCGTGATGCTGTATTCGGCAGTAAGAAGAATGCCCAGGCAGCACTGATGTCCTGCTATGGCAGCGCCCTCATCCACGGTCTTCCTGGCGGATTGGGTTACGGCCACGGTACACTCGGAGCTATCTCTGGTGAGGTGAACAAGGGTGCCAGCTGGCACGGTACTTACGTTATCGTACAGCAGGGTCTCAGCGCAAACGGTGTGGGTTCCGATGCTCCATCAGGATCGGTTTCTGCAGGTTCTGAGAACTTCTCGAAGAACTGGGCGGTGATCCGTCAGTGCTTCATCGTAAAGGAGAACATCGATATGGTTCCTGATATGACTGAGGCTGAGAAGGAAGTCATCAAGGCAGAGGTGACAGCCCTTATCGCTTATAGATATATGGGTATGTTCTACCGCTATGGTGGCGTTCCTAAGGTTACAAAGTCTTTCGAGGCAAGCGACGACCTCTCTGCAGGCCGTGAGACTCTCGAGAGTACTCTCCAGTATATCCTCGATCTTTGCGACGAGGCTCTTGCAGTCCTTCCTGAGAAGTGGGATGCGGCAAATACTGGCCGTATGACCCAGGGTGCTGTACTTGCTATCAAGGCAAGAACCCTTATGTATGCTGCACGTCCTCTCTTCAACACAGGTACTCCTTACCTTGACAACGGTGACCTCAACAACCTCATCTGCTTCGGTAATGCAGACAAGGAGCGTTGGAAGGATGCCATCGATGCAAACGAGGCTGTTCTCGAGTGGGCTTCAAAGAACGGTGTGAAGCTTATCAACACAGGCGGATCTGCAGGTACTCCTAACAAGAACGCTTTCGTTGACTATGCAAAGGCAACTTCAACTCCTTCAAACAGCGAAGTAATCCTTGCCCTCAAGAACAACAGCACTGAGCAGAGCTACAATACCGGTATCTTCCATTATTATAACTACTCTCCTTACTACTCATTCGACCGCTTCGATACCGGTGAGTCAGGTGTACTCTCAAACCATATCAAGCGTTACTATAAGAATGACGGTACTGAGATGAGCTGGCCGACTTACAAGGTTGACGCTGCTCCAAGACAGGGCGCTGACTGGATTCAGAATGTCGCTGACCTTGAGCCACGAGCTCTTGCCGACATCAAGTTCGCAGGTCACGACGCTGCAAACAATGCCGGTGACACCAAGTGGTCAAGCCTCGGCTGGGGCCGTGGTGGATTCGATGGCAAGATCGGTATGGGAGACGCATTCCCTAACAGTGTCGGCGGTTCTGACAAGGGACAGCTTTCAGGTGAGATGACCAAGTTCTACTACAAGGCCGGTTCAAGAATCTGGTTCGAGTTCCCGCTTTTCCGTCTTGCTGAGACATATCTCAACCTCGCAGAGGCATACAACGAGTACGGCAACACTACAAAAGCTCTTGAGAACCTCAACCTCATCCACAACCGTGCAGGTCTCCCTTCAATCACTGAGACTGACCAGGCTAAGCTTAGAGCCATCATCCAGAGAGAGAAGATGATCGAGATGTTTATGGAGAACCACAAGTATTTCGATGTGAAGCACTGGATGCGTGAGGACATCGCTGACGGACTCCTCGCAGGTTCTATGCGCTCGTTCACTTTCAACATCAAGTCAGGTGCGACTTGGCCATATGACAAGAGCACAATCGACACTTGGTGGGAAACTGAATACTTTGTATCATTCTGGTCTCCAGTGATGTATCTCGAGCCATTCCCTCAGACTGAGGTGAACAAAGGAACTATCACTCAGAATCCAGGTTATTAAAATATAGACGACAATGAGAAAACAGAATATATTCAGATGTCTCTCTTTATTGAGCGCATCGATACTGATTTCTACAGCTGTAGCGGCTGCGGAGAAATCCGACTCGCTGTCTACCGCCGCTGTGTCGACTGTGTCCGGAGATGATCTGTACCACATCCAGACATCAAACCTCTCAAACACTTGGGTAGGTATGCTTCCGGGACTTACAGTGATTCAGGGAAACGGCGCTGTGGGATATGACAATGCAAACTGGCTCATCCGTGGCGTGAACAGCTACGGCTCAGGCACTTGGGGTTCAGCAAGAATCTTCGTTGACGGATTCGAGGTGAATTCGGAGTATCTTGTGTCCCTTTCTCCATCAGAGATCAAGAGCATCTCTATCCTCAAGGACGGTGCTGCCCTCGCAATCTATGGTGACAGAGGTGCAAACGGTGTCATCAAGATCGAAACCAAGAGAGGTGAGATCGGACCTGCAAAGGTAACTGCCCAGGTACGTTACGGTGCGCAGACTCCTAACATCTACAACAAGCCTCTCAACTCATATGAGTTCGCAAACCTTTACAACCAGGCTGTTTCAAACGACAACGGTATGGTATGGTCTCCTGCATACTCTGCAGAGCAGCTTGCTGCTTACAAGGAGGGTAGGGGAATCGACGTAGACTGGTATGACGAGGTCCTCAAGGATGCAGGTTCATATATGGACGGTGACATCATCTTCAACGGCGGTAACGGCAATGCACGTTACAACGTGAACCTCGGCTATCTCAACACAAGCGGTATCCTCAACACAAAGAATACCGACAAGACCAAGAACCTCGGTTACGAGAGATACAACATCCGCGCAAACCTCGACTTCAACATCCTCCAGATCTTCGAGTTCAAGGTGGACTTCAACGGTAGAATCGAGATGAGAAGAAGACCAAACTACGGCGTTACTGACCTCTTCAGCAACCTCGCACGTTATCCTTCGAACATCTACAACATCTTCGATGACGAGGAGAAGACTCATCTCTCAGGTACTTCCATCTACCCTAACAACCCTTACGGTTCAGTTAACGAGCTCGGTTGGTATTCACAGAAGGCAAGAAGCCTTCAGGGTAACTTCCAGCTCAGAGAGAAGCTTGACATCGTTACTCCAGGTCTCTATCTCGAGGAGGCGTTCTCTTTCTATAGCTACACTTTGAGTACTTATAGCAAGACCAAGAACTATGCACGTTACCACAACGGAGCAACAACTACAACTGACGAGACTACTTCAATCACTGCAAGTGCCTATGGTTCAGCAGGTATGCAGGACTGGAAGCAGGGTCGTCTCACTGCAGGTTACGACCGTGAGTTCGGTCTCCACTCTGTTTCAGCTGTGTTGAACTACAACATTTCTGCCTACAAGGGTAACGACTTCTATACTTATAAGGTGAACTACCTCAACTTCAACGGTATCTTCGACTACAGCTACGACAACCGTTATGTTGCTCAGTTCGCTTACTCATATTTCGGAAACGACGCTTATGCACCTGGTCACAGATGGCATTTCTATCCTTCAGGATCATTCGCTTGGGTTGCTTCGAACGAGGACTTCCTCAAGAACAGCTCTGTGGTTGACTTCCTCAAGGTAAGAGCATCGGTAGGTGTGGCAGGAACCTCACAGTCAAACGCTACATCAGTACTCACAAACTTCGATACAAGCGGACGTTACCTCTTCAAGGATTACTATACAAGCAGCTACATCGGAGCATTCTATATCGGTCCTAACGGCGGTACAGACAACGGTTCACTCGTTCCAATGTTCCTCGGCAGCGACGACATCGTTCCTGAGAAGAGCGTGAAGTACAATGTAGGTGTTGACGCAACCCTCTTCAAGGGCCTCAACCTTACAGTTGACGCATTCCTCGACAAGAGAAGCGACATCCTCACTCTCAACAACTCGAAGATGGGATACTACGGAAAGCAGTATGTGTTCTCTAACGTCGGCAAGATGACCAACAAGGGCTTCGAGGCAAATGCCATCTACAATGGCAAGAGCGGTGACTTCTCTTACAGAGTCAACGGTATGGTTTCTTACGCGAAGAACAGAATCGACTATATGAACGAGGTTACTCCTGCAAACGAGTTCAGCGCTCAGACAGGACGTCCTTACGGAACATATATCGGTCTTGTTGCGGAGAGATTCTATGATATCTCTGATTTCGACAGCGAGGGCAACCTCAAGATGGGTATCCCTACTCCTGCATTCGGTTCAGTTCAGCCGGGTGACGTGAAGTACAAGGACCTCGACAAGAACGGCGTGGTAGACCAGAACGACAAGACTCAGATCGGCAAGTCTGCATATCCTGAGTGGTATTTCAGCTTCGGCGGCAAGTTCGCATACAAGGGCTTCGACCTCGAGGTTCTCTTCCAGGGAGCAGCCGGCGTGTCTGTAAATCTTCTTGACAACAAGAACCAGGTCGTTGCATTCGTAGACAACGGTAATGCATACGAGATCGCAAAGGGTGCGTGGGCTTATTATCCAGCAGAGGGTATCGACACACGCGCAACCGCTACTTATCCTCGACTTACAACTCTCAGCAACGAGAACAACTACCAGACAAGCTCATTGTGGGTAAAGAATGCGGACTACCTCAAGCTCCGTAACCTCGAACTCGGATACAACTTCGCTTCACGCAAGGTACAGGAGGCAGGCATCTCTAACCTCAGAGTATATCTGAGCGCACAGAATCTTGCAACCTTCAGCGGTCTCCTCAGAAAGTACAACCTCGATCCTGAGAGACTCAGCGGTTATCCTACAGTTACATCCTACAATGTCGGCGTATCGATTACCTTCTAAAGAATGCAGATTATGAAAATCAGAACAATTATATCAGCTTTGGTGATCGCATCTGTATCATCTGCCTGCGAAGACTTCCTCGATACCAGCATCGACCGTAACTCTACCGGAGAGACAATCGCTACCAACTACAGCTCGATCTGGGGTTTCGGTAGAGCGATCTATACTCCTATCGGCTACGGCTTCGGTATGATCGACAGCAACATCTTCGCTACAGCATCGGATGAGGCTCAGCAGACTTCTGCTCAGTCGAATGTGATCTATTTCAACAAGGGTATGCTGAACGAGAACATCAACCCTCTCTTCACATACTACAGAAACTATTATGAAGGCATCCGTGCCGCTAACTTCTTCCTCGACTATGTAGGAAACGGAAAGGGTGAGGCCCTCCTCGCTCAGAACCGTAACCTCGTTACAGATAAGGTGAACTATGAGCGTGACCTTCAGTCACTTGCGTGGTTCAAGGCCGAGGCTCACATCGCAAGAGCATATTACTATGCTGAACTTGCAAAGATGTACGGCGGTGTTCCGATCGTAGAGTCACACATCGACGACGGCACAATGGTGTCACGCTCGACATACGATGAGGTCGTTGCATATGTAGTGAACGAGGTGGATACATACAAGGACAGCCTTGCAGTAAACTGGAAGGAGTTCACTGACCGTGAGGGTCGTTTCACTCTCGGTGTGGCTCTTGCAATCAAGTCACGTATCCTCCTTTATGCTGCGTCACCTCTTCACAACCCTGAGAACGATGTGACAAAGTGGGAGGCTGCTGCAAAGGCTGCTCACGATCTCATCACACATAAGGATCTTACATACTCGCTTGATCCAAGCTACGGTACATACTTCACAGGTGCAAACCCTCTCAACAGCCCTGAGAGCATCTATCTTGTTCGCAGATCACAGTCGAACAATATGGAGAAGAACAACTATCCTATCGCTACGCAGGGCGGTAAGAGCGGTGCAACTCCTACCCACAACCTCGTGGCTGCTTACGAGTACATCGGAACACCTGATCCAAGCAACCCTTATGCAAACCGTGACCCACGTCTCGGCGCTTCAGTTGTAACAAACGGAAGCACTTGGAACGGCCGTACAATCGACCAGGCTCCAGGCGGAAGCGACGATATGGCAAAGGCAAATGCCAGCAAGACAGGTTACTACCTCAAGAAGTTCCTCACTGATAACCTCAACCTTACACAGGGTCAGGCAGCGCAGCACAACTGGGTGGCTTACCGTTATGGTGAGATCCTCCTCAACTATGCTGAGGCTATGAACGAGGCATTCGGTCCGGATGCGGTTCCTGAAGGATACACACTGTCTGCACGCCAGGCTCTCCAGCAGGTGAGAGACCGTGCAAGCTCAAAGCTTCCTAAGGTTGTCGCTTCAGACAAGGAAACCTTCCGTGAGGCTGTAAAGCACGAGAGACGTGTAGAACTCGCATTTGAGGATCACCGTTACTGGGATCTCCTCCGTTGGAAGGATGCTATGGACGTTCTCAACAAGCCTGTTCTCGGTGTTGCTGTTTCAAGAAACGGCGAGGGCTGGAGCTATGAGGTTCAGGAAGTCGCTACCCGTACATTCTACGAGAAGAACTACTACCTCCCATTCCTCCGTTCGGAGATCGAGAACTCTAACAACACTTTGGAACAGAACCCTAACTATTAATGAATCATATGAGAAAGATTATATTTTCAGTAATGACTGTCATCAGCCTCTTCGCGCTTGCTTCTTGCGCGAAGGGTGACGGTGACAAGGATTACGGTGTCGAGAAAGTATACATCCCTCAGTCGATGGCTGACGGCGGCATCACCAATGTCTACAATGTACCATCAGGCGAAGGCGAGTATACATATAACTTCCAGATCACTGACGAGACTGTAGAGGTTTTCCTTGGTGTTCTCCGTTCAGGCAAGCAGGCAGGTGAGGCATTCACAGTCGATGTGGTTGTGAATGAGGAGTCATCTGCAGCAATGGCTGAAAGATACAATGCAGAGGTTATGGATCCAGGTCTCTACACTCTTCCAGAGAGTGTAAGCGTGGCTGCCGGAACCAATAGCAAGACTTTCCACCTCAGCCTCAACAAGGCTGCTCTCAAGGAGAAGGCCGGCAAGAAGCTCGTTCTCTGCGTAGGTCTCGCAAACTGCACAGCATACGAGATCTCAGAGAAGGCATCAGAGGTGACTGTCCTCGTAACTGTAAACGCTTTAAATCTCTAAGTCTATGAAGAAGATCGCATTATCGGCTATCGCTCTTCTTATGGCTTTGGGAATGAGCGCACAGATCAAGTCTGTAACTCCAAGTGCTGCAAAGGTAAAGCAGTACGATGCAATATGCTTCGAGGTTGCTCTTACTGGAGAGTGGGTTAACCCATATCTCCAGGAGGAGGCTGCACTCGATATGATCATTACATCTCCTTCAGGTAAGGAACTCGTTCTTCCTGCTTTCTACAAGGACGGCGAAAGCGGTGCAGAGAGCACTTGGGAGGCAAGATTCACTCCACAGGAGAAGGGTAAGTACACTTACCATTTCCGTTATACTCAGAACGGTGAGGTGGCTTCAGAGTCAGCTCCTGCTACATTCAAGTCACGCAGAAGCAAGCTCAACGGTATTCTCCACGTCCGTGACAACTGGACTCTCGTATATGACAACGGCAAGCCTTTCAGAGGCGTAGGTATCAACCTTTGCTGGGAGTCACGTACTCAGGACGACTCAAAGTTCTTCTCTGACCTTCACGAGCAGCACGACAGATTCAACTTCGACGCTATGCTCCCTGACTTCGCTCAGAACGGAGGTAACTTCACACGTATGTGGATCTGCGACTGGAATTTCCCTATCGACAGACAGGATGGCTTCAATAACCACCGTTACGAGGAGACTACAGAGTATATGAACCGCAGCGCTTGCGAGCGTCTCGACCACGTTGTCAGCCTCGCAGAGGATCTTGACATCAAGATTATGCTCTGTATGGGTCAGGGCAAGGGTCCTGCTTACCGTGAGTTCTTCACTACTGATGAGGCAAAGGCACGCTACCGCAACTATGTACGCTATATCGTAGCAAGATGGGGTTACAGCCCTGCAATCGCTATGTGGGAGCTCTTCAACGAGATCGACAATGTCCAGCATTGGGATCCGGCAGGAGTGATTCCTGCAGAGGAGATCGTTGCTTGGCACGACGAGATGACTACATATATCGCCGCCATCGATCCTTACCAGCACATCAGAACAACTTCAATCTCTCACCGCGACCTCGAGGGTCTCAACGATCTTCCTAACATCGACATCAACCAGAAGCATATCTACAATGCTACTCACGTCGTTCCTGAGACAATCGATGCTTATGTTGCAAAGCACAACAAGCACTACATCGTAGGTGAGGTAGGATACGAGTGGGACTGGTCAAAGAACTTCGATGATTTCGCCGACGGTATGGAGATGGACTTCCGCAGAGCATTCTGGTACGGTCTCTTCAGCCAGACATCCCTTACACCTATGACCTGGTGGTGGGAGTGGTTCGACGAGCACAAGACCATCCCTTATATGAAGAATGCCCGCCTCATCAGCGACCTTATGCTCAAGGCTGGCAAGGGTGACTTCCAGAAGTTCGAGACAGTCAAGAACGAGAAGGCCGAGGCTTATGCAGTACGTTGCGGCAAGACCACATTCGTATATGTATACAACGGCAACGAGGATGTTCTTGACAACATCAGCATTGAGATCGGAAAGACAGGAAACGTAAAGGTTTCTACTCTCGATACAGAGAATGTCAAGCTTGGCAAGGCTGTCAAGATGACTTCAGACGGAACTCTCAGCTTCGAGAACCTCGGTCTCAAGCATTGGGAAGAAAAAGTATTTGTAATCAAATAATAAGATGAATATCAGAAATTTCTTTGCCTCTCTCGTATCGGTCGCTTTCTGCATCGCGTCAGCAAGCGCCCAGACTCCCTATAAGCAGCAGTTGTCTACAAACTTCGGTCTGCCTTCGCCTCAGCCTGAGGAGACCCTTCCAAAGTCTTCTGTACCTGTACAGATGCCTGAAAGGGTAGCCAAGGTCGATGCGCAGACAGTTCTCCGTCCTGTTGCAGACAATGTCTGGGAGATTACTTCCGGATGGGAAATGTGCGAGGGAGACAAAGTGATGACTGACGACTGGTATAACGCCACAGTACCCGGTACAGTCCTCAGGACTTTGGTGAATCAGGGCGTATATCCGGATCCGTATTACGGTCTGAACAATCTTGCCATTCCGGAAGACCTTTGCAGAAAGGACTGGTGGTACAGATGCTCGTTCAGCATATCTGACGAAATGCTTGCGAAGGAGAGCCTCGAGCTTCTCTTCAACGGCATCAACTACAAGGCAGATATCTGGTTCAACGGACAGAAACTCGGCAATATCGCCGGTGCGTTCATCCGTGGCAGATTTGACATCACCGGACTTGCAACTGCCGAGAACAATCTCGCGGTGCACATCTATCCGCCTGCAAACCCAGGCGTTCCGCACGAGCAGTCACCGACTGCAGGCGGCGGAAAGAACGGTGGTGCGCTTTGTCTCGACGGCCCGACATTCATCTGTTCGGAAGGTTGGGACTGGATGCCTGGAGTCAGAGACAGAAACATCGGAATATGGCAGGACGTACAGCTCATCGCGACTGACGGAATCACATTCGGAGACACAAAGGTCATCACCGACCTTCCTCTTCCTGACGTAAGCTATGCTGACCTTACAGTCAAGACTGTCCTCAACAACAGACTCGACAAGGATCAGGAGGTGATCGTGGAAGGAAAGATCGGCCAGATCTCGTTCACAAAGGAGGTGACAGTGCCTGCCGGCTCTCAGCTTCCTGTAGTGTTCGCCTCTGAAGAGATCCCTCAGCTCAGGATGAAGAATCCAAGACTGTGGATGCCTAACGGTTACGGTGATCCTAATCTGTATGAACTTGAGTTGAGATGTGTCGCTGATGCGAAGACATCCGATTCACAGCTCACCCGCTTCGGAGTGAGAGAGTTGTCATACGAGCTTACAGTGGACGCACCGTCTGCCAAGGGCTTGAGAATCGAGCACAATCCGCTCGCCGACAACCACCTCGGACAGCTCCTTGACCACAGAATGCTCAGAGACACTCTCGGAGGCCTTCACATCCCATCTCTTGCAAAGGGAATCGATGTCAAGGATATCACAGTGCTGCCGAATGACGGTATGAGCCCATATCTTGTGATCAAGGTAAACGGTGTAAGGATCTTCTGCCGCGGCGGAAACTGGGGAATGGACGATATGATGAAGGATGTGTCAAGAGAATACCTCGAGCCATACTTCATCCTCCACAAGGAGGCGAACTTCAATATGATCCGCAACTGGACAGGAGCGAGCACATCGGAGAATTTCTACGACCTCTGCGACGAGTACGGTATGCTTGTATGGAACGACTTCTGGATCTCTACTGAGGGATTCAACCTCGATCCGCTTGATGAGGACCTGTTTATGCGTAACGCTACAGACGTCGTAAGACGTTTCGGCAACCATCCTTCAATCGTGATGTGGTGTCCGAGAAACGAGGGTTATGCGACAGAGACTCTGGAGAGAAGACTCTCGGCGATGATCCACAAGGAAGATGCGACACGCAGATATCATCCTAACTCGCGCAACTGCAACCTGCGCTGGAGCGGTCCTTGGCATTACTACAAGGATGCAAGCGTCTACTACTATTATGACGCCAACGGATTCAATTCAGAGATCGGTTCGCCGTCTGTGCCTACAGCAGCATCGATGAAAAAGATGATGCCTGAGGCAGACCAGTGGCCTATATCAGACACCTGGCATTATCACGACCTTCTTAACGGTCTCAACGAATATGTGGAAGCGGTAGACAGACTCTACGGAAAGGCTGAGAGCCTTGATGACTTCTGCAGAAAGGTTCAGTTCATCAACTACGACAGCTACAGAGCGATGTTCGAATCGTGGAACAGCCGCCTCTGGGGCAACACTTCCGGAGTCCTTCTCTGGATGTCGCATCCGGCTTGGCCGAGCGTCGAGTGGCAGACCTATTCGTGGGACTATGAGACATTCGGATCGTACTACGGTTCACGCAAGGCCTGCGAGCCTGTACATATCCAGATGAATCTCGACGATTATGATGTCGTGGTCCTCAATACTACAACAGCTCCTCTCAGCAACGTGACAGTTACGTTTGCTTGCTATAATCTGTCAGGTAAGAAACTGTTCACCAGGACTGAGAAGGGAATAAACGTTGACGCAAACTCCAGAAAGGAGATCATCAAGTCTGCACTTGAAGTGATGAATGGCGTTTATATCGTACGTCTTCACCTTACTGACAGCAAGGGTAATGTTCTCTCTCGCAATGACTATCTTATGAGAGGTCAGGATACAGAGGACTTCACAGCATTTGCAGGACTTGGCAAGGCGACTCTGAAGGCACGCAAACTTGCTCCTTCAAAGGACGGAAAGCTTCGCTTTGAGGTGACCAACAGTTCTAAGACAGTGGCGATGAACCTCAAGTTCAACCTCTGCTGCCCTGAGACTGGAGAGATCATCCTCCCTGCATATTTCAGCGACGGATATTTCCACCTTCTCCCTGGCGAGAAGAGAGTCCTCGAGATGCATTCTCCTAAGGTAGGAAATGTTGTTGTAGAAGGATATAATGTTGACAGTCAGATTATTATAAAGTAAATAAATATAAATAACACTATGAGAAGAATTTTGATTCTTTGCATTTCGTTGGCTATGTCAGCGTTTGCATTCAACAGCTGCGAGTACCCAGACTGGGCGCCGGAGTCATCTACCGGAGGTGACGAAGGTGACAAGACTCCAGGAGTGGTGATTCCAGCTGTGACTGACTTTTCTGTGGTCGCACAGATCGCTCAGACAAAGTCGGTACTTTCGCCTGAGGGTGAACTCATCTGGGCAGACGGAGACCTTATCAATGTCTTCCACAATGTGGCAGGTGAGTCGACTCTCGTTTCTGACGGTGTCGTATACTATGATGCCTTCGAGAACCCAGGCAACGAGTTCAGAGGTAAGCTCGGCGAGTCTCTTAAGGAGGGATATACCTATGACTGGTATGTATTCTATCCTTACACTGAAGGCTTGACTATCGTTGACAATGCTGCCCCTGTGACTATTGGTTCAAAGGCTACCAAGTCTCAGATTCAGAACGGATACGGCAACGTTGCGCATCTCAGCGGACGCTATATGCCTATGTTCGGTACAGCGACAGGTGTTGAAGAGGGCAAGACTCCACTGACTGAGCTTTCACAGCTCGCTTCAGTTGTTGAGCTCAACATCGCCAGCTGTATGCCTCAGCCTATCGAGATCACTGAGGTGAAACTTACTGCAGGTGAGGAGATCATCGGTTCATTCGTGATCGACTTCATCAAAGGCACAGTCACTCCTGTAGAAGGCGCATCAAGCAAGACAGCTACTCTTGCAATCACAGGTGCAACTCCTATCGAGGAGGGTCAGACTGAGAAGTTCTACCTTGTTGTGAAGCCTTTCACAGCTACTGTAAAGGATGGCCTCTATATCTCTGTGAACGGTTCCGAGAAGCAGATCAATCTCACCCAGGACCTTACTTTCGCTCCTGGCAAGGTGACTTCTATCGACTACACATTCTACGACGTAACCAAGATTCAGGACAGCCTCCTCGGCAAGTTCAAGATCAAGGCAATGTGGCTCTATGGTGGTACAGGTGCCGAGTACGGCGGAGCAGGTTGGGTGGACCTCCACAACAAGACCTGGTGGTTCGACCAGACAAGCGGACACGGTGTTGCTGCCGAGATGGACAACTACCTCGAGTTCACTCTTACAGACCTTCTTGACGCAGGTGCCAAGCTTACAGGTAAGTGCGTGAACTATGCCGGTGTTGACGGTATGTTCTGGAGCTGCTACTTCCATAACTCAAGCATCAACGGTGGTCTCCCTGAGGACGGAACCAAGTTCTACCGTCAGATTCCTATCGGTGAGAGCACTTGGGTACGTGACCTTACAGTGACTCCAAACACTGTGACATTCACAGACTCTTATGGCAACGTTACAGTGGTAGAGGTTTACGAGCCTGTACACACATTCGTACCTGGCTACAACGACAGCAATGCTGCCGCTAACACAAGAACATTCCCAAGAAGCGAGGAGGATGACCTTACATTCCACAAGAAGATCACTAACGGTTCTGACAACTGGAATGCTATCTATAACGAGATCGACAAGGTTTACTACAGACCACGCGACTTCTTCATCGATGTAGAGAGAGTAGACGAGATCCCTTCTGATGCGATGACATACGAGCCGCCTTACGTACCAGGCAACCCTTATCCAGAGAGCATCGCAGGTACATATGCATATGCTTATGACCTTACAGTCGGTGGAAAGGATGGTTCGATCACTGTCAAGGCTCTTACAGACCAGTATGCTACTTGGCAGCCGGCTGCTGAGCACATCAACAAGATGAAGAATGACAAGTACATCTTCACTGCAACAGGTGTTGATGACAAGCAGAACGAGGTCGGTACAGTTACGTTCGATGACGGCGGTGACGGTACGTGGGAGTATCAGCTGTATGACAATATGAACGGAAACAAGGAGTACAACGGTATCGAGCTCTACGGTTTCATCGCTCACGACAACACTACTACTTATGTGTACGACAGAGCAGCCAAGACTATCACTTTCACAACTCGTGGACAGGAGTATGTAGTTGACTACCTCCTCCCAGGTGAGTACACATTCAGCGGAGGTAAGTGTTCTACTGACAAGGCTTACACATTCGGTATGCACTACGATATGGGATACACAGAGGCTCGTGTGCCAGGTTACAGTACAACAAGCAACGGCTTCTCACGTCACTATGTATGGGCACGTGACTGGGTCCTCTATCTCAATCAGGAGTAATTGAAATTCATATAACTATTAACATAAACAAACACAACTGAAATGAAAAGATTTCTTTCTATGCTCAGCCTGGTTATCCTGGGCTTCGCAATGTCGTCGTGTACTTATGACGATACAGAACTGAGAGAGTCTATCGAGGATCTTGACAACAGAGTCAAGACCCTTGAGACACTCTGCACAGAGATGAACTCAAACATCACAGCGTTGTCTGAGCTCGTTCAGGCATTGTCTGCTAACGACTACATCGTAAGCGTTACTCCTATCGTTGAGGACGGTGTAGAGGTAGGTTATCAGATCATTATGAAGTCAACTAAGGTTATCAACCTCTATCACGGTGCAGACGGTAAGGACGGTGTAAACGGTACTGACGGTACTAACGGTACTGACGGTACAAATGGTACAGACGGTAAGGATGGCGAGACTCCTGTAATCGGTGCTCAGGTAGGCGAGAATGGCGTTTACTACTGGACTCTCAACGGTGAGTTCGTTACTGACGCTGAGGGTAACAGAATTCCTCTTACTGCTGCAGCTCCTCAGGTGAAGGTTGAGGACGAGAAGTGGTATGTAACTTACGATGAAGGCAAGACCTGGATTGAACTCGGTCCTGCTGTAACTGTAGGTATCAAGGATGTTGAGTACACTGATGACGTTCTTATCCTTACTATGAACGACGGTACTAAGATCAACGTCAAGATCGGTAGCGGTTTCAAGGTGACTCTCGGTGAGTTCGACGCAGCAACTCTCAACTACGGTACTGACCTCGTTATCCCTTATACAATCGAGGGTGCTGAGGGTGACGTAGTAGTATTCCTCCTTAAGGAAGGTGCAGCTTTCGATGCTGAGCTCGTTGAGGAGACTGCAGTTTCAGGTTACGTTACTGTAAGCCAGCTCGTAGACGACACTAAGGAGTCTAAGGGTAAGATCGGTATCTTCGCTGTTGCTGAGGACGGTACTACAGTTTCACAGGCTGTAAGACTCGTTTCAGGCGTATTTTACGCTGTTGAGGGCAGCCAGGAGAGCTATGCTGTCGAGGCTAAGGGTGGCAACGTTGAGTTCAAGGTTGCAACAAACACTGCATTCGAGGTTACTGTAGGCGCTGAGTGGATCACTTACGTTCAGACAAAGGCTGTAGAGGAGAAGACTCTCACTTTCGCTGTTGAGGCAAATGAGGGCGAGGCTCGCGAGGCTTCTGTAGAGATCGTTGCAGGTGAGACTGAAATCAGCTTCACTGTAGCTCAGGCTGGCGGTTACGTAGCTGAGCCAGAGGAGACTCTCGTTGGTAACTACCTCGTTACATTCCTCTGGGTGTACGGTGGTACAGGCCCTGAGTACGGCGGTGGCGGCTGGGTCGATATGCACAACAAGACCTGGTGGTTCGACGAGGAGACTGGTCACGGTATCCACGCTGAACTTGACAACTATCTCGAGTTCACTCTTGATGGCTTCAACGCTGACTTCACTCAGAGCACAGGTAAGTGCGTCAACTGGGCAGGTAAGGACGGCAAGAACTGGGATACTTGGTTCTACAACAACTACAACTCTTCTAAGAACGAGTATCGCAATCCAGACGCTCCAAAGGACGGTTCTAACTTCTATCGTCAGATTCCTATCGGCGAGAGCACTTGGGTACGTGACTACACTGTAACTCCTAACACTGTGACATTCACAGACGCTGAGGGCAAGAAGACAGTTGTTGAGCTTTACGATGAGGCTTACACATTCGTACCTGGTTACAACGACAAGAACGCTTCAAACAATACAAGAACATTCCCAAGAACAGGCGTCAAGTCTCCTATCTCTGGCGTTAATGAGAACTGTACACTCTCATTCCACGCTAAGCTTACAGGTGGTGTTGACAACTGGGACAAGTCTTACACTGAGATCGACAAGCTCTTCTACAGACCACGTGACCTCGTGATCGACGTGAAGAAGGTAGACGAGATCCCAGCTGAGTCTAAGACATCTGAGGCTAAGTGGGTTCCTGAGTTCCCAGAGGCTGATGCACCAGCATCTCTCGCAGGTACTTACAAGTTCAGAGACGGTAAGACTGTAGGTGGTAAGGACGGTGCTATCACTGCAAAGGGCCTTATCGAGCAGTACGGTGGATGGGATCCGGTAAAGGCTTCTATCAACTCAATGAAGGATGACAAGTTCACTTTCACTGCAACAGGTACAGACGCTAACGGTAACGAGACCGGTACAGTTACATTCGACAAGGGTGCTGACGGTGCAACTTGGAACTACAAGCTTCTTGACAATATGAGCAACAACGCAGAGTACGATGGTACTGAGATGTACTGCATCCTCTCTATCGAGGGCACTACAACTTACGTTTACGATGCTGCTGCGGGTACAGTTACTCTTTCAACTGACGGAAGAGAGTATGTTGTAGACTTCCTCGCTCCTGGTACATACAAGTACTCAGGACTTGATGTGACAGTTCCTACAGCATCAGCATTCGGTTTCCACCTTGACCTTGGATACACTGAGGAGCGTGTGGCAGGCTATGCTTCTAAGTCAACATCAAACGGTTTCGCTCGTCACTACGTATGGGCTCGTCACCACGTCTTTATGTTTGACAAGGAGTAATCTTGCTTAGCAACTTTACGACTAAATAGATATAGGGTAGTGTTTTCACTACCCTATATTTTTTATATCTTTGTCAAGATTGAACATAAACGATTGACATATGAAAAGAATCTTATTGGCTGCTTTTGCCTTGGTTGTGGCAGTTGCAGCATCTGCAAAGAACTACGGTTGGGATACTGAGATCCTCTATAAGGGTACTCCTGATGCCTACACAGAGAAGATGTGCCGTCTTGACGTTGCATACGAAAAGGGAGGAGAGAATCGTCCTGTGATCGTGTGGTTCCACGGAGGTGGACTCACAAGCGGCTGGAGACATATTCCGGATGCACTTCGCCGCGAAGGTGCCATTGTGGTCGGCGTAGGTTACCGTTTCGTGACTGAGGTTTCTCTTGCAGAGACTATCGATGATGCGGCAGCGTCTGTTGCGTGGGTCTTCCAGAATATTGAGAAATATGGCGGTGACCTTTCGAAGGTATATCTCGCAGGTCACTCGGCAGGCGGATATCTTGTGAGCATGCTTGGCCTTAACAAGGCATACCTTGCAAAGTACGGCATCGATCCGGACAAGCAGATCAAGGCTCTCGTACCATACAGCGGCCAGGTGATCACACACTTCGCACAGAGACAGAAGCAGGGCATTGCAAACCTCACCCCTACAATTGATGAGTTCGCGCCTCTTTTCTACGTGCGTGGCGATGCAGCACCGATGCTCGTGATCTCAGGAGATAGGGAAGTGGAACTTTTCGGACGTTATGAGGAGAACGCATATTTCGTGAGAATGCTTCGTCTCAACGGACATAAGAATGTGACTTTCTACGAGGTAGACGGATTCGACCACGGCGATATGGCGGAACCTGCACACCTTCTCCTTCTGAAATACATCAGAAACAACAAGTAAAAAACAAAGGCCATCAGTTACCGAAGTACTGATGGCCTCTATTGTTTGATGTGCTTTCGAATTACTTCGCCGCACGTCTGATTTCGAGTTCGCTCTGGATTTCCTTCATCTTCTTGGTAGTAAGAGGATAGATTGAAATGAAGAAGAGCGACAGACCTGCTACAACTGCAGGAACGAAGCTCATAAGGGCTCTTACCCATACCAATGCAGACTCGGTCTGTACTGCTGAAGCCTCAGTGCTGAAGCCGATTGCTGCGAGGATTGCAGTTACAGCAGAACCTCCGATAGCGCCTCCGAACTTCTGTGCCATCGATGATGACGAGAAGATGAGACCTGTAGATGAAGTGTTGAACTTATGCTCCGCAAAGTCTGCGATGTCAGCATACATACTCCATACGAGAGGGGAGATGATACCGGTGAGGATGTTGATCATCACCTGGAGAAGCATCATTACCCAGTATCCGCCTGATGTGAGCGGCACGAAGAAGAAGAGGCAGCTGAATACGATCATAAGGATGAGCGCATACATATATGTGCTCTTCTTTCCGAGCTTCGATGTGATGAACGGAGTCATCGCCACACCTGCCATATTCGACACCTCTCCGACAGCGAAGAAGATACCTGCGTAGAAGAGGAACTGTGTCGAGAAGATCTGGAGCTGTGCTCCGTCTCCGATCACACTTGCGAAGAAGAATGGACCTGCAGTGTAACGGATTGCAGAGAAGAGGTTGAAGAAAAGCACGCCGCCGAGGAGAATCCACCAAGGTGCATTCCTGAAGAGAGTCTTGAGGTCTGAACCTACAGAACTTTCCTTAGTCATTGTCTTTACGGTCTCTCTGGTCAAGAGGAAGGTGAGGAGGAAGAGTACGAAGCAGCATACTGCAACCACGATCATAGCGTACTGCCAAGATGAAGGTGCGTTCACTGAACTCTCGATTCCCTGAACCTTGTTGAAGAACTTGCAGAGAGGCTCCCAACCGGCGAGCACTACGAAACTACCTGCGTATGCGAAGAACATACGGAATGATGAGAACACTGTCTTCTCGTCAGAGTCGGCTGTCATAACGCCGAGCATCGCTCCGTAAGGTACGTTGATGGCAGTGTACACAGTCATCATCATAATGTATGTGACATATGCCCAGATACGCTTTCCTGCGTATGCCATATCAGGAGTTGTGAAAAGCAGGATTCCGACTATTGAGAACGGAATGGCGATCCACAGCAGGTACGGTCTGTACTTACCCCACTTTGTCTGTGTTCTGTCTGCGATGATACCCATCATAGGGTCTGAAACAGCATCCCATACACGTGTGACGAGCATAAGGAAGGTCGCATCCACGAGACTGAGTCCGAAGACTGTCGAGTAGAAGAACGGCAGATATGCAGTGAAGATCTTCCAGAACATCGAAGATGACATATCTCCGAATCCGTAACCGATCTTTCTGATAAGCGGCGCCTTAGGCGCCGCTGTCATTGTTGTATTATTCATCCTTTCCAGGCTTATTTGAGGTTTCTGTCGATAAGTCTGTTGAGACGCTTAACGCTCTCACCTGTAGTGAGTGCATCTGGCTCTGTATTCATACAGTAGTCAACGAGACGGTCAACTGTTGAAGTGGCAACGTGCATACGAGTGTCGCTTGATGCGTAGTAGATGTATACCTTGCCGTCCTCGTCAGCGATCCAACCGTTTGTGAAGAGTACGTTCATAACGTCACCGATGTACTCCTCTCCCTCTGGTACCATAAAGAATCCTGCAGGATCTGCGATCATCTTTGTAGGGTCCTCGAGTGAAGTCATATACATATAGAGAACATAACGGAGACCTGAAGCGCAGCCGCGAACACCGTGAGCGAGGTGGAGCCAGCCCTTGTCAGTCTTGATCGGATGTGGACCCTCACCGTTCTTTACCTCCTTGATAGTGTGGTAGTATCTCTGGTTGATGATCTTCTCCTCAGTTACAACTGCCTTCTCCATTGAATCAACGAGTGCCCAGCCGATTCCGCCGCCGCTACCAGCGTCGATGAAGCCGTCCTGTGGACGAGTGTAGAGAGCATACTTGCCGTCTACGAACTCTGGGTGGAGAACAACGTTACGCTGCTGTGACTTTGACTCGAGGTCTGGAAGACGCTCCCAGTTAACGAGGTCCTTAGTACGTGCGATACCTGCTGCAGCAACAGCTGAAGAAAGGTCACCTGCAGGTGCGTTAGGATCCTTGCGCTCTACGCAGAAGATACCGTAGATCCAGCCGTCCTCGTGCGCAGTGAGTCGCATATCATATACGTTTGTTGCCGGCTCGCCGTACTCAGGCATAGTGATAGGACGATCCCAGAAACGGAAGTTGTCCACACCGTTTGGACTCTCTGCTACAGCAAAGAAAGACTTACGGTCAGCACCCTCTACACGTACAACGAGAACATATTTGCCGTTCCACTTGATAGCACCTGAGTTGAGGGCTGCGTGGATGCCGTAACGCTCCATAAGATATGGGTTAGTCTCCTTGTTGAGGTCATATCTCCAGTGGAGTGGAGAGTGGTCTCCTGTGAGGATAGGGTTTGTGTAACGTTCGTAAACGCCGTTACCTTCGATCGGCTCATTCTTCTTTGTGATGAGAGCCTCGTGCTCTGCCTTAAGCCAGGCAAGTCTCTGCTCGAAATTCATAATTGTAGAAATTAAAGTTATTTATTGTAAAAACATCATCTGATCCAATGCTGCGAAAGCCTTGAAGTCTTCCACAGACTCGTGTCCCGGATAAGGGGCATAGAAATGGTGCTGCATTGTAGCGTCGCAGGCATTTCTCCAAAGGAGGACATATGAAACAGGGTAGTCCTTGATGGCAGGGTAGAGTACCTCTGTCCACCACTTCTCGTATTTCACACCTTCGTATCCGGCCTCGGTTACAGCCATAAGCTTTCCGTGTGCCTTCGCGAACTCCTCTGTCAATTCGAGGCAATGTCTTGTTCTGTCGACATACTCCTCGTTGGATGTGAACTGATAGAAGTCGATGCCTACCATATCCACAACATCGTCACCAGGCCATTTCTCTCCGAAGTTGTCGTCTGTGAGTCCGCCTGCGTCAGGAGAATAAGACCATACGAGGTGGTTGAAGCCTCTTACGTTTGTCATATAGTCGTAAGTCATTCTCCAAAGAGCTACATACTGCTCAGTGGTACAGAGATTCTGTCCCCACCAGAACCAGTCTCTTGTGTGCTCGTGCCAAGGACGGAAGATGAGAGGGATGAGGTTGCCCTCCTCGTCCTTGATGGAACCGAGATAGTCGGCTGCCTTTGAAAGCCAGCCCATAAATTTTTCGTGGTTTACTCCGCCAGGGAGGATTGATGCCACAACCTCAGTCGAAGTGTTGTCCCAGGTTGTGCCACCTGTGAGTGGATTCATCGGGTGCCAAGAGAATGTGATCACTCCGCCTCTCTTATGATGAGCCACTGCCGAGGCTCTCATCTGGTTGAAGTCGTTCTTGTCGATGTTGAGCGGAGAGTCAAGCTCGATTCCGCCGAGGTCCATTCCGTAAAGGGCAGGGAACTGTCCTGTCACTTCCTGTACATCTGATCTGTCGTATGCAGTCTCATTCTCCTCTACCTTCCAGGAGTGTCCGTAAAGGTAGGTGTCCTGGTGGCCGAACATAATCTCGCCCTGCTCGATATGGTTGCCGAGGCGCTCGAGAAGCGCTTCTGCCGGTGTCTTTTCCTGTGCTTTTCCGCAAGCCGTAGCTGCAACTGCTGTAGCAATCATTGCCATTGTCTTAAGTATTTTCACAATAGTGCGTATTTATCATTATATCTCTGCAAAATTAATATTTGAGCCATTGTTCTGCAAATATATATTTGTCCTTTGATTGTACTTTTTTGACATAGGTTTCTAATCCAAATCATTTTTATATATATTTGCGAAAAACACGTAATATCTATTTCAATAATGAATACTACAACTGCAGAACTGCTCGCTGCCAAGGGGCTTGCGGCTGAAATGAAAAAGGAACTGACAGACAACATTCTGGCCTACTGGATGAAGAATATGTGCAATCCGGACGGTGGCTTCTACGGCCGTATCAGCGGTGAGGAGGTGCTTGATCCTTCTGCACCTGTCGGCAACATTATGACAGCCCGCATCCTGTGGACATTCGCCTCTGCCTACAGAGTGCTCGGAAATCCTGAGTACCTCGAGATGGCTCTGAAGGCAAAGTCTCTTATCATCAATCATTTCTATGATGCTGAGTATGGCGGAACATATTGGTCGCTCAATGCTGACTACACTCCGCTCGACACAAAGAAGCAGATCTATGCGATCGCCTTCACAATCTACGGACTGGCTGAGCTCAACAGAGCGACAGGCGATCAGGAGGCTCTTGACTATGCGATCAAGCTCTTCCACTCTATCGAGGACCACAGCTACGACACAGAGAAGGACGGATATTTCGAGGCGTTCACCCGCACTTGGGAGCCTATCGAGGATATGCGTCTGAGCGAGAAAGATGCGAACGAGAGCAAGACTATGAATACCCACCTCCACGTAATCGAGGCTTACACCTGCCTCTATCGTGTATGGAAGGATTCTCTTCTCGAGGAGCGTCTCCGCGGACTTATCAACGTATTCGATAAATACATCCTCGCAGAGAATGGTCACCTCAAGCTCTTCTTCGACAATGACTGGAACTGCAGCTATGACATCTTCTCATATGGCCACGACATCGAGGCATCCTGGCTCCTTCACGAGTCGGCTCTCGTGCTCGGAGACAAGGATGAGCTCGCAAAGGTAGAGGCAAGAGTACCTGCAATCGTGGCAGCATCTACAGAGGGCTTCACTCCAGAGGGAGGTATGATCTACGAGAAGCTCGGCGATCATATCGACGGAGACCGCCACTGGTGGGTGCAGGCTGAGGCTGCTGTCGGCTACTTCAACCTTTGGGAGCATTTCGGCGACCAGTCAGGACTTGAGAACGCGATCCACTGCTGGGAGTATATCAAGAAGGACATCATCGACCACAAGAACGGTGAGTGGGTATGGAGCATCAGACCTGACGGAACAGTGAATACAGTCGAGGATAAGGCTGGCTTCTGGAAATGTCCTTACCACAACGGACGTATGTGTCTCGAAATCATCGAGCGTATATCATAAACGAAAAATGGTGACTCGACCGAGTCACCATTTTTCGTTTTTACTTTGTAACGTACATCTCAGGATGTTTTCCCACGAGGTGCATTTCCTCGTACATCGCCTGGATGCGCTGCATATCAGCTCTTGCGTCATCGGTAAGCTCTACCTTATGACCACGGCTGATGCGCTTTGTTCCCCAGTCGAAATATCCCATATATACGGGACAACCGACCTCGCGTGCGATAGTGTGGAAACCTGTCTTCCAACGCTTTACAGGCTTGCGTGTTCCTTCCGGTGCGAGGGCGAGGTGAACCACCTTCTTCGCCTTCATCTCCTTGATAACGCTGAGGACGACGTTGCTGCCTCTCTTTCTGTCGACAGGAATTCCTCCGAGTTTGCGGAGAAGCCATCCGAGAGGTCCCCAGAAAAGTTCTCCCTTAACCATACAGTAAGGCTTTCCGCCCACTGAAGTGTAGTAGAGGTATGAGATTACAAAATCCCAGATGGAAGTGTGGGGCACTCCAAGAATGATGCATTTGTCCTCTGGTGCTACAGGGTCAACCGCAGTCCAACCCAATACGCGGAGTAGCCATCCGCAGAATTTTTTCCACATAGTATTAGATGTTAACGTCTTCAAGTTCTGTTTCACTTCTGAGGTTGCAGCGGATGAAGTTCTGTCTGTCGATGGTGTTGTCTCCCATATAGAACTCCATAATCTCTGCAATCGACTCTTCGTCGCTGAGCTTCACTCGATCCAGTCTCATATTCTCTCCGATGAAGTCCACGAACTCCGATGACGAGATCTCTCCGAGACCTTTGAATCGTGTGATTTCCACTCCGGTCTTGAGTTCCTTTACAGCCTTCTCCTTCTCGTCGATGTTGAAACAGTAGCGGATCTCCTTCTTGTTCTTCACACGGAAGAGCGGAGTCTGGAGGATGTGTACGTGTCCGCGGCGGATGAGGTCAGGATAATACTTCATAAAGAATGTAAGCACAAGCATCCTGATGTGCATTCCGTCGTCATCGGCATCGGTTGCGACGATGATCTTGTTGTACCTCAGGTTGTCCATATCATCTTCCACGCCAAGAGCGTTCACGAGAAGATTGAGTTCTTCGTTTTCAGCAACCTTCTTGCGGCTCTCCTTGTAACAGTTGATAGGCTTACCTCTGAGGCTGAATACAGCCTGGGTCTCCGCCTTGCGTGCCTTTGTGATGGTTCCGCTCGCAGAGTCTCCCTCGGTGATGAAGATGCTGGTGAACTCGGCAAGTTCCTTCTTCGCTGCAGGAAGTTTGTCGTTGTAGTGGATCTTGCAGTCGCGAAGTTTCTTGTTGTATACGTTTGTACGCTTGCTTCTCTCCTTGGTCTTCTTCTGGATTGTAGAAATCTCCTTGCGCTCCTGCTCCGACTCTGTGATCTTCTGCTGGAGGACAGGGATAATCTCCTTGTGGATGTGGAGGTAGTTATCGAGGTTTGTCTTCACAAACTCGTTCACGAAGCTTCTGATGGTAGGACCCTGGTCATATGTAGTGTGGCCGTCCTCGCCTTCGATGGCTGTGTCCCACATATATGTAGATCCGAGCTTGGTCTTTGTCTGACCCTCGAAGTTAGGCTCCTGGATCTGGATGCTGATTGCTCCGATGATACCCTGACGGATGTCCACCGGATCGAAGTCCTTCTTCGCGAAGGTCTTGTAGAAGTCCTTGAGTGTCTTCGCTACAGCCTCTCTCATAGCTGCGAGGTGGGTACCTCCGTCTCGTGTGTTCTGTCCGTTCACGAATGACGCGATGTTCTCGCCGTAGTTGCTTCCGTGAGTCAATACGATCTCCACGTCTTCACCGATGAGGTGGATAGGCTCGTAGAGAGGAGTCTCCGACATATTGTCCTTGATGAGGTCGAGGAGACCGTTCTCGGACTTGTATGTTGTTCCGTTGAAGTTCAGTGTCAGACCTTTCTTGAGGTAAGAGTAGTTCTTCATCATAGACTCGATGAACTCCATACGGAATGTGTAGCCTACGAAAAGGTGCTCGTCAGGAACGAACTTCACCATTGTTCCATTCTTCTCCTTTGTCTCCTTCATACCGGAGTTGATGAGCTTTCCTTCCTTGAATTCACCGAAAGAGCACATACCGTCACGGTATGCTTCTACGTAGAAGTACTCTGAAAGAGCATTCACCGCCTTGAGACCGACACCGTTGAGACCCACTGACTTCTTATAGCCCTTTGTGTCATACTTACCACCGGTGTTGAGGACACTTACCGCCTTCACGACGGAGTTCAAAGGGATACCTCGTCCGAAGTCCCTTACTGTCGCATCCTTTTCTGTCACTGTGATCTGGATCTGCTTTCCGAAGCCTGCCGAGAACTCGTCGATAGAGTTGTCGACAACCTCCTTCAGGAGAACGTAGATGCCGTCTCCGAGATCATCTCCGTTTCCAAGTCGTCCGATGTACATTCCCGGACGTCTGCGGATATGCTCGACGCCTTCAAGCGTCCTGATGTTATCGTCTGTGTAATTTACAGTATTTGTATTCTCTGTAGCCATATTCATTTGATGACATAATCGTGCAAAGATACTAATTATTTTTGTAAAAGTCCTCGCCGAACCTGCGGTTTGGATAGTCAAAAAAAACTTTCTAAATTTGCCAGCTATTCTTAACCAAAATAAATGAGACGAATACTTATAGAAATCGTATGTATAAGTCTCGGGGCTGCAGCTTTGCTGAACTTGTCATCCTGTGCTGATGACTTGCATAACGAAGCGACTGAACCTTCCCGTTCATACGAGGTGGGATTCTATGCAGGAGATCCCCAGACACGTACAGAAATGCTCCCGAACGGCTTGTCTGCCGTATGGGATGACGATGACCAGCTGGCCGTATGGGCGGTCGGTTCAAATGGCGCATATGTGCTCTCCAAACAGATATTCAATACATATGGAACTGATGGACAGCGCGGCTTCTTTACTTCTGTTCTTGGAAGTGATATGCCTAAGGACAATTACACCTATTATTGTTGTTACCCTGTGCCGACAGCTGTGAGCGGTACATCTGTCACTTTCAATCTTCCGTCCGTACAGGATGGCAAGGTGACCGGAGGTGCGGATATAATGATTGCCACTCCTGTGGTACACGGTCCGTTGGCGCCTGTTGAAGATCCTGATGACCATTCTGTAATGAGAATGGAGATGAACAGGTTGATGCATCAGTTCAGATTCTATGTCCCACAGGAGGACGCTCTCCTCGGCGATGAAAAGATCGAGCGTATCCTTATGACTTTCCCTACTGCGGTTGCCGGAAATGTCACTCTGGATCTCGCTGATATTCAGGCTCCTGCACAGTTAACTGACGGTCAGACTTATGTCGAAATGAATCTTTCCCAGCCTATCGGAGTGTCGCATAGTCAGGATATGGAATTTGCCTGCCTCGCAATGGCACCTGTACAGTTTGAGCAGGGGCAGTCCCTCCAGATCGTAAAGGCACTCACAGATGACAAGATCGCATTCTTCGATCCGATTGACCTCAAGGGAAAGAAGTGCGAGCCTGGTCACTCGACTCCGGTAATGCTCAAGGTCAGGGAACTGGTTGATTATGCCGGTATCATCTACCTTAATGTAGACACCAACAACCTTGGCGAAAATCCTAGAAAAATCACCTTCACGGCTCCTGCAGGATGCAACTGGGGAGACGGGGGAAGCAATGTCTATGTATACGATCCAGGCCGTGAGATCAAGGTTGGCGAGACAATCGCCATCAAGTTTGAAACAGACGTAGAGGCTTACAAGGCATTCAGCGATCAGGTGATCAATGTGACCTATGATACGGACAATGCTCTGATGAGCGAGACTCTCACAATGCCGTCGATCGACCGACAGGGCACTACATCATTGTCCCTCACAGTCCCTTATCTCTTGTTCGAAGACTTCTCCTGCATATATGCCGAAGGCGAAAGCTATGGCAACAACAGTTTTGCACAGGAAGACAGAGACCAGCCAGGCAACAGCCTTGACGGATGTATGTCGCATACCGGTTGGAATGCTTCAAGATATTGGACAACAGGAAACTGTATGCGTATCAATACACGCTATCAGTGCGTAAGTATGACAATTCCTCTTGTCAATATGACATTGACTTTCGCATCCTATCATCACGGAAGACTGGACACTCCTCAGATGAGCGGTCTCAAGGACGGTAAGACAGTCGATCTCAAGCTGGTGTTCGATGCTGGTGGATATCTCCATAAGTCAAGCTCGTCAACTGCTTCCGATATCAAGCTCTGCATTGCAACGCATAACAATGCAGGAGTCCTTGACGGAGTGCCTACAGGTACATCAGGACTTAATGAGACATATGAATCATCATTGAATGACTTCGGTTCAAGACAGGATTCGCATCCTATGACAAGCGATTTCGGTGAGAGTGATTTCGATGCCTCATTCCCGACTTACGAGTCGTACCTGTCTGGCGCGACATCAGCTACCAGAATAGCGTTCTACTCGATATTCACAGGTGAGGAAGCATTCGCTTGCAATGCCGAATTCAATGTCTATATCGACAATATAAAAGTACAGATTGCAAAATAAGATAAGATTCAAAACCAGTACAATGAAACACTTGAAGACAATTCTTGGAATGTTGGTTCTGTTTGCAGCACTTTCGTGCACCAAGAACCAGATGGAAGGCAACGGTCAGGTGTCCTTTGTCTTGAACGGCGACTATGAGATCGCCGACTTGACCAAAAGCAATGTGTCACAGTACACGACTTTGCCGTCATCGGAAGATTTCAATCTTTCCATCGTAGATGCATCTTCTGCATCAGTATGGAAAGGAAAACTTTCTGAATGGGATTCTGCCACTCTTCTGAAGGCAGGAAGCTACAAGGTCACCGCTTCTTACGGTGATATGGAGGATGAAGGCTTCGACAAGCCTTTCTTCACAGGTTCTGCAGATTTCACTGTAGCCGGAGGTCAGACTTCCGAGGTACAGATTTCTGCACGTCTTGGAAATACAGTCATTATGATCGGCTGTACTGAGAATTTCAGAAATTACTACAAGGATTACACATTCTCGCTCAAGAGAAACAACCAGCACATCGTCACTTTCACCAAGGATGAGACCAAGGCTGCTTTTGTCGACGGCTACAAGTTCACGCTTGAAGGCACACTGACAAGCGAGACAAAGACTCAGACCTTCAGCAAGGAGTATGCTTCTCTGAATGAAGCTACAGCATATTCCATCATGTTTGATGCGGCCAATGTAGGCGGCTCAAGCATTACAGTGACATTTAATGACAATGTTGAGACCATCGACCTCGGTGATCTTGAACTCAATGATTAAGGGAGGATATTATTATGAAGAAGATACTTGTTTTTGCGTCATCGGTTCTCGTTCTTTTGGCTTCTTGCCAGAAATCACCGGTGCATAATGCCAAGGGAGACGGCTTTCTCTCATTCGGAGAGTTCTCGCTTGAGGTTGACGAGGCAGTCGTGACCAAGGCAGATCCTGCAGGAGACAACTATTCAATCAGGATTCTCAATGATGAAGACATCATAGTTACCACAACTACATATGCCCAAGTAAAGGAGAACGGTGACAAGATCACTCTTCCAGCCGGTGTATATACTTTGACTGCAAGTTCATTGGCAGGTGACGTGCCTATGGCTTCTTGGGAGAATCCTATCTACGGAGTGTCAAAGAAGTTCATCATAAAGGCAGGTGAAGTCACAGAAATCGGAAATCTCACCTGTACACTCCTTCAGTGCAAGGTAACAGTGGATTACAGTGACGAGTTCCTTGCAGGTATTACAGGTGCCGGTGAGGCTACTGTTGAGGTGACTGCAGGTCATCCTTTGACATACGCCTTGAATGCAGACGGCTCATATGACAAGAATGCAGGCTATTTCGCTGTAGGCGAGGGCAGTACAATGACTGTCATCTACAAGGGAAACTTTGGCGGAAAGAGTACAAGAATGCAGAAGACATTCACTGGAATCTCTGCAAAGCAGTGGCGCCAGATCAAGTTCATTCCTAAGAAGAATGAGCAGGGAGATGCGACTTTCGACATCGTAATCAATGACCTTATCTCTGATGAGGTGCTCAACAATACCGTAGATGCCAACGAAGAAGTGATCGGTGAAGATCCGGACGCACCTAAGGGTGACGGCGGCATCACTCTCGAATTCGATTATGATGCAGGCTGTGATGAGGAACTTACAGATCTTACCAATATGATCATCGTCCCTGCGGATGTGAGGGATATGGCAATCAAGCTCAAGGCTACAGTACCTGGCGGTATCCTCAAGTTCTCAGTTGAGGTGCAGTCTGACAATACAGCATTCAACAATGCGCTTGATGCTGCCGGCGGAGCAGTGATCGACCTTATCAACCCTTCAGCTGCAAATGAGGTCATCTTCCAGGTGGTTCCGTTCCCTCACGGACAGGAACTCCTCGGACTTACAGAGGTCGCATTTGACTTGAGCGCAGCCCAGGATGCAATCATCAATTATAGAGGTGTTCATACATTCCTTATGACCATCGTTGACAACGCATTCTGTACTAATAAGATACCTGTGACTATGATTGTAGAGTAGGGAGGACTGCAATATGAAGAAGATTTTCTCGATCATAGCATTGGGACTTGCTCTGGGAGCAGTCTCGTGCGTAAAGCAGGATTTCTCGGAGAACAATGGCGAAGGAGTGCTTTGCGTCGATATGACAGTCGATGGAGTAACAAAGGCCATTTCTGAGGATGATCTCTACAATACTGCCAAGGTAAACATCTACAAGGCAGACTTCAGCGGTCTCGTACGCTCTTATACATATTCACAGATACCTTCTCCGCTTTATCTTGCGGCTGACAGATATCGTGTGGATGTCATTGCGGGTGAGGCAGCAGCACAGCAGCCGGCTGTCGCATCGTGGGACAGCAAAAGCTACAAGGGTTCACAGGAATTCGAGATCATTGCCGATCAGGTGACTTCTGTCAAGGTCGTTGCCAATGTGAATAATGCCGTGACCAAGGTTTCCTTCGATTCTACCGTAGCAGAGAACTTCAAGTCAGGCTACACTATGACTCTCGCTCTCAGCGATGAGGCAGGAAGCCGTCTGACATATAGTGCAGACAAGTCAGGAGCAGAAGGATATTATATTGTGACAGACCTTTTCGAGCCAAGCTTCACCTGGACTTTCACAGGTGCGCTCGCAAAAGACGGTTCGACATTCACTAAGACAGGTGTCATCGAAAACGTTCAGCCGGGCAAACTGTACAATATGAACCTTGTATACACAATCAAGGATGGTGACCTTGAGTTCTCGCTCTCGGTTGACCGCACTACTGAAGTTGTGGATGACACAATCATCTTCGAACCAGTGACAACAGGACTTGCTCCGTCATCGGTGTATGAGATCTGGGCAACCCGCGCTACCGTACACGCTGATGTCGACGCTTCAGACAGCGAGGGCAAGACTGTGCAGTTCGGTTATTCGTCGAACGGCGGATCTTCTTGGACCTACGTAGATGCGCAGCAGGAAGCTGACGGTACCTGGTCAACTCAGCTTACAGGCCTTACGCCATCGACAGAGTACACATATGCGCTTGTGATCGACGGTGTTCATAACGGTGACACAATGACCTTCACAACAGAGTCTGCTCCGAACCTTCCAAATGCAAGCTTCGAGTATGTGAGCAAGGTTTCAGGCGAGGACTACTATAAGTTCTACGATCCTAACTGTGGAGTGGCTGATGCTTCATATATGTTCTGGGGCTCAGGTAACGGCGAGGGATCCGAGGGCGTCAAGGGTTCTGCAAGTATGGGTATCGTGATTACCACTGTCGATACTTCCGACAAGGTGGACGGCAACCAGTCAGTAGTGGCTCAGACATCGTCAATGGTCGGAATGCTTGCTGCAGGTAACCTTTTCACTGGTCAGTTTGCAGGCCTTGTAGGTACAAGCGGAGGTATGGTGAACTTCGGCCGTCCGTGGACAAGCCGCCCTTCAGCCTTGAGGATATGGTGCAAGTATTCTACAGGCAAGTTCAACATCGTGAACAACAATAACCTCGGAGTTTCTACAAGCGACTATGACCGTGCACAGATCAAGGTTGCTGTCGGAACTTGGGATTACAAGAAATATGGCGGAACAAAGGACAGCCCTGTTCACGTAAACACTACCGATGAGTCGACATTCGTGGATTTCTACACTGATCGCAGCACAATCGCAAACGGTGATGTAATCATCTACAATGACGGATACTCGATCAATAAGGGAGCAAAGGTTACAGCGACAACAACAGGATGGATCGAATACATCATCCCTCTTGAGTACCGCAATCTCAACGCTTATCCTACCCATATCGTCATATCTTGTGCAGCATCCCAGTTCGGAGACTACTTTACCGGTTACGACAAGACTAAGCTCTGGATCGACGCAGTTGAGCTTATATATGAATAATACAATTTGATGCGAAAGACAATCTTAATATCAATTCTGCTGTTCCTCGGTGCAATGAGCGCCGGGGCTCAGCAGTATGACCGTGGCTATGAGACTGTCCCTTCGTCGCCTTTCATCAAGAAGGGAACGTGGGGAATTGGCGGAACAGCCAGGTATTCACAGCACATCAATGATGCGAACAGCCTTCTGGTGATCAGCAATATCAATTCCACTGGCTACAATGTCTCGGTGAATCCGAAGGTGATGTATGCCATCAAGGACAATATGGCTGTCGGACTGAAGTTCTCTTACGGACGCAATATGTTCGATCTTGCTTCTGCCGACCTCGGCGTAGCAGGAATAGAGATGAATGCTGCTGATTGTTATCAGATCCAGCACAAATACAGCGCATTCGGAGTTTTCCGTGCCTTCATTCCGTTCGGTAACTCCAAGAGAGTTGCTATGTTTGCGGATCTTCACCTTGGTGGATCATTCAAGCAGGGCAAGGCCTTCAATGCAGGAGGAGACCAGGTGTTCGGAACTTACAATCAGGCGTATTCGATTCAGCTTGGTGTAGACCCAGGATTCGTTGCCTTCCTTACAGACAGGTTGGCTGTAGAGATGAATATCGGTGTGTTCGGAGTGAATTACCAGTGGGAAAACCAGATCCACAACCAGGTGGAGTACGGTAGTTCTGATTCTGCTTCAGCAGGATTTATGATCAATCTCCTGTCCGTAGGGGTGGGTATAGCTTACTATTTTCTATGATGAGGACAATAACAAGAATATTAGTAGCCTTGATTATGGCTATGGCGGCACTTCCAGCCGCAGGACAGGTTGTCCTTGGTTCGGAAATCACACCTATGGACACGACAAAGCAGAACAGGCTTACCAACCGTCTGATTGCTCCAAAGGGAGGATGGCAGTGCGGCCTTTCTGTGATGTATGCTGACTTCAATAGTGCAAACAGTGACTATATGCTTATGCTTCAGGGCCTTAGTGCAAGAGCTTCAATGCTCAAGCTTGCGCCTGAGGCTGCTTATACCTTCAAGGACAATCACGCAGTCGGCGTGAAGTTCAACTACCTCAAGGCTGGCGGAATGGTCGATGCGGCTACTGCGGACCTTCTCGGAAATCTCAGCCTTTCTGTGAGTGATGTAAGCGCTACATCCAACTCTATGGGTGGAGCTGTCTTCCAGAGAACATACATCGGAATAGACAAGCAGGGACGTTTTGGCATATTCTGGGATTATATCCTGGGATACACCAGGTCTAAGACACAGTTTGCTGTAGGTGAGGGTGGATCTTCATATACTGTCAAGGAAAAGATTAATTTCGCTTTTGCACCGGGAGTCGTATATTTTCCGATGAACAACGTATCTGTACAGGCAAACATTTCCATTGCAGATCTCTCATACGCTACAACTACGGCATACGATGCTGAAGGGGAAGCGGGAACTCACAAGGGCTGGAAGGCACAGGCCGGCCTCAATCTGTTGAACCTGAGTTTCGGACTCACTATACATATGTAGTATGAGAAGAGCGATATTATCAATAGTATGTGCATTTGCATTCCTTACGGGATGTATTCACAATGACCTTCCTTATCCGGTTGTGGTGCCTAACATCACATCTATGACTGTGCAGGATGCAGTGAAGGTTGAGATTGATTATGACTATCAGGTAGTGACAGTTTATGTGTCGGAGACTACTGACCTCAGCAAGGTGGTGATACAGTCTGTGGATTTTGACGTTGACTTTACTAAAGCTTCAATTCAGCTTCTCGGAGTCCACGATCTGACTTCTCCTCTGAAGTTCAATCTTTCCACATATCAGGACTATGAGTGGACCATCAAGGCAGTAAGACCTATAGAAAGATATTTTACCGTTGCAGGACAGATCGGAAGTTCTGTCATCGACGACTACAACTGCAGGGTTGTCGCAAACGTTTCGGCAGGAACAAACATAGCCAACCTTACAGTAACATCCCTCAAACTTGGTCCAAAGGACATCACTACATATTCTCCTGCTCCTGAGCAGATGAAGGATTTCACTATGGGACTCGAAGTCGATGTCACTGCATTCGGCAAGACCGAGACCTGGACCATCTACATTGAGGAGACTGATATCAGCGTCGAGATCGTCAATGTAAACCCTTGGACCTCATCTGCATATGTTACAGCAATGGCTGTGGCAGGAAAGGAGACCGTATTCCACTACAGACCGAAAGGAACAGAGGAGTGGATGGATGTAGATGCAGCAGACGTGACTTCGGATGGAGGTACTTTCACAGCCGACATCAAAGGACTCCAGCCTTCTACAGAATATGAGGTGTATGTGTCAAGCGGTGACGACAAGACTCCTTCAATGGAGTTCCTGACTGCTCCCGATACAAGAATCCCTAACGGAAGCTTCGAGTATGCAAGCCTTGTAAGCGGTTCAAACTATTACAAGTTCTACGATCCGTTCTGCGGAGTCGAGGAAGGTGAGACAATGTTCTGGGGATCCGGCAACGGAGAAGGTTCAGAGGGAGTCAACGGTTCTGCGAATATGGGTATCATCATCACTACCATCGATAAGCAGAGCAAGGTAGACGGAAAGCAGTCAGTATGCGCCCAGACAAGCCAGATGGCTGGTATCCTTGCGGCGGGTAACCTCTTCACCGGTCAGTTTGCAGGCCTCGTGGGAACCGAGGGCGGTATGGTGAACTTCGGACGTCCTTGGACTACCAGACCTCTTGCAGTCAAGCTTTATTGCCGTTATACCACATCCAATGTGGATATCATCGGCAAGAAGATGCCTCCGGGAGTTACACTTACAAAGAATGACTACGATAGAGCTCAGATCAAGGTGGCTCTCGGTACCTGGGACTATAGGACATACGGTGGTACAAAGGATTCTCCAGTCCACGTGAACACCACAGATGCAAGTACCTTTGTCGACTTCAATAACGATCAGAGCACAATCGCCAACGGTGAACTCATCATTCACAAGGAAGGATATATGCTCAACGGTTCGTCAATGGTCGACGCGGAGACCTGGGAGTGGGCTCAGTATACTATTCCTTTGAATTACCACACGATCGAGACGCTTCCAACACACATCATAATCTCCTGCGCAGCGTCACAGTATGGTGACTACTTCACAGGATGCAGTTCATCGAAGCTGTGGATCGATAAGGTGGAACTTGTCTACTAAGATTACATAAAAAGCATTGCAGCATAACCTGCGGCCAATGCGACCAGCAGATTGAGGAGCTTCGCGTATGCGAAGCTCTTCTTGCTTTCTGCAAGGAGAGGAATGGATGCGTGTCCGTCCTGTGATATACAGCTGGCAAGAAGTACAGGGAAAGGAACTACTCCGGCTGCAAAAAGAGTCACGAAAACAAGATGCGGACCCGATTCCGGGATAATGCCGACAAGGGCTGCTATAAGGATCATAAGCGCAGTATTGTCGCTGATCCAATGGTTTATGTCGATGTACTGCAGACCGATGCCGATGACGAGCAAGACGCCGAATGTCCAGGCAAAGATAGTAGGAAGGTGCTTCTTGACGATGTGGTTCCACATATGGTCTTCCACGAAATGATCTGATGCGAATACAAGTACTATAAGCACGATTACGCTGAGTGCTGCGAACAGCACGTTCATCCAGTCTTCGCTGAGGAGGTCAATGTGGAGCGACGGCTCTGTGTGCCCAGTGTGTGCGTGCGCTTCGTGCTCGCAATGGCAATGCTCGCACTCTCCGCTGTGCGCAGAATGATCGTGACCTAACTGTCCTGTAGCCAAGGCAGTGATGAAGACTGCAAGTCCCGCCAGAAGTACGATTCGTTTCCATCCGAAATGTCTTGCCGGCTTTCCTTCCGCTTTGTGGGTCTCTTCCTCGTGGATTTTATATCCGGCCTGGCACTCTGTAACCACTCCACATTCCTCGTGGCTGTGTTTGTGGCAATGCCTGTTGTGGATTCTGTCCTTGACGAAGTCTGTAGCTATTCCGACAACGACAGCTATGCAGAAAAGTATTGCGAAAAGAATCAGTGCCTGATCCGGTATCATAGCCAGCATTACAAAGGCTTCGTCGCCTGATGATGCTATCATCATCGCGACCAACGCTCCGAAACTGAACATCCTGTGGGTGTACAGGGAAACTGTCGCGAATCCTCCCATACATCCGGGAATGGAGCCGAGGACAGCGCCGAATATCACCTGGCCGACCTTGGTCTTTCTGAGTCCGTTGAACAGCTTTCCCTTGGATTCTATGTTCAACGATTCGATCATCATCATCATCACGATCACAAGACCGGTGATGAGCACAGCATTCCTTAATATATCTATGAGAAGATGAAGCATAGGGCTCGTTTTATATGGCTATTCGATCCAACCGGCAACGAAGAGGTTGATGACCGGACGGAGAGGGGAGTTAGTGGTAAGATTTATGATTGTAAGCATCTCACCCTTAGGCATATCCTTGGTGTTTACGTGCACTCTGAATGTTACCTTTTCATCTGGGTCTGCTCCAGGGATGTCGCTGTGTGACCAGCATTTTGCGTCAGCGTCGACCTTATATACGGTGAATGGCTTCTTTCCTTCGTTGGTGAATGTGAATTCCGCGTGGATCACATCACCCTGCTTCACCTTGCCGGCGTTGAATGTGCTCTCCTTGAACATAGGCCTAGGGCCTGACATTTTCTCCTTGTCGCTGACGTGGCTGAAGTTCTCCTTGGTGAATGCCCAGAAGCCGATTCTGCTGTCACCCTCACTGTTCTTATATGCTTTTCCATTCATCTGAGGGGTCGCCCAATAACGGTTCTTTCCCCAGAGGTCACGTGAAGCGTCTACTGTGAAGGTCATCTCTGCAGTACTTCTTGCAGGAATCGGGTTAGGGGATACGTATACGCTGAGATTCTCAGACACGTCTCCGAAAGTTACTGTGAGAGGCTTGTCTGAAAGGTTCGCCACCATTACCGCATCGCTCTTCTGTCTGTCCTGTTCGAGGTTTCCGCATTTGATCATTGACTCGCGCACTCCGAGCGGACCGTATGCTATGGGATAAAGTTCCTCAAGCGGCTTCTGTTCCTGCATAGATCTTCCTCTTACCTTCAGAAGTACAGGCTTCTTTGCATCTGATACATATACTGTAAGGGTCTTGTCGAAAGGATACGGACCCTCGTCATTTGAATATGTCACAGAGATCTTTCCTGTCTTTCCTGGTCTGATAGGCTCCTTTGTCCACTCTACGTTTGTACATCCGCAAGTGGATACTACATTATATATGACTGCAGGTGTCTGTGACTCGTTGGTCACATTAAAGGTGCACGAGACCGGACCGCTGTCCAGCAGGATGTCGCCGAAATTGTATACGGTCTTGTCCACGACCAGACCGTCGGATATCTTTTCCTGAGCAACAGCCGACAAGGACGCTGTCAAAAGTAAGCAGACAGCCAGTATGCAATATTTGAGAGACTTCATATTTCGAGTAAATTATCAAGACAAAGATAACACAAAACGCTCTTTGAATATCAAAATTAATGACTAAATTTGCAGAACTGATGTCTCTGCACATCTATTGCAAAGACTATACTAACAATTTAAATAATTTAGAAATGGCTTACAGAATTACAGAAGACTGCGCAGCTTGTGGATCTTGCCTGCCAGAGTGCCCAGTAGGCGCTATCTCAGAGGGTGACATCTATAAGATCGATCCTAACGTTTGCATTGACTGCGGTACTTGCGCTGATGCTTGCCCAATGGGTGCAATCGTAGCTGGTGAGTAATCACTGCTTACAAATAAAAAACGCTGTCCAGTTTCCTGGGCAGCGTTTTTTGTATTTATGCACAGATGTGCTTACTCCTGAGGAGCAAGCACGATCTGAGTAAAGTTGTTCTGAGCGAGAACTGCCTGGAGAAGAGCCTTCACATCCTCAGCCGATACGCTGTTGAGTGCTGCCTCGTACTCCTGGTCGTAGTCGATGTTGAAGTCACGGTTGAGCTCAAGAGCGCTGCTCCAGTAAGAGTTGTTGATTCTTGACTCAGGAACGTTCTTCTTGAGGTTCTCGAGAGCCATAGAAAGCTGCTCTGCTGTAGGACCGTTCTCTGCAAACTCCTTGAGGTACTTTGCAGTAAGTCCGCCGAGCTTCTCTGCCTGCTCTGGGTTAGTGTCGAACTGAACCATAAATGTAACTCTTGAGTAAGGCTCTCTAGCTGCGCTGAGGCTTGTGCCTACGCCGTATGTACCGCCTTCCTTCTCACGGATGGTCTGTGTGTAGATCATATCGAGTACATAGTTGGCAACCTTGAGGGTAACCATATCCTTGGTAGATACCGGCATATATGCGCTCCATACCTGGAAGATGGTCTTCTTAGGAGTCTGCATCTCCACATTGAGAACGTTCTCTGAAACGCCTTTCACGATCTGGATGAGATTCTCCTTCTTCACCTCTGTAGCCTTCTTGCCCTTAGGGAGTGAACCGAAGTACTTCTCCACGAGTGGCTTGAGAGTCTCGAGGTCAACGTTACCTACGATAGTGAGGTTAGCTCCGTTTGCACCCTTGAAGAGGTCACGGTATACTCTCTCGATTGTAGCGAGGCTTGCGTTCTCGAGAACCTCATCGTTGATGGTCACAACTCTTTCGTTGCCGCCGTAAAGTTTGTCGTTGAGGAACTGCTGGAACTTGAAGTCTGGAGTGTTGATGAGGTTAGGGAGGACAGCCTTGATCTGCTCGATGCCTGTCTCGTACTCCTCAGCGTCGAAACGTGGATCTACGATGTTGAGGTATGCGAGCTGGAATGCAGTCTCGAGATCCTTAGGTGAGCTGTGTCCGCTTACTCCGTGTGCAGCGTTGCTGATGTATGGAGAAACGCCTACCTGCTTTCCTGCGAGAAGCTTTGAAAGGGTAGTCTTAGGGAACTTCGAAAGACCTGAGTTCTGACGGTATACTGCCCAGATGTTCTCCTCGAATGACGGCATATCCTCAGTAGCGATGAGAGTCTTTCCACCCTTCCACTCGATGTCGAATGTAACCTGATCCTTCTTGTACTGTGTAGGGAGGACAGTCACCTTCACGCCGTTCTTGAGAGTCCATACAGTTGAGCCGTAGATGCCCTCTGCAGTCTTCTTGACCTTTGAACCCTTGAGGTTTGCGCTGATGAGAGGCTCGTTTACAGTCTCCTCTACATTAGCCTCGATCTCAACCTCCTTTACAGCAGCGATGATTCCGAGGAACATCTCCTCTGTAGGGTTTGCAAGACCTTCCTTCTCCGGACCGTTGTAGATAACCACCATATTCTCGTCAGTGATGAGAGAAGCTGCGAGCTGGCTGAGGATAGCTGAGTTGAGCTGGTCGCAGATCATCTGAGCAACCTGAAGCTCTGTCTCAGGCTCCATATATGACTCATTGTGGTAGAATGCGTTGAGGAGAGGTCTTACGAAGTCTGCGTTCTTACGTGTAGAAGCAGCCTCTACAGCCTGCTCGTAGTGGCTGAGGATCTTAGCCTTTGCACGCTCTACCTCACCTTCTGTGAAGCCGAATCTCTTCATCTTCTCTACCTCGAACATATACGCTGCGAATGCATTGGCTGCATCGCCCTCCTTGAACTCCACGCTACCGAACGCAGCCTCGCAAGTTGTGCAGAGGCTTCCGATACCGAGGCTTGCTCCGAGGTAAGGTGCGCCTGGCTTTGCAGTGATGTCATTGAATCTCTCAGACATAATGTAACGTACATATACCTTTGCGAGATCCATCATATATGCTTCGACAGTGTTGTTGAACTCCTTAGGGATAGGCTGGTTCTTCCAGAGGACCTCGATGCTTGATGAAGTGCTCTCAGGGTCTGTGATGATACCTACGATAGGCTCCACATTCTGTGGGAGCTGATAGTAGATCTTGTCCTTTGGATTCACTGCTGCAGGAATGTCAGCGTAGATAGACTTGATCTTAGCCTCGATCTGGTCTACGTCTACGTCGCCGACAACGATGATTGCCTGAAGATCAGGTCTGCACCAGGTCTCGTAGAAGCTTGTGAGGCTCTCGTATGCGAAAGTCTTGAGCTGCTCCTCGCCGCCGATGAGCGTTCTTCTTGCATAAGGAGTGTCACCGTAGTAGTAAGGGAGAGTCTTCTCGAACATTCTCCAGCTTGCATCGCTTCTTGTTCTCTTCTCCTCGAGGATGACAGATCTTTCTGCGTCGATCTCCTCAGGGTCGCAAGTCACGAAATGTGCATAGTCGTGAAGAACGAGGAGACAAGAGTCGATGATTGTCTCACGTACGATTGGAATGTTGTTGAGCATATACTGAGTCTGCTCGAATCCTGTAGAAGCGTTGATGTTTCTACCGAACTCTGCTCCGATGCTCTGAAGCCAGTTGAGAAGTGACTTTCCAGGGAAGTTCTTTGTGCCGTTGAAGCACATATGCTCAAGGAAGTGAGCGAGACCGTCCTGGTCGTCTGCCTCCTGGAACGCTCCGACGTCAGTAGCGAGGTAGAACTCTGCTCTCTGAGCCGGCTGGTCGTTGTGGCGGATGTAGTAAGTCATACCGTTCTCCAACTTTCCTACCTTTACTGCAGGATCGTTAGGAAGCGGAGTCTGACCGAAAGCAACCGCAGCGGCGAAAATGGCCGCGATGAAAATAAATAAACGTTTCATAGTATGTAATTGGTTTTGTTGATCTTGGGTCTTAATTAGACACAGATGTCCAATGTAATCTACAAATGTAATGAAAATATCTCTATATTTGCATAAATACATCGTTTATATGCTCGAAGATTTCAGACTTGAAGTGTTTATCGCTGTGGTGAATGAGCGCAGTTTTACAAAAGCTGCAGCCGCCCTCGGCATATCACAGCCGGCAGTAAGCCAGAACATCGCAGAACTGGAGAAGACCGTTGGCAGAAAACTCTTTGAGCGCCTGAGAGGAGAGGTCGTCCCTACGGCAGACGCTGAAGTGCTGATGATCTATGTGAAGAAACTTATGGAGACCTGTGCCTCTGTCGGCGATATGTTCTCAAAGGTAAGCCCGTCCGTGGTGAAGATTGCCGCTTCCGAAGAAATCTACGCATACCTTGTGGGCCCAGCCCTGGACGCATTCTCAAAGGTTCATCCTAATGTCAGGTTCGAGCGTTCCATCTTCGGTGATGCAGATCTGACAATCGCACTCGTCCCATCCAAGTCTTCAACTGACGAGGTGATTTCCCGTATCCGAATGTCCGTCTTCGTTCCTCAGCAGGCTGATGCACAGTCATCATCCCGTGAAAAGACTTCATACTTCGATGTGGTATTCCGTCCGTCCCAGGCTTTCGCTGTCACGCGCCTCTGCCGCCTCATTCGCCAATTCCTTGTAAAATAATACGATCACCATAAAACAATAAAGGAGGAAGACTTTGACGTCTCCCTCCTTTATTGAATCGGTATTTATGTTATTTTGCAAGTCTCTTGTAAGTCTCGAGACGTACCTTTGCGAACTCTTCAGTCTTCTGGAGGAGTTCCTCAGCGCAGTCCGGATACATCTTGTAGAGGGATGCGAAGCGTACCTCACCCTTAAGGAAGTCCTGGAACTTGCTCCAGTCAGGCTCCTTGCTGTCGAGAGTGAACGGATTCTTGTCAGTTCCTTCGAGAGCTGGGTTGTATCTGTAGAGGTGCCAGTAACCACACTCGACAGCGAGCTTCTCCTCCTTCTGGCTAAGACCCATACCGGCCTTGAGACCGTGGTTGATACAAGGAGCGTAAGCGATGATGAGTGATGGTCCGTCGTAAGCCTCAGCCTCCTTGATAGCGTTGAAGTACTGTGCTGGAGATGCGCCCATAGCAACCTGTGCCACATATACATATCCGTAGCTCATAGCCATCATACCGAGGTCCTTCTTGCGTACGCGCTTACCTGAAGCTGCGAACTTCGCGATAGCACCTGCTGGAGTAGCCTTAGATGACTGTCCGCCTGTGTTAGAGTAAACCTCTGTATCGAGAACGAGGATGTTTACATTCTCACCTGAAGCGAGTACGTGGTCGAGTCCGCCGTATCCGATGTCGTAAGATGCACCGTCACCGCCGATGATCCACTGGCTGCGTGCAGGGATGAATGTCTTGTACTCTACGAGACCCTTGCATACGTTGCACTGGCAGTTTTCACAAAGAGGAATGAGCTTGTCTGCAACCTCGCGTGTAACCTTTGCGTCGTTCTTGTTCTCGAGCCACTGAGTGAAGAGGCCCTTCATCTCGTCTGTACAGCAGCTGCATCCGAGACCCTGTTCCATAAGTTTTGCAACAGTCATACGTGCTCTGTCAGAACCGAGCTTCATACCGAGACCGAACTCGCAGAAGTCCTCGAAGAGAGAGTTTGCCCAAGCCGGACCGTGACCCTCAGAGTTCTTGCAATATGGAGCAGCAGGGAATGATGCACCGTAGATTGAAGAACATCCTGTCGCGTTGGCAACCATCATATGGTCACCGAAGAGCTGAGTGATAGTCTTGATGTATGGAGTCTCACCGCAGCCTGCGCAAGCTCCCGAGTACTCGAAGAGCGGCTGTGCGAACTGAGCGTTCTTGATGTTTGCAGTCTTAGGCTGAACATTGTCCTTGTAGCCTACGTGAGCGTTGAGGTAATCGAAGTTTGCCTGTTCTGCCTCCTGTGTTCCGAGCGGCTTCATCACGAGAGCCTTCTCCTTTGATGGACATACGTCAGCACAGTTGCCGCAGCCTGTACAGTCGAGGACTGATACGCTGAGGCCGTACTTGTACTCCTTGAACACTGCCTTGCCCTGAGTGAGCTTCACGCCCTCTGGAGCGTTTGCAGCCTCTTCATCTGTGAGGAGGAACGGACGGATCGCAGCGTGAGGACAAACGAATGCACAAGTGTTGCACTGGATACACTTGTCAGCCTGCCACTCAGGAACGTTTACAGCGATACCGCGCTTCTCATATGCAGTTGTGCCTGCTGGGATTGTACCGTCAACCCACTCGTTGAATACGCTTACAGGGAGAGTGTCACCAGCCTGAGCGTTCACTACGTCAGCGATGTGCTTTACGAAGTCTGGAGCGAGACGGGCTGCGTTCGGATTCTCGAACTTTGCAGTGATGTCCTTCCAGTCAGCAGGAATCTCAACCTTTGTGTACTCGCCACCGCGGTCAACAGCTGCGTAGTTCATATTCACGATGTGCTCACCCTTCTTTCCGTAGCTCTTCACGATAGCCTTCTTCATATATTCTACCGCCTGCTCGTAAGGGATGATGCCTGTGATCTTGAAGAATGCAGACTGGAGGATGGTATTTGTACGTCCGCCGAGTCCGATCTCAGCAGCGATCTTTGTCGCGTTGATGATATAAAGAGTAATGTTCTTCTTTCCGATGATAGCCTTCACGTGGTCAGGGATTCTCTTGAGAGTCTCTTCCTCATCCCAGAGGCTGTTGAGAAGGAATGTTCCGTTCTCCTTGATGCCCTTGAGCACGTCATACTTTGAAAGGTATGAAGGAACGTGGCACGCAACGAAGTCTGGAGTACCTACAAGGTAAGGAGCCTTGATAGGAGAGTCTCCGAAACGGAGGTGTGAGCAAGTATATCCGCCTGACTTCTTTGAGTCATAGTCGAAGTATGCCTGGCTGTATTTCTCAGTGTTGTCACCGATGATCTTGATGGTGTTCTTGTTCGCACCTACAGTACCGTCTGAACCGAGTCCGAAGAACTTGCACTCAGTTGTACCAGGCTTAACGATTGAGAACTCCTCCTTCTGAGGAAGTGACTTGAATGTTACGTCATCTACGATACCGATTGTAAAGCCGTCCTTAGGCTCTGCAAGCTCGAGGTTTTCGTAAACTGCAACGATCTGAGCTGGAGTTGTGTCCTTAGATGAGAGACCGTAGCGGCCGCCTACTACGAGCGGTGCATCCTCTACGCCCTGGAAGAGAGCCTTGATGTCGAGGAACAATGGCTCGCCGAGCGATCCTGGCTCCTTGGTTCTGTCGAGAACCGCGATTCTTTTCACGCTCTTAGGAAGAGCCTTCATAAAGTACTTAGCTGAGAATGGTCTGTAGAGACGTACTACGAGGACTCCGACCTTCTTGCCCTGAGCTGCGAGATAGTCGATTGTCTCCTTGATTGTCTCAGTCACAGAGCCCATAGCGATGATGATGTTCTCAGCCTCAGGATCTCCGTAGTAGTCGAAAGGACGGTACTCGCGGCCTGTAAGTTCGCTGATCTCGCCCATATAGCGTGCAACTACATCCGGAACTGCGTCGTAGTACTGGTTGCAAGCCTCGCGTGCCTGGAAGTAAACGTCAGCATTCTGAGCTGTACCGCGTGTTACAGGAGCGTCTGGTGAAAGTGCCTTTGCACGGAATTTAGCAAGTGATTTTGTGCTTACCATTCCCTTGAGCGCAGCCTCGTCGATGAGCTCGATCTTCTGGATCTCGTGAGATGTACGGAAACCGTCGAAGAAGTGGAGGAACGGAACGCTTGATTTGATAGCCGAAAGGTGAGCTACTGCCGCCATATCGAGAGCCTCCTGGACAGAAGCTGAAGCGAGCATTGCGAAACCTGTCTGGCGGCAAGCCATCACGTCCTGGTGGTCTCCGAAGATGGAGAGGGCGTGTGAAGCGAGCGCACGGGCAGAAACGTGGAATACTGTAGGAAGGAGCTCGCCGGCGATCTTGTACATATTAGGGATCATCAGGAGGAGACCCTGCGATGCTGTGAATGTAGTTGTGAGGGCACCAGCCTGAAGTGAGCCGTGAACAGCGCCTGCTGCACCGCCTTCACTCTGCATCTCGGTTACCTTTACAACTTCGCCAAAGAGATTCTTCTTACCCTGGGCAGCCCACTCGTCGACATATTCGGCCATAGTCGATGATGGGGTGATCGGATAGATCGCTGCGTGCTCACTGAAAAGGTAAGCGATATGCGCTGCGGCCCAGTTACCGTCACAAGTGACGAATTTCTTTTCGTTTGCCATAATCTTGTGTTTTATTTTGTGTTAGTTTTTTGTGATTTCAATCGTGTATGACACACATCCTACAAATTTACAAAATAATGGTTAAAACTGTGCCAAAAATCAAAAAAAATATACGCCAAGTCCTCTATTAGGCAGAATTGACTATCTTTGCGAGACTTTTGCGAGCAGTCGCAACGGGGCCCTATAGTTTAATGGATAGAATTACGGATTCCGGTTCCGTCGGTGGCGGTTCGATTCCGCCTGGGGCTACATAAAAAGGGAGGCACATCGCTGTGTCTCCCGTTTTGTTACTATAAGTCCGTATCTGATGAAAATATTTTCTGAAATTCTGTTTGAAATTTCAAAACTGGTGTTAATTTTGCTCGCACTTTCGTCTGCACAATACAGCAAAGTTTTATATTGGATTTTACGGTTTTCTAACAGCTTTTGTGTTATGGAAAAGACCTGTTCAATCGCTTGCCTGGTTTTGGGAACAGCCTTTCTTGTGGCTGCGTGTGTAAGCACCTGGTGCTACTTCGTCCCTATGAGCATCTGCTATGCCACGGCTGTCCTTGCGACGGAAGACAGAGAGCATTGAACTATCTGCACCACTGATCAAGCCAGCGGAAATATTCGCGATGCCACATCATCGCATTCTGAGGCTTGAGGATCCAGTGATTTTCATCCGGGAATATGAGAAGTCTTGATGGTACTCCCATCATCTGTGCGCAGTTGTATGCTGCCATTCCCTGGTCTACAGGCACTCTGTAGTCCATTCCTCCGTGAATTACCATAAGTGGGGTATGCCACTTGGTCACGAGCTTGTGAGGTGAGAGTTCGTAGTGTCTCACGGCCTTAGGCTCTGTGCTCCAAGGTGAACCTCCCTGCTTGATGCCGCCGAAGGTCAGTCCGTCTCCTGCCGGGCCGACAGGACCTTCCGGTGTGCCTACTCGAGGGTCGATCTCAGCCTCGTGAAGACCGCCGTTGTCGAAGTTAGGGAACCACATTTCCTCGGTAGTCATATACATATGCTCCTCATTGAAGATGCCGGCGTGGGCGATGAATGCGTCGAACACATCTCCGTGTGTACCACAGAGATAGTATACCGAATAACCTCCGTAGCTTGCTCCGCAAGCCGCCATCTTACCGACATATGGCTCTGCCTTCACTGAACGTGCGGCAACAAGATAATCCTGCATATTCAGACCGGGATAATCTCCGGAGATCTGCTCTGTCCACTCCTGACCGAACGCTGTGGTGCCTCGTCTGTTAGGGAGTACTACAACGTAGCCCTGAGATGCCATAAGACGGTAGTTCCATCTGTATGACCAACCCTGGCTGAGTGTGCCCTGAGGGCCTCCGAGACAGATTGTGATGGCAGGATATTCTTTGGTCTGGTCGAACTGAGGAGGAAAGAGTACCCAAGTGAGCATATCCTTTCCATCCACAGTCTTCACATATCTCGCTTCGGTCTGGTGGTCGGCAAGCTGTGAGAGGATGTGACCGTTCTCGTCTGTTACCGGAATGTATTCGTTGCCGGTCTCGCTGTGTCTTACAGCAACGAGTTCGGTAGGGAAGTCCATACTGCACCAGGTAGTGTAAAGTGTAACGGTTCCTTCCTCTTCTGTGATGTGGAAAGGAGAACCGAAGTCGTTCCATCTGTCCTCGTCTGTGATTCTGTCGATGAGCCAGGTCTCCGCTCCGTGTACAGCTACGAAGATGCCCTGAAGACCCTCGGCGAGAGACGAGAAATAGATATTCTCTGAATCGGCGCTCCATACAGGACCTGCAGCGTTGTACTTGAACTCTGAGGTAACGTCTCTGATGTCAGTCACCTCTGGCATCGTGCCGTTGCTCCAGTCGAGAGTTGCTACGAGAAGTCTCTGCTTGTCTGCCTCGTAACCGTCACGCTCCATACTGATCCAGCAGAGCTTTGTTCCGTCAGGACTCCATACGGGGTCTGTGTCATAGCCGCCGCCCATCTCGATCTGTGAGCATTCTCCGGTCTCCACATTATATATGTATATCTCTGTGTCTGTCGAGAATGCGTATCTCTTGCCCTCGAGTTTTCTGCACGAGTAGGCGATGTATCTGCCGTCCGGACTCCAGTCAAGCTGTTCAAGGCCGCCGAAAGGCTCGGTAGGGAGCTCGTAGAGCCCCGACTCGCCTGACAGGAGGTCTGTGGATGTCTCAGGGGTAATCGCATCTGCTTCCATAGCAAAGTCAAACTCGGAAACGAAGGTGTGAGGAATCTCCATCACAGTATGATCCCAGTGTCTATACATAAGGTCGTCAGTGGTATATGCGGTTGCCTTGTCGAGGTCTGCGTAGCAGTCGGCTGGTGAATCCACGTGACTCTTTACATAACTGATGTACATCACCTTTGTCTGGTCAGGAGAGAACTTGAACTCGCCGACTCCGTTAGGGACATTGCTTATCTGATGGGCGTTCTTGAGGGCCCATTTGCCGCGGCTGCGTCTGATGTCTGCAGTCCATATCTGGCCTCCCATTGTGAATGCGATGTGCTTTCCGTCGGCGCTCCAGCGTGCGTTGCCGATGCTTTTGCCTGAAGTGGTAAGCTGCTGATTGTCAGAACCGTCAAGGTTGCATATGAACAGGTTCCTTACGCTTCTGTTGTCCTTTACGGATGTGTAGCTTACTCCGTACAGAATCTTCTTTCCGTCAGGAGATACCTGCGGGTCGGAAAGGCGACCGAAGGCAAGAAGGACTTCAGGCGTCATCTTGCCGTCCTCTACCTTGATCTCGCTTTTAGCGATGTAGCCTTCGCTGCTGAGTTCTGAATTTCCCTTTTTCATAAACATAACGATTCCGATTGCAACTGCCGTCAGCAGAATGAGACTGCCGACCTTCATAGTAGTCTTCATTTATATGTGTCTTTAATTGATTATTCCGAATATTGGGCGAGAGCCTTCTGCAACTGGTCTCGCACTTCGTTCCTTACTGATTCCGGAGAAAGGACCTCAAGCCGCGGACCGTATTTGCACAATTCCATTATGAGATTTTTGTCCGGACATACGAAGATGCTGAATGTGACTCCTTGGCTGTCTCTCTTTATCTCTTCCTGACTGCGGTGCAGAGGGAGGTCCTTGATGAATTTTGCCTCTGTCTCAGAAACCCTGAACTTTATGTCCATAGGCTTTCCGTTGGCGAAGTAAATGCCGAAGCTTGTCGCAAAGAGCTCATCTACATCAAAGCCGGAAGGCATCTTGAACTGCTTTCCAGTGAGGTTTATGTCAACCACTCGGTCGAGTCCGTATACTCTTAACGCTTTTCTTTCTACGCAATAAGCGATTATGTACCAGCGCTTTGCGTACTCTTTTACAGCGTAAGGCCTGATGGTGTATGTGTCAGGCTCTGACGAAGTGTATTTCTGGTATGAAATCACCATTTCCTGACACTCTGTCATCGCTTCCATTACGGTTGTCAGATGCTGATGTCCTGACGGGATGTCTTCCACTGAAACCCTACCTGAAAGTCTTTCCTTTCCCATTCTCAGGATGTTATTTACTGTGAATGTGTTGATCAGCCAGGCGTTTTCAGCGTCGGCGTCCGATACGTCTGCAGAATATCTGATGAAATACCTGTTCGTGCTGCGGTTGCACTCGATGCGGATGCCGAAGACCTCTTCCACCGCTGCCCTATGATTGTTGAATGTGCGGCGTGAATAGTCTGTGGCGAACCTGTCCTCCCATTTGCCGGTTATGTCATCGAGCGAAAGCCCGTATTCTCCGGCTCTGATGAAAGTGTTCACCAGCCAGATGTACTTCTGTAATAGTTCCGTTACCATTAACTTATCTTGCTATAGTCCTTGATCTGATATTTGTCTTTTCTGAGTTCTTCCTTAAGAGGCTGGTTCTTCAGCAGGCTTAGGGTAGGGTCCTCCTTCAGCACGGCATCCGCGCATTCCCTTGCGGCGTTGAGTATAAGTCCGTCTTTTGCCAGCGAGGCGATGTTTAGACTTATAGGCAGACCGCTCTGCTGTGTACCCTCGAGGTCTCCCGGACCTCTCATCTTCATATCTTCCTCCGCAAGTTCGAATCCGTTTTCGGTAGCGCACATCAGTTCGATCCTGTGTTTCGATTCCTTGCTGAGCTTATGTCCTGTCATCAGGACGCAATATGACTTTTCGCTGCCTCGTCCCACTCGTCCGCGAAGCTGATGCAGCTGGCTGAGGCCGAACCTTTCGGCGCTTTCTATCACCATCACGGACGCATTGGGAACGTCCACTCCAACCTCGATCACCGATGTCGCCACAAGGATGTCTGCGCGTCCTGCCGCAAATGCATCCATATTGAATTTCTTGACGTCGTTCAACTGCTTTCCGTGAACGACGGCTGTCTTGTATTCCGGGAACGGGAACTTGTTCATTATGTCTTCCGCTCCTGCTTCAAGACTCTGGTAATCAAGCTTCTCCGTCTCATTGATGAGCGGATATACAACGAATACCTGCCTTCCCTGACGGATCTGCTCCTTCATAAAATTGTACAGCGCAGGCCTCTTGCCCTCTGTCGCGTGGATAGTCTGCACCGGCTTTCGTCCTGGAGGCAACTCGTCTATCACGGACACGTCAAGGTCACCGTAAAGAGTCATCGCCAAAGTGCGCGGAATCGGTGTCGCCGTCATTACAAGAACGTGCGGCGGCGCTCCCGCCGAGGTCTTTCGCCACAGCTTCGACCTCTGCTCCACGCCGAACCTGTGCTGCTCGTCGATGATTGCCAGTCCGAGGTTCCTGAACACCACATTGTCTTCGATCAATGCGTGTGTTCCCACTATGATTCCGATGCTTCCGTCCTCAAGTCCAGCGTGGACTTCGCGTCTCTCTGAAGTCTTTGTGCTTCCGGTCAGAAGCGCAGACTTGACGCCTGTCGGTGCAAGGAATTTCTGTATGTTCTTAAAGTGTTGCTGTGCAAGTACTTCCGTAGGCGCCATTATGCAGGCCTGGTAGCCGTTTCCGATGGCGATCAGAGCAGTCAGAACAGCTACCATAGTCTTTCCGCTGCCCACATCTCCCTGAAGAAGGCGGTTCATCTGGAGTCCGCTCTTCAGGTCGTTTCTGATCTCGGTGATCACTCTCTTCTGTGCGCCTGTCAGCGGGAAGGGGAGAGCTTCATAGCATTTGTTGAACGCTTCTCCGACGCGAGGCATCTGTATTCCGTTCGTGTTTCTGCTGCGGACATATTTCTGCTTCAGAAGTGACAGCTGCAGGAGGAAGAGTTCTTCGAATTTGAGTCTGTATCTGGATTTCTCCAGTGAGATCATATCCTTCGGGAAATGGATGTTGCGCATAGCGAAATGCAGCGGCACAAGTCCTTGCTGCCTGATGAGATATTCCGGCAGTGTCTCCCTTTCAGCCTGCAGACCTCTGTCGATCGCGGCTTCCATTATCTTGGTCATCATCTTCCCGGTAAAACCGGCGTTCTTGAGCTTCTCTGTGCTGGGATATACTCCTGTCATAGCACCTCCGCTCACCTTCGCAGCCCCATTTTCAGGTACGGGGTCCACTTCTGGATGGACTATGTTGATCCTTCCGTTGAATGCCGTAGGCTTGCCGAAGAATATGAATTCGGCTTCCGGTTTCAGCTTCTCGACCATCCACTTGATGCCCTTGAAGAACACCATCTCCATCTCTCCGCTTCCGTCTGTCACCCATACGCTGAGCCTTTTCTTGTCGATTAGATCAAGTCTCAGGACCTTGGCTCTGAACTGCACATAAGCCATATCAGGCCTTGCATCTGCAATCCTGACAAACGAACTTCTGTCGATGTAGCGGAACGGGTACAGTCGCAGCAGCTCTCCCACTGTGCTTACGCCCAGTTCCTTTCGCAGCAGTTCCGCCCTTTTAGGCCCTACGCCCGGCAGAAACTGCACTTCCATATCTGATCCCATTTGTGCCATAACAAGGCAAATCTACGAAATCAATGTCACAAAAGCAACTGCTTTCGTATTTCCAAAAGAGTTTGTATATTTGCAAGTTAATATAAGATATTAAGATAAACTCGACTATAATGGGAAGAAAACTTACTGTCGGCATCACCCAGGGTGATGGAAATGGCATCAGCTACGAAGTTATCATCAAGGCGCTTGCCGACGAGAGGATACTTGACCTCTGCACTCCTGTGATCTACGGATCATCCAAGATATTCGGCTTCTACAAGAAGCATATCCACGACATCGAACAGATCAATACCAACGTGATCAATTCAGCAAAGGACGTACACCAGAAGAGAGTGAACATCGTGAACTGTCTTCCTGAGAATGTGTTCGTCGAGCCAGGCCAGCCGACACCTGAGTCGGCGAAGGCTGCTATGACAGCGCTGGAGAGGGCCGTTGAGGACATCAAGGCCGGCACTATCGACGTGCTAGTCACAGCTCCGTTCAACAAGAGAGCTATGGCAGGCGAAGGATTCGGTTACACAGGTCATACCGAGTACCTCGAGAAGAAGTTCGGAGTTGATGACGTCGTGATGATTATGGTCTGCGACAGACTCAAGGTGGGTGTGGTGACAGGACACGTTCAGCTCAAGGATGTTCCGAAGTCGATCACTGCAGAGAAGATCCTCGGAAAGCTTCGTCTTATGAAGCAGTCCCTCATCAGGGATTTCGGTATCGATGCACCGAAGATCGCCGTTCTCGGCCTTAACCCTCACTGTGGTGACGGCGGCCTTCTCGGCGATGAGGAGCAGAACATCATTCTTCCTGCTGTTCAGCAGGCAAACGAGGAGGGTATTATGGCCTTCGGTCCATACTCTCCTGACGGATTCTTCGGACTTGCAAACTATGCGAAATATGACGCCGTACTGGCTATGTACCACGACCAGGGACTCACTCCGTTCAAGGCCCTCGCCTTCGAGGATGGAGTGAACTTCACAGCAGGTCTCCCTATCGTGCGCACATCACCTGACCACGGTACTGCATATGAGATGGCAGGACGTGATCTTGCAGATCCGCGCTCGATGAAGGCTGCTATCTATGCAGCAATTGACATCTGCAACCACAGGGCGGATTACGATGACCTCGTGGAAAACCGTATGACCATCAAGGCGCCTGATACAGAGATCAAGCCTCGTGGCGGAAGAATCATCGAATAGTCGGGACTATGGCAGATAACGTACAGCAGCCGAGACCTCCGATCTTCCTTTATACCGACGGCGCGTCAAGCGGCAATCCCGGACCCGGAGGGTACGGAGTGGTGCTGAAGTGCGCCGGCCGTGAGATGGAGATGTCGGAGGGATTCAGCCTTACGACCAACAACAGGATGGAACTTCTTGCGGTCATCAAGGGACTGGAGGCCATCAGATGGGACAATGCTGAAGTGCACGTGTACAGCGACTCGTCCTATGTTGTGAACGCCATCAACAAAGGCTGGCTAGAGGGATGGATCAGAAAGGGCTTCGCAAAGGTGAAGAATCCTGATCTGTGGATGCGCTTTGCTCCGCTTCTCAGAAAACACAGAGTCGCATTCCATTGGATCAAAGGCCACGCTGGACATCCTGAGAACGAAAGGTGTGACGCGTTGGCCGTAGCGGCCGGAGCAGGAGCGGTGGCTGCAGGCAAGACCTTGCCGCCGGATCCGGGATACAGACCAGATACAGAAGATACATTGATTTAAGATATGAAAGGAATCGTACTTGCCGGAGGCAGCGGAACACGCCTCTATCCGATCACCAAGGGCATCAGCAAACAGCTGATTCCGATATTCGACAAGCCGATGGTATATTACCCGGTGTCTGTGCTTATGCAGGCGGGCATCAGGGATATTCTCATCATCTCCACACCGGTGGACCTTCCGGCTTTTCGCCGTCTTCTCGGTGACGGAAGCGACTATGGTGTTAACTTCTCCTATGCGGAGCAGCCGTCCCCTGACGGACTTGCACAGGCATTCATCATCGGAGAGGAGTTCATCGGCGATGATTCGGTATGTATGGTACTCGGAGACAATATCTTCCACGGAAACGGCCTTGACACAATGCTCGTGACAGCAAGAAAGAGAGCCGAGGAAGAGGGACTTGCTACAGTCTTCGGTTACTGGGTGAGCGATCCTGAAAGATATGGTGTGGCAGAGTTCGACAAGGACGGCAAGTGCATCAGCATCGAGGAGAAACCTATTCAGCCTAAGTCGAACTATGCGGTTACAGGACTGTATTTCTATCCTAACCGTGTGGTGAAGGTTGCCAAGACAATCAAGCCTTCGGCACGTGGAGAACTTGAGATTACTACTGTGAACCAGGATTTCCTCGAGGCGGGAGAACTCAAGGTGGACACTCTCGGCAAGGGCTTCGCTTGGCTCGACACCGGTACGCACGATTCACTTTCAGAGGCTTCGACTTTCATTGAAGTCATCGAGAAGAGACAGGGACAGAAGATCGCCTGCCTTGAAGGAATCGCTTTCGAACAGGGTTGGGTCGACGCCGACAAACTCCGTGAACTTGCTGCTCCTATGGCAAAGAATCCGTATGGTCAGTATCTCCTCAGACTCGCGGACAGTGCAGGCAGAAGATAATTTGATATGAATATTATAGAAACAGATATAAAGGGTCTCTATGTCATCGAACCGAAGGTGTTCGGAGACAGCAGAGGCTATTTCTTTGAGGCTTTTTCCCAGAGGGAGTTCGAGAAGGTCATCGGACCTGTGAACTTCGTACAGGACAATGAGAGCAAGTCGTGCTACGGAGTGGTACGTGGCCTTCATTTCCAGAAGGGTGAAAATGCTCAGGCAAAGCTTGTCAGAGCTGTAAAAGGCAAGGTCCTCGATGTTGCGGTGGACCTTAGGGAAGGCTCTTCGACCTATGGAAAACACTTTGCCGTTGAACTTTCGGAAGAGAACCACAGGCAGATGTTCATCCCGAAGGGATTTGCACACGGATTCAGCGTGCTTTCTGAAGAGGCGGTGTTCCAGTATAAATGCGATGCCTACTATGCCCCGGAAAGCGAGGGCGCAGTGGCGTGGGATGACCCTGATCTTGCGATCGACTGGAGAATACCGGCTGACAAGGTACTCCTTTCCGCAAAGGACAGCTGCCACCCTAAGTTAAAGGATATCAGATAAGGATGAAGATAGTTGTTACAGGTTCGCTTGGTCAGCTCGGATATGAGCTGATGCGACAGGCTGAAGGATCTGCGCACACATATGTGTTTACTGATGTGCGTGAGTCTGAAAAGACAGTCAGTCTTGATATCACTGACCGTGATGCTGTCGAGGCTTTCATCGGAGATGATGTGGATGTCATCATCAACTGTGCGGCATATACTGATGTAAACCGTGCTGAAAGTGATGAGGCGATGGCTCAGAAGATCAATTCCGATGCTCCGGGAAATCTTGCCCGTGCGGCCTTGAAGGCGGGCGCCCTCCTTATGCATATATCCACAGATTACGTGTTCGACGGAAAGGGATATCTTCCGTACAGCGAGGAGAGCCAGACAGGGCCGTTGAGCGCATATGGAAGGACTAAACTTTCCGGCGAGAAGGCAGTGGCTGAGTCCGGATGCAGATATATGATATTCAGGACAGCTTGGCTCTATAGCCTTACAGGTAAGAACTTCTTCCTGACGATGGCCGATCTTACGGCGTCTAAGCCGATGCTCAAGGTCGTATACGACCAGGTGGGCACTCCGACGAATGCGGCGGATCTTGCATTCCTTCTGTCGCATATAATCGAGGAGAATAAACTCGACCGCACTGGTCTTTACCATTATACAAATGAGGGAGTCTGCTCTTGGTATGACTTCACCAAGGAGATCAATGACCTCCTGGGGCATACCTGCAATGTGATGCCTTGCAGGACTGACGAGTTCCCGACTCCGGCTGCCCGTCCTCACTATTCGGTGCTCGACAAGAAGAAGGTGCGCGAGACGTTCGGTCTGGAGATTCCTCATTGGAAAGAGTCTCTCAGACTTGCAGTAAAAGAATATATGAATTCATAATACAGATATGGAACAGTTCAAAAGAAATATCCTCATAACAGGAGGCGCGGGCTTCATCGGAAGCAATCTCGTCAGACTGTTTGTGAACAGATATCCTGAATACAGGATCGTAAACCTTGATGTTCTGACGTATGCGGGCAATCTTGAGAATCTCAAGGATGTTGAGAATCGCCCAAACTATGTGTTCGTAAAGGCTGACATCTGCGACTACGAAAGAATGGCGCAGATCTTTGCCGAGTACGATATAGACGGAGTCATCCATCTTGCGGCTGAAAGCCACGTGGACCGCTCCATCAAGGATCCTTTCACTTTCGCACGTACCAACGTTATGGGTACTCTCAGCCTTCTCCAGGCGGCAAAGGAGCAGTGGAAGGAAGAGGGCAGGGCATACAGATTCTACCACGTCAGCACAGACGAGGTGTATGGCGCACTCCAGATGGACGGCACTTTCTTCACAGAGAAGACAAAGTACGATCCGCACAGCCCATACAGCGCATCGAAGGCTTCTTCAGACCATTTTGTGAGAGCTTTTCACGATACCTACGGCCTTCCTACAGTGATCTCGAACTGCTCTAATAACTATGGTCCATATCAGTTCCCTGAGAAGCTTATCCCTTTGTTCATCAACAATATCCGTCACGGTAGACCTCTTCCGGTGTATGGAAAGGGTGAGAATGTGCGTGACTGGCTTTATGTTGAGGACCACGCCCGTGCGATCGATGTCATCTTCCATAACGGAAAGGATGGAGATACATATAACATCGGTGGATTCAACGAGTGGAAGAACATTGACCTTATCAAGGTGATGATCTCAGTGGTTGACCGTCTTCTCGGCAACCCTGAGGGACACAGCCTCGGCCTCATCACATATGTAAAGGATCGTGCCGGCCACGACCTCAGATATGCCATCGATTCTACCAAACTCCACGAGGAACTCGGCTGGGAGCCTTCGCTCCAGTTCGAGGAGGGCATCGAGAAGACCGTGAAGTGGTATCTCGACCACCAGGAGTGGATGGACAGGGTCACATCGGGTGACTATATGGCCTACTATGAGAATATGTACAAGGACAGATAAAATTAAAGTGATCACTATGAAAATTCGCTATGCAATCGCTCTCGCGGCTCTGATGCTTGTCGCATCTGCCGCCGCTTCCGCTCAGGGACATATGCATCGTCCTAATATGCGCCCTCAGCACCCTGCAGTCAAGGGTTTCGGCCTTGAATTCGGATATGTACACTCTTCATACAGGACAAGAGACTGGGAGACTGAAGAGTCAACAAGGTCAGGCGGACTCGACGGCTTCGTGCTCGGTGTGACCAAGGACTTTATGCTTGTGCCCCGTACTCTCTATTTCCAGACTGGTCTCAACTACCTTTATCAGAATGACCATAGAAAGGATGATTCACGCAACAGACCTGCTCTTGTTACCCGTATGGTCGGAGACAGGACAGAGCACTATCTTGACATCCCTGTAAAGCTAAAATATACTTATCCGCTTACATACAATATCGGTCTTGCAGCTGAAGTTGGACCTACTATGCTTTTCGGCCTTTCTTCAAAGATGGATTATAAGGCAAAGACAAGTCTCGGAACTGCTTCAGTGTCATATAATTACTATAATGCAAAGACTAAAGTTTCCGATGGTGTGGAGACTATAGATTTCGGATCTTGGATGGCTGCAAACGGTATGCTGCCAGAGGGTAAGCTAAGAAGGTTCGACGTTATGCTCGGCGCATCTCTCGGAGCGGATTTCTTTGAGATCCTCGAGGTGAGAATCGGTTATGACTGGGGTCTTGTGAACAGATACAGAGGTGATGTGTCTGATGACCTGAAAATGAAGCGTGGCCAGTTCACATTGTCAGCAGGCGTCAGATTCTAATGCCAATTTGGCAGTCTGAAGCCTCTGGATTTTGCTAAATGACTATTTTTCACTATTTTTGTAGGTTGTTTGTGCCGTGGGTGTACAGACAACCTTTTTTACGGATAATAAATTAACCTAATATGTCATTTACAGACGTTTTCAAGAAGATTTTCGGTACAAAGGCAGACCGAGATATGAAGCAGCTCAGACCTGTGCTCAACAAGGTCCTTGCTGCATACGAAACTATTGACAGACTTTCAGACGACGAACTTAGAGCAAAGTGTGACGAACTCAAGGCAAAGATCCAGGCGGCCATCGCAGCAGACGAGAAGAGAATCGCCGAGATCAAGGCAGAGCTCGAGAAGGAGCTCCCTCTCAAGGAGAAGGAGGCTCTTGCCACTGAATCAGACAAGCTTGTAAAGAAAGTTGACGAGACCATTGAGAAGGTACTCGAGGAGATACTTCCGGAGGCATTCGCCATTATGAAGTCGACAGCACGTCGATTCAAGGAGAACCCTGTTGTGAAGGTGAAGGCGACTCAGTTCGACCGTGACCTCAGCACATACAAGGAGTTCGTATCTATCGACGGCGAGTATGCCCTCTGGCAGAACCATTGGATGGCAGGCGGCAACGAGATTACCTGGGATATGGTACACTACGATGTGCAGCTCATCGGTGGTATCGTTCTCCACCAGGGCAAGATCGCCGAGATGGCTACCGGTGAGGGTAAGACTCTCGTGGCTACTCTCCCTGTATTCCTCAATGCGCTCGCAGGCAAGGGTGTTCACGTCGTTACTGTCAACGACTACCTCTCTAAGCGTGACTCCGAGTGGATGGGACCTCTCTATATGTTCCACGGCCTTTCGGTAGACTGCATCGACAAGCATCAGCCAAACAGCGAGGCTCGTAGAAAGGCTTATGCCTGCAACATTACTTTCGGTACAAACAACGAGTTCGGTTTCGACTACCTCCGCGACAATATGGCGGTGGCTATGGGCGACCTCGTTCAGCGCAAACACCACTTCGCGATTGTCGATGAGGTCGACTCGGTGCTCATCGACGACGCACGTACTCCACTCATTATCTCAGGTCCTGTTCCAAAGGGTGAGGATCAGCAGTTCGTGGAGTTCAAGCCGCTTGTAGAGCGTCTTTACTCTAGTCAGAAGACTCTCATCACATCACTTCTCAACGAGGCCAAGAAGCTTATCGCAGAGGGTAATGAGAAGGACGGTGGAGTGCTCCTTTTCAGAGCATACAAGGGATATCCTAAGTACAAGCCGCTCATCAAGTTCCTCAGCGAACCAGGTATGAAGCAGCTCCTCCAGAAGGTCGAGAACTACTATATGCAGGACAACGAGCGTGAGATGCCTTTCATCACTGACGAGCTTTACTTCGTCATCAATGAGAAGCAGCACTCTGTTGATATGACAGACAAGGGTCGCGACCTCATCACTGCCAACCTTTCTGATACATCGTTCTTCGTCCTTCCAGACGTAGGTGCATCTGTTGCAGAGGTTCAGAAGGACGCTTCACTCTCTCTCGAGGAGAAGCAGATCAAGAAGGATGAGATTTATTCAGACTTCGCTATCAAGTCAGAGCGCGTCCACACTGTGAACCAGCTCCTCAAGGCATATACAATGTTCGACAAGGAGATCGACTACATCATCCAGGATGGAAAGATCAAGATCGTTGACGAGCAGACCGGACGTATTATGGAAGGTCGCCGTTGGAGCGACGGTCTCCACCAGGCAGTCGAGGCCAAGGAGAACGTGAAGGTTGAGGCTGCGACACAGACATTCGCAACCATCACTCTCCAGAACTACTTCCGTATGTACCACAAGCTTTCAGGTATGACAGGTACTGCGGAGACTGAGGCAGGCGAGTTCTGGTCAATCTACAAGCTCGATGTGGTTGTAATCCCTACAAACAGACCGATCGCACGTATCGACCAGAATGACCTCATCTATAGAACAAAGAAAGCTAAGTACGATGCAGTCATCGCAAAGGTAGTAGAGCTTACAAAGGAGGGAAGACCTGTCCTCGTTGGTACAACTGACGTTGAGACTTCAGAGCTCCTCAGCCGTATGCTCCGCCTCCGCGGCATCCAGCACCAGGTGCTCAACGCCAAGCAGCACGCACGTGAGGCAGAGGTGGTTAAGCACGCCGGTGAGCCGAGCACAGTGACCATCGCTACAAATATGGCGGGTCGTGGTACCGATATCAAGCTTCCGGAGGAAGTGAAGAACGCAGGCGGTCTCGCCATCATCGGTACTGAAAGACACGACAGCCGTCGAGTTGACCGTCAGCTCCGCGGACGTTCTGGACGTCAGGGTGACCCGGGTTCGTCTATCTTCTTCATCTCGCTCGAGGATAAGCTTATGCGTCTCTTCGGAGGTGAGAAGATCGCTTCTGTGGTCGACAAGATGGGTATGGCAGAGTCAGACGTTCTTGAGGCTCCTATGCTTAACAACGCTGTGGAGAGAGCTCAGAAGAAGGTTGAGGAGAATAACTTCGGTATCCGTAAGAGACTCCTTGAGTATGATGACGTTATGAACTCTCAGCGTGAGGTGATCTACACCAAGAGACGCAACGCCCTTTCAGGTGAGAGAGTCGAGATCGACGTTATGAATATGATGCAGGACCTTGCTCTTATCATCGCAGAGAGAGCAGAGGGAATGCCATATGAGGAGTTCGCTGAGTACGTGATGTCATCGCTCTCTATCGAGCCTGGCTTTGACGAGGAGTTCTACTCTAAGGCAAATCCTAAAGAGATAGCTGAGAAACTCAACGAGAATATGATCGTTACTCAGCGTCGCCGTATGGATGTGATCGCGCAGAGAACAATGCCTATCCTCAAGGATATCGCTGAGAAGAATGCAGCAATGCCTGAGGATGCAATGATCCGCATTCCGGTATCTGACGGACGCAAGGTATATCCTATTATGCTCAATATCAAGAAGGCTGTCGAGTCTGAGGGACGTGAGCTTCTCCGTGCTATCAGCAAGAGCATCACTCTCTACCGCATCGACGACTGCTGGAAGGAGCATCTCCGTGATATGGACGACCTCAAGCAGTCTGTTCAGAACGCTACATACGAGCAGAAGGATCCTCTTCTCATCTACAAGTTCGAGAGCTTCAACCTCTTCAGTCAGATGCTTGAGGAACTCAACAAGGATGTGGTGGCATTCCTCCTCAGAGCGTTCATTCCTCTCAGGGATGCAAACCAGCCAGCTCAGGCTCCTGCCCAGCCACGCAAGCCGGATATGAGCCAGATGAATACAAGCAGAACTGATCTCGTGACAAACGGCGGAGAGCCTAAGAGCAAGATGCCGGTACACGTAGAGAAGCAGATCGGTCGTAATGACCCTTGCCCTTGCGGTTCAGGAAAGAAGTTCAAGAACTGCCACGGCAAGCCACAGGCATAATCAAAATATTAACAATATGGCAAAATCAGAACCTATGGTAAACGTAAATTCCATCAGCCGCATTTCAGCCGGAACAGTCATCAAGGGTGAGATCACTTCACCTACTGACATCCGTATTGACGGAACTTTCGAAGGCAAGGTTGTATCTAAGGGACGCGTTGTCCTCGGTGATACAGCTGTCGTAAAGGGTGATATCATTTGCGAGAATGTAGATCTCTGGGGTAAGGTAGAGGGCAATCTCTTTGTCAAGGATACGCTTACTCTCAAGGAGGGATGTACAGTAAACGGTAACCTCAATGTTCGCAGACTCGCTGTAGAGCTCGGCGCTACATTCAACGGTAACTGTAAGACCATCACTGAGGCAGAGTTTGCAAAACTCGCTGGCGTTGAGCCGGCGCCTGCAAAGCCGGCACAGCCAGCTCCTGCACGCGCAAACTAATCAGCTTTCGCTGGATTTCAAGTTGACAGTAACTTGAAAAAGTTCAGCTGATGCCCCTTTTAACAGCAACAACCAGGTGATCATTGTATGTGATCACCTGGTTTGTTTTATGTCCGTCTCCGTACTGCTGGTCTTGGGAGGGTAGTGTGAACTGACAGCCTTTTGTATGGCAGATGCACTGTTGGTCTTCGGAGGGAATGTAGGATGTGAACTCCTGGTCTTCGGAGGGGAATGTGGGAGGTGAACTCCAGGTTTTCGAAGGGGAATGTAGGATGTGAACTCCTGGTCTTCGGAGGGAAATGTTGGAGGTGAACTCCTGGTCTTCGGAGGGAAAGCGCGGTTGGGTTGTTTAGGTGGCGTTTGTGAGATATCAGCGCGCTTTGCGGTCCGGGATGTCGTGCGGGAAAGCGCGGTGTTCCATTCTGGCTCCACTTCCGATGGCATATGCCGCGCTTTCCCTCCCATTGCCTTGCTTCTATGCGGTAGTGATTCCAGTGGATTATCCCGCGTCGCGAATTCCCTTTCAAAGCTAAATGAAACCTTTCAGTGATTCTGTGTCCAGGTATACCATTCTCGAAACCTGCTTGATTGTTGCAGCATACCCGTGTCTTAGCTCGCGCGCAACCCTTAATCTCGATGTTACATTTAAAGATTTTATGTCTGTTGTTCCGAAGAGTGTCATAGCAATCTGTGCTGCAACCGGTCTCAACTCTTTGTCAGGAAGAAAAGTCCTGCAACCTTGCATCATTTCTATGCTGCCCTCTAACTTCTTGGCTAGAAAATAGTTGTACCTCATAGGGGTTTTGAAGATCTTCTCCAGTCTTGCAGTATTGAGGAATGACTTTCCTGGAATCAACATTCCATCGCAATCAACCTCCCAGTCATCCGGAAGGGGAGTCCTTGTCTTTAACAGGCGTCTTCTTTCATTGAAACCAAGATCTCCAAGTCTACGCGATTGTTCTTCTTTAATGTGTTCTTTAAAGATATGCCTTGCAGATCCCCATCTGTATTCATTGGGAAGGTACTTGAAGCCTGCTACAACAGGATTTCTGTCAAGGTATGCAATTGTCGCCATCAGTTCTTCTTCATTCTTGATTGTGATGATCTCCACAGGAAGGTCTCTAAGCGGATCTTTGATCTTGTATTTGCGACTGATGTGCTTTCCTGTTAAAACTTTATATGTGTTGATGAACCGCTTGCATCCCAACAGCGTTCCATACATAATGAAGTGTCCGTGGTTGTCCATCAGTGTGTATGCTACTGTTTCTACTTGTGAAGCAATTGAACAGATACCAATACGGTTAACTCCGGCGATGAAATCTTCATCGTCTTGAAAAATCCATGGCACGGCATTACCGTCTGTACAGATGTGAAAATAGCCAGGTTCGTCAGAACGCCCCATATCTCCCTCCTCTTTTAAAATTACGCGGCATTTCCTGGTCACTGTGTTATGGTGAAGATCGGGACTTCATTGTCCGTGCCGCATCTACAATGAATCCCTTTCTGCAAAGATTATAAATCCGGAGATTATATCCAAGACTTTTGTGGTAAATTATCTGATTGTATATCAGTAGGTTCGCTGCACGAGCTTCGGAGGGAAAGCGCGGTCGAACTGCTTTGAGAGCGTCTGCTGTTGGGTGGCGCGCCTTCCGGCACGAGGGGATGGTCGGGAAAGCGCGTTGAACACATTGAGAAGTGCGTCAGATGTATTCTACTGCGCTTTCCATCCTACTGCTCTTTCGTTCCTGCTACGACTTTCTCCTGAGGAGGAGGGGCAGTTGTGAACAATGTTCTTGCTGTTGTGTCTGAAAGGCGGTGTTCCCCTAAAAGGAATCTCTGCAAACGAAAAAAGCCCAGCCGCAAGGGAGGGCACTGAAAAAGGTGCCACTCTGTGAAGTGGCTGAGATTTAAGTAAAAGAAGGATATCGAGATTTTCGGTACAAGGACGCAAACTTTCCTATGGGCCTTTCACTGCCTGTGATTTCAAACCAGAAGATGAATAAATATCTCAAAGATCTCTGCGAACTTTGCGGATTCACCACTCCAATCACAATCGTGTGCTACAGGGCTGGCCAGCGAGTTGAAGAAACATACCCGAAATACTCACTCATCGGAACCCATGCAGCACGAAGAACATTCATCTGTTTTGCTCTCTCAAGTGGCATCCCACCTCAGGTCGTAATGAAATGGACCGGCCACTCTGACTACAAAGCAATGCGACCATACATTGACATCGCCGAAAAGACAAAAGCCGATGCGATGAAACTCATCGACGACGCTTGGGGAATGTAGCCTATATGTAATATGGTATATGTAATGAAATTAAAAATTGCAAAGTGGGGAATTGATTCCGCATATTTTGCGTAAAGTGTGGAATTTATTCCGCGATTTATTATATTTGCATAAAATCTTGAGTTATGGAAAAGTTATATGAACTCTATGCAAAGAAACTAAAGACTGTGTCTACTGACTTTGTCCGCTACCTATATAATCAAATCAATTGGGATTCTCAGCTGATCGTCATTATGGGAGCACGTGGTGTTGGTAAGACAACGATGGTACTCCAGCGTATTCTTTTGACAGATGCCAAGAAAGAATCACTCTATGTTTCAGCAGACAATACCTTCTTTGCAGGTAACACACTTTATGATATTGCTACAAAATTTGCTCAGGAAGGGGGAAAGGTCTTATATATTGATGAAGTCCACAAATACCAGGACTGGTCAAAGGAAGTAAAAATGATGTACGACTTCCTTCCAGATCTAAAGGTCGTCATAACTGGATCATCAATTCTGGAACTTATAAGAGGGACAGACGCTGATCTTAGCAGAAGAGCAATAAGATATAAACTCGAAGGACTCTCGTTCCGTGAATATCTCAATTTCTCTCTCGGTCTGAACATTCCCACCTATACCCTTGAAGAGATTCTCGATGGCAAAGTTGAGCTCCCAGCAGAAGTAAAATATCCGCTTGCTCATTTCAAAGAATACCTCACCAAAGGATATTTCCCGTTCTTCAAGCAGGATGACTATTACCAGCGTTTGGAAAACGTGATCAACCAGACAATGGAAGTGGATATTCCCGCATATGCAAAGATGAATGTCTCAAC
>JAFYWC010000024.1 GCA_017546585.1 Bacteroidales bacterium
CCCTCGCGGAGAAACCGAAAGCGTGGTGAGGTTCGTGACAGGCTGGACCACAACAGACGAGGATATCGATCGACTTGAAGAGATAGTGAATGCATAAAAAGAGACGCTGACTGAACATTCGTTCGTCAGCGTCTTTTTTTGTGTTTGACTTCATTACCATCTGACTGGTCTCTGAGGTCCTTTAAAGTCAGGTTTTCTGCATCTGACACGCTCCCAAAGAAAAGGTTTAATGATATGCGTTTTTATGGATTTGTGCTGTTTCTTTATATCCCGCGCTCTTTGCAGATCGCTTCGTAAGCTTGCGAAATGGCCTTGAATTTCTCCTCAGCCGCCTTCTGGACATCTTCTCCGAGGGTGGCTACCTTGTCCGGATGATATTTGATGGCCATCTTGCGATATGCCTTCTTTACCTCCTCGTTGGTTGCTTCTGGAGTGATTTCAAGAATCTTGTAATTGCTGTCGTTGCTTGGTCTGAACTGCGCGAAGATCGAGTCTGTCTCACTCTTTGAGAGACCGATATACGTAGCGATTGTCTCAAGGACGTCGATCTCTCTCTGATCAAATCCGTCGCACGCGCCTAGCGAAACAAGGTAATGATACAATTGAAGTCGCTGTGAATAGTCCATACAAGAACGGACCTGTGTGCAGACCTCGTACAGATTAATGTCCTTTGAAAGGATGTCCTTTACTATCTCTTCTGCTTCATCGCCGGCCTGCATTCCAAAGTTTCTTGTGAAGAAACTGCGGAGTGTGGCGATCTCCTGTGCGGTGGTCTTTCCGTCAGCCTTTATGACTGCAGCCGACAAAACCAGGAGACTAATAAGGAAACTGTTCCTCTGTCCCTGATTCCATTGCTGCTCTCCTGCCTGATCAGCGACCGCTTCCGAGAACTGTTCCACTCTGGACGCAAAGTAATATCCCAATATGCCTCCGATAGGCCCGAACATCGCCCATCCGAGGGCTCCTATTATCCATTTACCTAATCCCATACTTGTTGAAATGTGTGCTTTAAAATCTTAACCTACTTAACCTACTGCAACTCATAGAGTTCAAGGAGGCGGAGTTCCTTTTCGTCGGTCAGGTTTAGGATCTGACCGATGCGCTCGGAGGCCTGCTGGAGCTGGTCGAACGGGAGGGTGCCGCTGTTGAGGCTTGCTTCCAGTTCGGCCTTCTCGTTGGCGAGGTCTTCGAGGTCCTTTTCGAGCTGTTCGAGCTCCTTCTGCTCCTTGTAGGTCAGTTTCTTTTTCTTAGGCTGTGCCTGTGCCAGCGTTGATGCGGCCGCCTCGCGGGCCGCCTTTTCCTTTGCCGCCTTCTCTTCGGCGCGTGCCTGTGATCTCTGCTCTGCCTCGTACTCCTTGATGAACTCGCGATACTCGCTGTAGCTGCCGACGAAGTCCTTCACAAGACCGTCTCCGCAGAAGATGAACAGGTGGTCCACAAGCTTGTCGAGGAAGTGACGGTCGTGAGACACGATGATGAGCGAGCCGCTGAATTCCTTGAGGTACTCCTCGAGGATATTGAGGGTCACGATGTCGAGGTCGTTGGTAGGCTCGTCGAGAATCAGAAGGTTAGGCTGCTGCATAAGGATGGTGAGCAGGTAAAGCCTGCGCTTCTCTCCACCGCTGAGTTTCTCGATCTTGTTGTTGAGCATCTCGTGCGGGAAGAGGAATCGGTTGAGCAGCCAGGTGTCGTTCACGATGTCCAGCACTGTGTCCTGTGGGTTGAACGACATTCCGCTCTGGTGGTAGTAGCCTATCTTGATTGACTCGCCACGCTCAATGCTTCCGGTCATTACGCCGTTGCCCAAGGCTTGCATATTGCCGGTGATGAGGTTGAGGAAGGTCGACTTTCCGGCTCCGTTGCGGCCCACGATTCCGACCTTTTCATACCTCTGGAAATTGTATGTGAAATTGTCCAGATAGCAGTCTTCGTCATAGAAGAAACTCAGATCCTTGCAGTTGATGATCTTTGTTCCAAGACGTGTGGAGCCCTTCATAGGGTCCATATTTACCTGCTTCTGTGTATATACCTGTGATGCCCTGTCCTTCAGATCGTAGAAGGCGTTGATGCGGTAGCGTGCCTTGCCTGTGCGGGCGCAAGGTGTGCTGCGGATCCACTCCAGCTCGCGCCTGAGGATGTTGCGCACCTTGTCTGTCTCTGCGTTGTAGTTGGCGATGCGCTCCTCGCGCTTTTCAAGGAAGTTCTGGTAGTTGCCGCGGTAGGTGTAGACCGCACCGTGGTCCATCTCCATAACGGTGTTGCAGACCCTGTCAAGAAAGTACCTGTCGTGGGTGACCATAAGGAGGGTGCAACGTGAACGGCTGAGGTGACCTTCCAGGAACTCGATCGCATCGATGTCGAGGTGGTTGGTCGGCTCGTCCATAATGAAGAACTCCGCCTCTGAGGCAAGCATCTGAGTGAGGGCCACTCTCTTTACCTCTCCTCCGGAAAGTTCCTTCATCTTCTGGTCAGGATTGTTGAGGTTGAAGTTGGTAAGGAACTTCACGACTCTATGCTCGTACTCCCAGAGATGCTCCTGGTCAAGGGAACTTGTGAACTCCACGCTGGAAGCCATAATCTGATCGAAGATGGTCTTCTCCGGATCGAAGTCGTACTCCTGTTCCAGGAACGCGATCTTGATGTCCTTGAGGAACATTATCTTTCCGCCTGAGTCAGATTTGTCCTTTCCGGCCAGAATCCTCATAAGGGAGGTCTTGCCGGTACCGTTAGGTGCAATGAGAGCGATCTTGTCGCCCTCATTGATGTTGAATCCGATCTTTTCGAACAGGACCTTAGGTCCGTAGCTCTTCGATATGTTTTCTATCTGGAGATAACTTGCCATTACTTAAAGAATTTGTCGACTTCTTTTACTGCTTCAGGGAGGGCGAAGACCGCGACGCGGTCGTACGCCTGTATCTGGGTGTCACCCACTGCGATGAAAGAGTCGTTACCACGGATGATGCCGCCGATGATGGCGTTCTTAGGGAAGTTCATATCCTTCAGCATCTTCTTGGTGATAGCTGTGTCAGGAGCGACGATGTATTCAAGGACCTCGGCCTTGGTGCCGCTCATATACTTGACGAATCTTACCTTGCTGCTGAGAGTGAACTTGAAGATACGTCCGGCAGTGATGAGCTTCTTGTTGATCACTGCGTCCACACCCATACTCTCTGCAAGTCTGATGTACTCGAGGTTTTCCACCTCTGCGATGGTTCTTTCCACGCCGAGGCTCTTTGCTGCAACGCAGGCGAGGATGTTTGTCTCCGAGTTGTTCGTCACAGCCACGAATGCATCGTACTCTCTGATCGACTCCTCGAGAAGCATATCCGAGTTACGTCCGTCACCGTTCACTACTGTCACGTTTGAAGGGAGTTTCTCGGAAAGTTCCATACACTTTGCCTTGTTCATCTCGATGAGCTTGATCGACTCCATCTGCTTGCTGAGCTGCTTTGCGACCATCTCGCCGATAGGGCTTCCTCCGAGAATCATCAGGTTGTTCACCTCGATGTTCTTCTTGCCGATGTAGCGCATCAGCATATCCATACCCTCACGTTTGGAGATGATGAACACAAGGTCGTGATATTTGAACTTGGTATCGAACTTAGGGATGATGGTGTCGTCCTTTCGCGAAATCGCTACAACTCTGAACTTCAGACCTTCAGCTGCCGCTACGGCACTGAACTCGGCCATATTCATTCCGATGAGCTGAGACTCTTCCTCAAGCTTGAACACAGCCACCTGGAGCTTGCCTCGTGCAAACTCGAGTGTATCGGTGGTCGCGCTTCTCTTGAGAAGGTCGACGATCTCGCCGGCAGCGATCTTCTCCGGATAGAACAGGAGGTCGATGCCCATTTCTGTAAACAGGTACTTGTTCTCGTATGTGAGATACTCCTCTGTGTTGATGCGGGCAGTAACCTTCTTGCTGCCCAGTTTCTTCGCAAGCATCGCGCTGACGATGTTCACGTCCTGTGAATCGGATGGATTCACAGCGATGAAAAGGTCAGCGTCGGGAACGCCTGCCTCGTGGAGAACTCGTATCGATGAGGGATTTCCTTCAACGGTAATGACGTCATTGGTAGCGACCAATGCATCAAGCCTTTCGCGACGCACGTCGATGACAGTCACTTCGTTAGCCTCATTGTTAAGCATCTTTGCGAGGTGTGATCCCACTTCGCCTGCTCCTGCGATGACGATCTTCATAATAGTACCCGTCTAAATGTTATAGAATCTGCTTTTTCTGATACTGCAGAATATTCTCTTTCCTTTCTTCAGTGATTCGAGGATTATGCTCTTCTTGTAGAATCCCTTCACTGAAGTGTCTTCTTTTCTGTTTTCCAGATATTCCACTATTTCTTTCACGTCAGGCTCGGTCACCATCTTCCTGTACTCCTTGTGGGCATTGTACACTGCCTTGAAGCAGTCAGTCTTCAATGTCACAAGATATACAACAGCAGAAAGGACGTCGAGACTCTCTCGTGCGATTATCCTTCGCACAGCCTTGTGGTTGCCCTTTGCAGCAGCCCTCTCGGCGCAGAATCCGCGTTTGTGGAACATCAGGGCGAATGTCTTCGCCAGATTGTTTCCGAGCATAAGGAGGTTGTTGCGGTAGTTCAGGAAGAGCTTGAATGGGGAAGTTGCCGGCAATGTTCCGCCGCCTACGTGGTACACTACGGATGACGGCACCACGGTGACCTTCCATCCTTCCAGCTGCATTCGCCAGCAGAGGTCGATCTCTTCCATATGCGCAAAGAACCTTTCGTCAAGGCCTCCGAGCTCACGGAACACTTCGCTTCTGACCATAAGGCAGGCGCCTGTAGCCCACATCACGTCTTCCGGCTGGTCATACTGACCCTTGTCTGTCTCCAGTTTCTTGAGTATGCGGCCTCTGCAGAAAGGATAGCCGTATCTGTCGATATAGCCTCCCGCCGCTCCGGCATATTCAAACTTGTCGCGTTCCATCCAGCTGTGCAGCTTAGGAGCGCAGGCTCCGCATTCCGGATGGGCGCTCATCCAGTCCACAAGTGGCTGGAGCCATCCGTCTGTAACCTCGATGTCGGAGTTTATAAGTACGAACAGATCAGAATCTATCTGTTCGAAAGCTTTGTTGTAGCCGCCTGTGAATCCGTAGTTCCTGTCTAGGACGATTGTGCGTACCTCAGGGAACAGTTCCTTCATCACAGTCATTGAACCGTCTTTCGAAGCGTTGTCCGCCACGATCACTTCAGCATCGTCGACGTCTTTGACAGTGCGTAAAAGACCCGGAAGGAACTCCTTGAGGAATCCTTCCGTGTTCCAGTTCAATATGACAACGGCCGTCTTCATATTAATGGCAGCCGCAACCGCAGTCTCCGTCGTGACCGCATCCGCCCTCGTGGTCGTGGCATCCGCCGCAGTCACCGCCGCACTCGCCGCCGTGTCCGTGGCATCCGCCGCCACAGCCGCAGGTGTGTACATATTCTCCGTGGAGGCCTTCAGTAAGCTCCTTCTCGGTAGCCTCGCGTACTGTGAGGATCTCACCTGTGAAGTGGAGGGTCTTGCCGGCCATCTGGTGGTTGAGGTCCATCTTTACTGAATCCTCTGTAACCTCTACGACTACGCCTGGGATCACAGCACCCATACTGTTCATCATAGGGATTGTGTTGCCTGGTACGAGAAGGTCCTCGCGGATCTCGCCGTTTACCTCGAACGCCGCCTTAGGGAGGTCGATGATCCTTGATGGATCTACTTCGCCGTATCCGTCTACAGGAGAGAGTGTCACGTCAAACTTGTCACCTGGCTCCATTCCTTCGATGTGAGCCTCGAGCTTAGGAAGAAGACTTCCTGTGCCGTGTATGTAGTCAAGTGGTTTTTCCTTTGTTGTGTGGTCGACTACCTGTCCGTCAACCTCGAGTTCGTAGCTGAATTCAACTACCTTGTTCTGTTCGATCTTCATATGTCGTTACTTTAATTTTATGCTGAAAATGATACGTTTTCAAATGCCAATGTGGGTATCTGCCATCTTACGCTTGCACGTGAATCGCTGCCGGCTGCGAGGAAGTTGCTCCAGAGTTCCATAAGATTGCCTGTGATGAGCATCTCTCTTACAGGGTGGAGCGTCTTGCCGTTCTTGAACGCAAAGCCCTCTATGCCGAACGAAAAATCTCCGGTCACAGGGTTGCAGTTGCCTCCGTTGAAACCAGTCACAAGGATTCCGTTGCCGCATAAGCGCAGAATATCTTTCAAAGATACTTCTTTTTCCTTGTTAGACAAGTCTTCACCTTTGATAAAAGGCATAAGGCAAGGCCTTGAAATATCTTCGACAGTAGGCTGTATGCCCATCTTGTTACCTATGTATGTGCTGGTGAAATACTGCTTCACCACGCCCTTCTCTATCACTGGTGCATCCTTTGTCGCGATGCCTTCGGTGTCGAACATCCTTGAGCCGTTCTTGCCGGGAGTTCTTGCCATATCCATAAGGGTGAGTCCTTCAGGGAATACCTGCTTGCCCACTGTGTCCTCGAGGAACGACATCTTCTGCTGGATGGCTGCTGCATTCAAGGCGGAAATGATAGGGGAGACGAGTCTTGATGCCACGCTGCTGTCCACTACCATCTTGTAGTGTCCGCTTCGGCGCGGCTTCGGCCCGATCTGCCTTACGGCACGCTCGAGGGCCTTAGCGCCGAAGCCATCGGCGTCTATGCCGTCTGCCGAGAATGAGGACTCCCACCAGAATCCGCTGTATTTGTTGCCTTCGTTGTCCTGGATGGTCATTTCAGAGAAACAGCTGAAGCAGGTTTCTGTGTGTCTTCCTTCGAATCCCTGGGAATCAGTAACATAATTATCCTCCGAAGACTCGCTGTATTCGCACTCCTCGGAAATGAGGGTGTAGCCTTCCTCTGCGACCTTTCCGAATATGCTGAACTCTTCTGCCTTCTTCAGTCTGCTTTCGCTGTCCGAGGTCTCGTAGCGCTCGTCGTACAGTCCGAGTTCCTTTCCTCCCTTTGCGTCCGTTGCGGTTCTTGAAGGATCAGGAAGGGTTCTGTCCTTGTCTTCTCCAAGCATCCTGACCATATCTATGGCTTTGAGAATGAAGTCCTCAAGGCCTTCCTTCTCGAGTCTGTTTGTGGAGAATGTGCCGTATCTTCCCTCAACGAAAAGATACAGATATATCGATCTGTCAGCCGCGTGTGTCACTTTGTCCAGTTTTCCGTTGAACATAGTGCAGCTGTCCATAACGCTCTTGCTGAGGGATACTCTCGCTCCTGAGGCTCCTGATGCCGTAGCAAAACTGATGCAATGCTTGGCCAATAGTATTTCCTTCTCTGTAATCATTATTCACCTCCTACAGTAAGATTGCTGATAAGTACTGTCGGCATACCGCAGGAAACCGCTACGCTCTGCTCCTTGCCGCACGTCCAGGTGCCGTTGTCTATCTTGAGGTCATTGCCCACTGCCACGATGTCCGCAAGTGCCTGAGGGCCGTTGCCTATGATGTTTATGTCCTTTACCGGCATAGTGAGACGACCGTCTTCGATGAGGAAGCCGCTCTTGACGAAGAATGTGAAGTCGCCTTCGCCGATCTTCACCTGTCCGTTGGAGAACTCATCCACATATACGCCGTTCTTCACTGATGCGATCATTCCCTGTGGGTCTGCTGAGCCGCTTTCCATATAGGTTGCGCGCATTCTCGGGATAGGGTTGTAGCGGAAACTCTCCCTACGGCCGTTGCCTGTCGGAGCGACTCCATACCAGGCTGCGCTGATCCTGTCGTGGAGATATGACTTAAGTACGCCGTCCTCCACCATATATGTCTTCTGTCCAGGAACTCCTTCGTCGTCATAGTTGACTGCGCCTCTGTTTGAAAACACTGTTCCGTCGTCTACAACGTTGACGCCCTTAGGGCATACCTGCTTGCCGAGTTTGTCTGAGAAGATGGACTGGCCCTTGCGGTTGAAATCCGCCTCGAAGGCGTGTCCCATTGCCTCGTGGAGAAGGATGCCTGATGCTCCGGCACCCATAACTACGCTCATCTGTCCGCCCTTCGGCCTTCTTGCTTCGAACCTTTCGTCGATGCCCTTCACTGCCTCCTCTGCTATCTCCGCCGCCAAAGCCGGGCAGATGAACTCGGAACCGATCCTGAAACTGCGTGATACGCTCTTGTTCTCTGTCTTTCCGTTCTGATGGAACACTATGCTGACGCTCAGACTGCCCATAGGTCTTGTGTCGACAGTCAGCTCACCGAGCGAGTTGTACATCATTATGTCTGACACGGAGTAGGCGAGTCTTGCGATGACTTTTACGATTCTGCTGTCTTTCGCTGTGATTTCCTGCTCCAGCGCTGTGAGGAAAGGCAGAAATGTCGAAGCCTCTGAATTCCTCCAGTCATTGGTCATAGGGTAGAAATCGGGACGTCTGTCCTCCACTTTAGAATATACTCTTCCGTCACCCTCGCAGGAAGCGATGGCTGATGCGGCATCCGCCGCCTTCAGCATCTCCGCCGGCTCGAGGTTCTCGGAATATGCGTATCCGGTCTTTTCACCTTTCAGCACACGGATGCCCACTCCATAATCTGTATGGAATCCACCCGATGTGACTGCTCCGTCTTTAAGTATGAGATTGTAGTATGAAGTGTACTCGAAGTAAAGGTCCGCATAGTCGCCGCCCCTTCGAAGGGCTGTCGCGGTTGTTTTTTCCAGCTCCGGTACAGTTGTGTTGAATAAGTCGAGATAAAATCTGATGTCGTTCATCTTGATGAAATTATAGAGACAGTGCGTCATCGGTCTCCTCGGCGTTATGTCGTCTTTCCAGACCGATCGCCTTGATCTTTTCGTAAGTTTCCTTGTCTCTGATGTTGATTACGTCGCTCTTCGATCCCTCGGCAATGACCCTGAACGGAATCTGCGAATTGTCTGCCAGGATCCATCTTTCGCTGATAGGCGCATAGTAATGGAAGAAATAGTCTATGCCCACCTGGTATCTTCTGCGGATGGTCTCCTCAGGAATGTCGTGTCCGCCAGCTTCCACCCTGGCACGGACTCTCTCTACTGCAAGTTCCGGAGTCTTCAGCCAGAAATAAAGCAGAGTGACTGTGTAGCCTTCCGCCTGCGCCGCCTTGACGATTTTCAGCAGAGTCCTTGTCGCCAAAGTAGTCTCCACCGCAAAGTCTTTCTTGTTCTTGAGCAGGTAGCGGATCTTCATAAGCATATAGCGGCTTGCCTGGATGGATGCCTTGGAAGGATCGAAAGGGGAGAGACCCTTTGCAAACTCGTCAGAGTTTACGAATTCACGGCATTCCAGCATCTCAGGCAACAGAGAATATGAAGCCGTGGTCTTGCCGGCTCCGTTGCATCCTGATATAATGTATAATCTTGGCATAGTCTCGTTATTGTGTCACTCCGTATCCGAAAAGTGCGAAGTCTCCTTTGCACGGATCGTCCGGCCATATTTCCTTGAATGCGTCTGTAATCTCCCGGGCTGTAACGATGTCCTTCTGCTTGCGGGAAGTCATTCCCAATGCCGCGGCCTGTGTGTATACGTGTACATCCAGCGGGAGTATGAGCTTGCTCTTGTCGGACTCCTTCCAGACTCCCAGGTCCACCTTTCCGTCATCGCGGACCATCCATCTTCTCATCATACTGATCTTCTTGTTTGGAGCTTTCCTGTCCTCCTTCTGCCCGAAGATGCAGCATCTGATCTCCGTGTCATTGAGCCCTTCGATGGAACTGCGGACCGAGTATATGTTTCGGAGTCTGTCGCAGATCTCTGCGAACTGGCTCCATTTGATGGTTCTGTGAAGACTGACGTTCTCGTCCCTGTACTCTCCGTTCATCACGTAGTCGTACGGTCTCCAGCACATCTCGTCCAGCATTCTTCCGCAGTCGCGTACGATCATCGCACGCCTTCCCCACGCAAGATGCGAAGCCAGCAGGCCTGCAATCTCCACGTCAGCCAACGAAGCCTCTCCTACTGCATATTTCTGAGCGAAATGTTTCGGAAATATGATAGGGTCCTCGGTGAAATACTTCGGGTCGTTATATTCCTCCGCCCACCCGATAAGCGTTTCCTTGATTCCCGCGTCCATAACAAACCACAAATATACAAAAACAGGAGGTAAACTCAAATTGTTTACCTCCTGTTTAAAACGTTATGGTCAAGTTACTTTGTAGCTGACTCGATACGCTTCATATTAGCGAACATAAATACACCTGCAACGATACAGATCGCGAGGAGTACTACCCAGATTGTCCAAAGTGGAATTCTCATCCAGAGGAGACCAGGTACCGAAACAAGGTAGTTTCCGATTGCAGTAGCTGCAAACCAGCCACCCATCATCATACCCTTGTACTTAGGAGGAGCAACCTTTGACACGAATGAGATACCCATAGGTGAAAGGAGAAGCTCTGCGAAAGTAAGCACGAGGTATGTGCTGATAAGCCAAGTCGGAGATACGAGGTCAGGGCTCACTGTTCCGCCGAGCGCCTTTGGAGAAGCGAGGTGGAGTGATCCGAGGGTGAGGATGAGGAAGCCTGCTGCTGCAACGAACATTCCGAGTCCGATCTTACGTGGTGCCGAAGGCTCCTTGCCCTTCTTTGCAAGTGCTCCGAAGATGGCGAGTGATACCGGTGTGAGGGCTACCACATAGAATGGGTTGAACTGCTGGAAGTCAGATGGCTGGATGTTCACTGTGCCCGGCATTCTGAGGTAGAGAGCTGCTGCAAGTCCCCAAAGACCTACTGTAACTGCACCTGAGATGGCCTTTGTCTTCTTTGACTCTGACTGGAATACGCTGAAGAGTGTATAGACTGAGAGTGCGATGAGGGCGAGACACCAGATGTTGAATCCGATTCTGAGACCGCCTGTCACGCTGCTGGCTGTATAGTCGCGAGCGAAGAATGTCATTGTCGCACCGTTCTGGTGGAATGCCATCCAGAAGAAGATAACTACAGCGAATACGAAGATGAGAGCTCCGATGCGGCTCTTTGTCTGCTCTGGAGTAAGCTCGACTTCCGCTGTCGGGTTGGCAGCCTTTGCCTGCTTTGCATTTACGTCAGCGTGCTTGAACCAAGCGCGGCAGCTGAAGTAGATGAGTACAGAGAGGATGAGCGATACGCAAGCTACAGCGAAACCTCCGTTGTAAGCAGCAGAAAGTCTCTCGATGTAGTAAGGTGCGAATTCAGCCATAGTCATATCTGCAGCTCCCGGCATTGTAGCGGCGATGCTCTCGAGGTTTGCCATATTCTCTGGAGTGATAGTGCCGTTCATCACCTGATGAGCGAGTGCAGGAACATTGGCGTTGTAGAAGAGATCGTACTTGCTGAGTGACCAGTTGGTCATAGCCTTTGCCATTGAAGGTGCGAACATCGAACCTACGTTGATGGCCATATAGAAAAGGCTGAATGCCGCGTCTCTCTTTGATGAGTACTTAGGATCGTCGTAGAGGTTGCCTACCATTACCTGGAGGTTACCCTTGAAGAGACCTGTACCGATTGCGATGAGGGTGAGTGCTCCGAACATAAGGATCTTTCCTGCCATATCCGGTGCTGTAGGGATGGCGAGGCAGAGATATCCGAGGAACATCACGCCGATACCGAGAGTCACGCACTTTCCGTAACCGATCTTGTCGGCGAGGATACCGCCGAAGAAAGGCATAAAATATACGCCGGCAAGGAAGATCGAGTAGATCTGGGTTGCCGCTGCTGCGCTGAAACCGAACTTCGCCTGGATGAACAGGAGGAAGATGGCCAGCATAGTGTAATAGCCGAAGCGCTCACCAGTGTTGGCGAGCGCGAGGGCAAAGAGTCCTTTTGGTTGACCTTTGAACATTGTTTCTGTATTTTTGAGTTATTACTTAGTCACTCTCTCAAGCCACTTCACCATACCGAACATTACGCCCATTGAGATGAAGCATACGATAGCGAACACAGTCCAGCACTGCCAGATCGGCCAAGCGTTGTACATAAGAGGACCGAGGAAAAGGAAGAGGTTTCCGATTGCGGTCGCTCCGAGCCAGAGACCCTGGCAGAGACCGAGCATACTCTTAGGAGCTACCTTCGATACGAAAGAAAGTCCGAGTGGAGAGATGAAGAGTTCTGCTACTGTGAGGAAGAAATATGTTGCGATGAGTACCCACCAGTGTGCCTTGTCAGCCATCTGCTCTGCGATAGGGAGAGCCTTGTAAGCCTCTGCTGAAGGATAGCCCTTGAGCATAGAGAACACTGCGAGGAATACGAATGCGAGACCTGCGATGAGCATACCGATACCGATCTTCTTAGGAGTAGAGATCTCCTTGCCGCGACGTGCGAGTGCACCGAAGATGGCCATAATGATCGGAGTGAGTACGATCACGAAGAATGGGTTGATTGCCTGCCATACCTCTGGAGCAACTGCTGAAGAGTCGACGAAGTCGCGTGCGAAGAATGAAAGCGACATACCGTTCTGGTGGAATGAGAACCAGAAGAAGATTACGATTCCGAGCACTGCGAAGAGAGCGTACATACGCTGCTTGATCTCCTTTGCCATAGCGAGCTTTTCCTCTGCTGTATACTCTACGCCCTTTACAGCCTCTTTCTTTGCTGGGTTAGGGAACTTCTTCTGTGAAAGGAAGAAGATCACGAGAGAGATGCACATTGCAGCCACCGAAGCGATGAACGAGTAGTGGATACCCTCGTTGAAGATCTGGAGGTAGTTCTGGCAAGATGCAGCCATATCAGCGATGTTTCCGCCGGCTGCAGCCATCATTGTGTTGAGGTTCTCAAGTGCCTGAGCGCCCATACCTGCCGCATTGTTGATGAACTGGTGGCAGAGTGCAGGGAGCTGTGCGTTGTATACCATTCCGTTGGTCTCGAGCCACCAAGAGCGGAGGAGAGGAGCGACGAAAGGAGCGATGAGACCTCCGACGTTGATGAATACGTAGAAGATCTGGAATCCTGAGTCACGCTTGTCCTTTGCCTCAGCGAGTGCCTGAGGGCCCTGCTTTGCTGCTTCAGCCTCGAAGTTGTCGTACATCTGACCTACGATTGCCTGGAGGTTGCCCTTGAAGAGACCGTTACCGAAGGCGATCATAAACAATGCGAAGCAAGTGAGCGGGAGAAGCCAGCTGATGTTGCCTGAAGTTGCGAGGATAGGAATAGAGAGAAGCACGTATCCTGTAGCCATAATGATGAGGCCGGATTTGATAGTGCCCTTGTAGTTCTGGGTGCGGTCAGCGATGAGACCTCCCACGAGGCTGAGAAGGTAGATACCTGCATAGAAGAATGAGTAGATAGTACCTGCAGTACCCTCTCCGAGACCGAATTTAGAGCAGAGGAACAATACGAGTACGGCGTTCATAATGTAGTAGCCGAAACGCTCACCCATATTGCTGAGTGCTGCTGCCAATAGACCTTTTGGATGTCCTTTAAACATAGTTGATTTGGTTTTTATTTAGTTGTTAGTTGATTTTCGGGTCTGTTCTGTGCCTAACGCACTGATTGACAATCGCGCAAAGATAGTAAATTTAATTTAGAGGTAAAATAGAGGAAATAAGGAGGAAAATTGATATATTTGCTTTTTATATAGTGGCTATTTATGGCCATAACTGACCATATAAGAGTAATATTGAGCGTATACTATTGAGAATGAATAAGATATTGGTAAAGATCGTCAGGGGTATAATGCTGCTTCTGTCACAGCTGCCTCTGAAAGTCCATTACTTTTTCGGAGACATTCTGTCTTTCCTGGCAATGAATGTCATCAAATATCGTTATGATGTCGTGATGGTGAATCTGTCACGTTCTTTCCCGGACAAGAAATACAAGGAACTCAAGAAGATAGCTTCGGATTTCTATCGTCATTTCGGTGAGATCTTCGCAGAGGCGATCTGGTTCGGAGGAAGCGACTACAAGCGCCTTCAGGAGCAGGGAATCGTAACTGTTGTAAATCCTGAGGTGGCATCGGAGTGCTTCTCCAACAGCCCGAGCCTGACAGTTCTGAACTCCCACTGCGGAAACTGGGAACTTCTCGGCGGCTTCCTCGGTTATCCGACAAAGACCGGTGAGGGATATTCTTTCGGAGAAGAACACATTGCTGTGGTTTACAAGGAATTGCATAACAAGGTGTTCGATGAGGTCTTCAGATACAACAGAGCCGCTGCGCTTGAGACAGTAGGTATCGAGTGTGAGATCGAGTCTACAAAGATTCTCCGATTCTCGATGAAGCACAAGGATGTGAAGAAGGTATACATCTATCCTACCGACCAGTACCCTTACAGTTATGCGAAGAAGTATCCGATGGGTATATTTATGAATCAGCAGACGGATGCGATGGTCGGAAGCGTCGGAATCGCCTGCAAGATGTCCCACGCGGTGGTTTACCTCAAGATGAAGCACGTTGCCCGTGGAAAATATGAGATGGAGTTCATCAAGCTTGCCGACAATGCGGCTGACCACACTCCGGAGGAGATAATGAGAAAGTATTATGATGTCCTTGAGGCAGAGATCAACGAGACTCCTCACAACTGGCTCTGGACACACAAGAGATGGAAATAAAATAAACTGATGCATATGAACAGGATTTACGCGCTGCTTGCAGCAGCAATTGCCTTTACTTCTTTCTCGCTGGATTCATCAGCACAGAAGAAGACAGATCCGGAAGGATTCCTTACCTATTCTCTTCCTTCGACTACCATCGTTCTCGAGGTTGAGGCTGTACAGGAGAAATTCTATGTTGGACCTTATGCAAAGTATGCGGAGAAGTATCTCGGCATCAAGGCACGTCAGAAGGATGAGACCACATTCCAGCTTACTCAGGTACGTATGAGTCCGCTTCTTGAGGCTGACCAGACAAGAAGATACACTGTGAATGTGAAGAAGGGACAGCTTGACGGAGCCTTCCTCAAGCTTGCTTCTGCAGGCCTCATCGGCTTCTCTGATGCCAAGTTCGGTGACGAGTCTGTATGGCGTTTCCCTACTGAAAGCCAGGGCAACTTCTCTGGCAAGGGTGTATCTTCAAACCTTACATCGCAGTCGGCGACTCTCTATCGCAACGAGAAGAAGTCTTCAGCATATGACAAGGTTTCTGTTCAGCAGGATATGCTCGTGGAGAAGTCTCTCGAGCAGAGAGCGGCAGAGACTGCAGCAATGATCCTCAAACTCCGCAAGCAGCGTCTTCAGATCGTTACAGGCGACACTGACGCTACTTACAGCGGCGAGGCTATGGGTGCTGCAATCGCAGAGATCACCAGACTCGAGGAGGAATATATGATGCTTTTCGCAGGCTACTCTGAGTTCCAGACCCAGACTATGCGTTTCGAGGTGGTACCTGTAGACGGTCGTGACAGCCAGATCTATGTTGCCTTCCGTCTTTCGGATGCAGCAGGTCTCCTTCCTGCGGAGAACCTTTCGGGAAGACCTGTGCTGATGGAGATCGTTCCTCAGGAGTTCGCTCAGCCTGTCGTATCTGACGAAGAGGCAAAGAACAAGAGAGAGGCAGTGGCATACTACCGTATCCCGGCTGTCTGCACAGTGAAGCTTATGGACGGCGCAGACCTTCTCCTCCAGAGCAGAATGCCGATTTACCAGCTCGGTCAGGAAAGCTCGCTTCCGATCAACGTTATCTTGAAATAAACTAACAAACTAATAATACTATGAGCATTAAAGAATTGGATCCACAGATAGTGTGGAAGAACTTCTACGCATTGACACAGATTCCACGTCCTTCAAAGCACGAGGAACTTGCAGTTGAGTATATGTATAACTGGGGTAAGGAGCACGGCCTCGAGACTATCAAGGATGAGGTAGGAAACATCATCATCCGCAAGCCTGCTACTCCAGGTTATGAGAATATGAAGGGTGTTATCCTCCAGGGACACATCGATATGGTACCTCAGAAGAACGCTGATACAGTTCACGATTTCGAGAAGGATCCTATCCAGACTTGGATCGACGGCGAGTGGGTAAAGGCAAAGGGTACTACTCTCGGCGCTGACAACGGTCTCGGCCTCGCTATGGCTATGGCTGTTCTCGAGTCTTCAGACCTCAAGCACGGTCCTATCGAGCTTCTCTGTACTATCGACGAGGAGACAGGTATGACAGGTGCTATGGCTCTCAAGCCAGGCGTTCTCCAGGGAGATATCCTCATCAACCTCGACTCAGAGACTGAGGGTGAGCTTTATGTAGGTTGCGCAGGCGGTCTTGACGCTTCTGCTACTTCTACATATGTACCTGCTGAGGCTCCGGAGGCACACCAGTGCTGGTCTCTCGCAGTGAAGGGCTTCAAGGGTGGTCACTCAGGTATGGACATCATCCTTTGCAGAGGAAATGCCAACAAGCTTGCTGCACGTATCCTCTACGCCCTTATGACAAAGGCTGACGTGAAACTCCTCGACCTCGAGGGCGGTACACTCCGCAACGCTATCCCACGTGAGGCTTTCGCTACAGTATATGTACCTGAGGCTAAGGTGGCAGAGGCTGAGAAGGTATTCGCTGAGGTTGCAGCTGCAATCAAGGCTGAGTACGCAGGTACAGACCCTGATTCTGAGTTCATCTTCAAGCCTTACGAGTGCACAGAGGGCGAGTGCTGCCACGGTGACGAGTGCAAGTATGTTCCAGAGGCTGATGCGCTCCGTTTCGTTCGCGCCATCCTCGCTTGTCCAGACGGAGTAGAGCGTATGAGCAGCGAGATGCCAGGTCTCGTTGAGACTTCAAACAACCTCGCAATGGTTAAGATCGAGGCTGGTGAGTTCAGCGTCAAGACTCTTATGAGAAGTTCAGTTGATACAGCAAAGGATGCTCTCGCAGCAAAGTTTGAGTCAGTATTCTCTCTCGCAGGTATCGAGACTTCATTCGCAGGCGGTTACTCAGGTTGGGCACCTAACCCGGAGTCTGCAATCCTCGCGACAATGAAGAAGGTATACAACGACCTCTATGGCAAGGAGCCTGCAGTTATGGCTATCCACGCAGGTCTTGAGTGCGGTATCCTCAGCGGCGCATATCCACATTGGGATATGGTGTCTTGCGGACCTACTCTTATGAGCCCTCACTCACCGGACGAGCGTGCAAATATTCCATCAGTAGCCAAGTGCTGGGAGTTCCTCAAGGCGGTTCTTGAGAACATCCCTACTAAATAATTTATTATATAGAATGAACGATATTCCAAAGTGCCCGAAATGTGGCAGCGAATACACTTATTTTGACGGTTCTCTCTATGTCTGCCCAGACTGCTCGTACGAGTTCCACTCTGCAGAAGAGACAGTTGAGGCTGATGATGTAGCAAGAGACAGCAACGGAGCAGAGCTCTTTGATGGCGACGCAGTGACAGTCATCAAAGACCTTAAGGTAAAAGGCTCGTCAATGGTCATCAAGCGTGGAACCAAGGTCAAGAGCATCCGCTTGACCGAGAACCCGGAAGAAGTCGACTGTAAGATTGACGGCAGCAGCATTGTCCTCAAGACCTGCTTCCTCAAGAAGTAAACACAAAGGAGATGTCCATCACCGGACATCTCCTTACTTTTTATGTATGCTGGTCTGGGATTATTTGCAGACCATAATGTCGAGAATCATATCGTCGGTATGCTGCATACCGACTGAACCGATTCTTCCGAGGTTCTGGATGGTCTTCTCGATATCCTTCTCGATGATTCCGTCGTGCTCCGAGATGCACATTCCCTCTCTTGCGAGGACTGCAGACTGGAGGGCGCTGGATACTCCTGATGCGACCTTCATTGCGCATCCGACCTTTGCACCGTCACAGACCATACCTGTGATGTTTCCGATCATATTCTTGATCGCCGAGCATACCTGGGTGTAGTCTCCGCCGCGGAGGTAAACGAGTCCGCAGGAAGAACCTGTTGAAGCGATCACGCAGCCGCAGAGAGCAGAGAGCTTGCCGAGGTAGCCCTTGATGTGGATGGCAACAAGGTGGCTGAGCACGAGAGCACGTGCCAGTTGCTCGTCGGTAGTCTGGTACTTGAGTGAATATGCGATTACAGGCATAGTGACTGTGATACCCTGGTTTCCGCTTCCTGAGTTGCTCATTGCAGCCAAGGTGCATCCTGCCATACGGGCATCTGATGCAGCTGCTGTGAGAGCCATAGCGTAGCTGAGGAAATCGCTGCCGAACACCTCCTTGTTGGCGGAAGCGCAGATTGCCTGGCCGACTCTGAGACCGTAGTTGCCTCTGAGTCCTTCCTCTGCAAGAGCCATATTCAAGGTTCTTGACTCAAGGATGAATTCGATGTCCTCATATGCAACTGTGCTGGCGAATTCAAAGATCTCCTTCACTGTGAGGTGATAGTCCAGAGTTGTCTTTGAAGGGGCTGCCGCCTCTTCGCATTTCATTGCCGAAGTGAGAACTTCCTCGCAGAATCTTGTCTCGACGATATTGTCGTGGTCGTTCTCGATCACTGCTGAAGCTGTGTTGCCGCAACCGTCAGTAACGATGGCCTTTACATAGAGTTTGAGACTGGTCTCTGCAAGAGCCACGGTTACGATGTTCTCTTCAACCATCTCTTTTGAGCGTGCGATCGCCTTGTCATCAAGATCGTGAAGCACTTCGAGACCGTACTTCGACTTTCCGCATACGGCTCCCAAAGCGGAAGCGATATGAAGACCCACCATACCCGTGCCAGGTATGCCGACTCCCATTCCGTTCTTGAGGATGTTTCCGCTCACCTCCACACGCACTTTGTATGAAGGGGAGAATCTCCAGCCTGAATCAGCCGAGCCGCATTTGTCTTCGATGATCTCCATCGCCTTGGCAACAGCAAGTGCCACTGCGATCGGTTCTGTGCAGCCTAAGGCTGGCTTAACTTCCTTCTTGATCAGTTCGATGATCTCTGATTCCCTTGGTGTCATTTCTTGAAATATTGGAGGGTGATTGATATAATCTTGTCAAGGTCTTCGTCATTGACGAATGTCTCGATAGGGAAGCCGACGCAGACGGTTCTGTAGCCGTTTCCCTGGTATGCGACAGCTGCTGCGATGCCCGTGTCGCTGTATCTCATTATTGTCTTTGCTGCTTTTCCGGCAGGAGCGATTCCGTCAGGACACTCCACGCAGTAGCTTTCGCTGTTGAGGCTGTTGTGGAATGAACCTGCTGCAGCATCCTCCGTGCCCACATTCTCGCAGAATTCATATTCCACCTCTGCACTGCGGCCCGCATAGCTTCGGATCCATTTGTAACCGAGGACTTCCTTGGCGAACTTCTGGCTGGTTGTCCTGTAGGTCTTGTCGACCTCGTAAGGATAGATCTGATCCCAGATGTCGGTGCCGATATACGCTCCGCTCACAAGCACATTTCCGCCTTCGGCAGTGAAGCTTCTGAGAGCGTTCTGCATCTCATATGGGAAGACGGAGAATCTTGTTCCTGTAGAGTCGTTGCCGGTCACTGTGGTCACCTGCTTACCGCAGATGAGGTCTGCCGTCCAGGCTGACTGTCTGAAGAGCGAGTCGCTGCAGAATGTCTCGTTGCTGCACGAACAGAAAGGATGGCCTGCCTTGAGGATAGCCTTTCCGTGTGCATATGCATAGTCGAATGTATTGCCAGGAACCTTTTTGCCTGCGTAGTCGTCATAAGAACCGCCGAAGCCCGGGTTGGCGTTGGAGATCCATTCCATATTGCGGCGGAACTGATACATATCGCCGATGAATGTAATGTCTTTTCCGTCTGCGACTCCGCTGTCGGTCTTGCCGTCGAATCCTGCGTATGAAGGGGTGTCGATGTATGCCGGTCCGCTGATTCTGTCGAAGTTGTTCACTACAAGGACTGCCTTGTCTGCGCATCCGTTCTCAGGGAGTCCGATGCTGACAGTCTCAGACGGGAAACTCTTTCCTCCGTCGTTGTATGCCACGATCCTGTAGCTCTTGATTTCGCCTGGAGTCAAAGGAAGTTCAATCGAATATGCTGCACCGTCCTTCTTGAAGTCTGTGATTACGTGGCCTGTGTCGAAGGCTCCGTCCTCTGTTCTTGTGTAAAGGATGAATCCCTTTGCGTCAGCAGTCGGTTCGATGATGTCCTTCTGCGCCTCCCAACTGAGGATAGCCTTTCCGGCCTCTCCGAATCTGATGCCGATGGACTTCACAGGCAATGGCTGCACTACATAAGGAACTCCGTATCTGCGGCTTAGATATTTGAGCATACCCTTGTAGATCGACCTGCTGACAGAGAATCTGAACTCCGGATCAAGTCCGTATTTCATATCTGCGAAGTTCTGGTGAGAGAGGAGTTCAAGGAGCATAGAAGGGCAGGAAGGAGTGCGTGACTCTCTGTAGCCTCTGTCCCATACTGCTCTTCTGTTCCATTCAGGATTCCAGTCCTCCTGGATGTCGTGTACGATCTGGCTCTGTACGATGTCTGCGAACTCTCTGCTGGTCATTCTGCTCTCACCTCCAGGAAGCCTGTCCTTGTTCTCTGACTTGAGAGTGTAGATCGCGAGTGTGCCGATGATTGCGTCATCAGGAGTTACACCAGCGTCTGTGTGGAAACCCATTGAAAGATCCACAGGTACACCTTTGCCTTCGGTCTTAGGGTTCATATATGAGCCGCCGCTGATCCAGTTCACCCAGTCTCCGCGTGACATATAGTCATCCTTGTAATCGTCTTCCAGTTCGTTAGGGCTATACACGGATTTGTCCACTCCTGCCCACTGGAGCCAATATCTTGCGCCTTCCACCGAACGTGCTGCACCTGATACGGCTGCAGGCTCCTCAGAGCCGTCAACCTTTCTGGCGATGTTGCCCATTCCGCCTCCGAACTTGACGGCGTCAGCGGTCACCTTGCTGCCTTTTGCGTGCTTGTATCCTTCCGGAGTCCTGTTTGACAACGATACATATCCGTTGCTGCCCTTGTCGAACTCGAAGGTGCCGAGATATACCCAGAGGCTTCCGCTGATCTTCTGGTTCACGACGAACTCTGTCTGGCCTCCGAGATGATGGACAGTATAATGTGCTGCAGTTGTGCTCTCCGGGAGCGACTTGTATGAGACGTATACAGCATACTCGCCACGCTCCGGGATATCCGGGCGCCACTCGGCTGTCGCCTCGGCTGCCTTTGACTCCGATGAGATCTGGGCACATTCTCTTGCTGTACCCATAGTGAACGGATTGTCGTAGCCCTCGTAGTATTCCTTGATGTCAGCGAAACCTGTTCCTGCACCCTTCCAGTTGCCTTTTTCGGTATACACTGCAGTTCCTCTTCCTCCGAGTGTGGCCTCGTTGTCAGCTATCACTTCGTGGATCTGAGTGTCCCTTTCACGTGGCAGCATAACGTATGCTCCTGCATTCTCGAGCATCGGTACGAGGTAGGGAAGTACATAACCCTGCGTGTACATATCCTCGACGGTCTGGAAAAGGCAAGGCCTCTGCCATATCCAGCTTTCTGTGTTGTGTGCGAAATAGAGTCCGTGGCTCTGCCATACGGCGATTGTCCTGCCGTCAAGTCCTTTGGCGAACTCCGGTTCGCCGAGGCGGGTCACGAAAGACGTCTTGCCCTTCGGGTCAGACGTCTTGTGACGTGACCCCACAGGCGAGCCGCTGAACCCGAGCTTAGACACCTCAAGCCTTTCTATGCTCACATTGCGTGAGTAGACATTGCCGAGGGTGTATTTGCTGTATTTTTCAGGGAAGAGACTCTTGAGCGTGGTCCTGAACCACTTTGAGTCGTCGGTTCTGAACGGGTAGTCTCCGAGAGATTCTGTAAAATAGAAGTCGAGTGTGGTTCCTCGTTTCATTATGCTCTTCAGTCCAAGCACACCCTTCACTTCAGTACGCTCGATGAGCAATGTGTTCAGGGAGTCGCAGACTTCCTTGAAGTCCTTGACTATCGTGCTCTGTGCGCTGCCGTTGAACGCCAGCGTGAAGAATGCCACAATGATTATTAATGCCTTTTTCATACGCTGCTTATCTTTTTCTCAAGGTATCGATTGTCATAGTGATGAATGCCAGCAGGGCGCCTGCCGCAAGTCCAAGGGAGTCGGCTGCCATATCCTTCACGTCTTTCGATCTGTATCCGAGCAATCCCTGGATCTCCTCTGTGGCTGCTGCAAGTCCGAAGCCCACTGCCGCAAAGATGACGATGAGGCTGATTTTTCTCCAGATGCTTGCCTTGCACGGAACGAATGCCAGATATGCGAGGATGACGAAAGGCAGGAACATAATGAAATGCGCAACCTTGTCGGAAGGAAGGCCGAACCACAATGCAGGCATATCAGGCAACTGCTCGCCCTGGGTGAAGCACAGGTAGAGCACGGCCGCTATGTAGCAGCAGAACATTATTCGGAATATGTTTTTGACGTTCTTCATTACAGGGCCTGCATATCGTTAAGTTTCTTGTAGTATCCGTTGAGCGCGAGGAGCTCTTCGTGCTTGCCTCGCTCCACGATGTGTCCCTCGTGGAGAACGCAGATCTCGTCCGCATTCTTGATTGTAGACAGACGGTGTGCGATGGCGATGGTTGTTCTTGAACCGGTGAGCCTGTCAAGAGCCTCCTGTACGAGTTTCTCCGACTCGGTATCGAGAGCGGACGTGGCCTCGTCAAGGATGAGGACAGGAGGATTCTTCAGAATTGCACGTGCGATGCTGAGTCTCTGACGCTGACCGCCTGAAAGCTTGGCTCCACGGTCTCCGATGTTGGTCTGGTATCCTTCCTCCTTCTCCATAATGAACTCGTGTGCATTGGCGATCTTTGCCGCCTCAACTACCTGTTCCATTGTGGCACCTTCCACACCGAAGGCTATGTTGTTGAAGATTGTGTCGTTGAAGAGAATCGCTTCCTGATTCACGTTGCCGATGAGGCTGCGGAGATCCTTGATTCTGAGGTCGCGGATGTCTGTACCGTCTATAGAGATCTTTCCGGCGCATACATCGTGGTAGCGAGGGATGAGGTCCACCAGCGTAGACTTGCCGGAACCTGATTGGCCCACCAGTGCGATCATCTTGCCCTTAGGCACAGTGAGGTCGATGTCTGTAAGTACCTGTCTTCCGTTAGGATATGAGAATGATACTCCGCTGAACTGGATCTTGTCGTCGAATCCGGTGATTGCCTTTGGTCCTGCGATTTCCTTGATGTTGTTCTCCGCCTTCATAATCTTGTCGATTCTTTCCATCGAAGCAAGACCCTTAGGAATGTTGTAACCTGCCTTCGAGAACTCCTTGAGAGGATTCAGCACGCTATAAAGGATGACCATATAGAAGATGAAGGTCGGTGCGTCGATAGGCGAGGCGTCGCTGAGGATCAGCGTGCCGCCGAACCAGAGCACGATCATAATCATACAGGTTCCGAGGAACTCGCTGACCGGATGTGCTGAAGCCTGACGGATGGATACGCGGCTTGCGGCGTTCTTGTGCTCGTTGGATGTGTTGGCGAATCTCTCCTTCATCTTGTCCTCGGCGATGAATGCCTTGATGATGCGGAGTCCGCCCAATGTCTCCTCAAGCTGAGACATTATCTCGCTCCACTTCGACTGTGCCTCGAGCGACTGTCTCTTGAGCTTCTTTCCTATGGCGCTCATTCCCCAGGCCATAAACGGAACCACAGCCACAGTGAAGAGAGTCAACTGCCAGCTGGTCGCGATGAGCGTGCCGAAATAGAAGAAGATGAGGATAGGGTTCTTGATGAGCATATCAAGCGAACTGGTGATCGAGTATTCGATCTCGTTCACGTCGCCGCTCATTCTTGCGATGATGTCTCCCTTTTTCTGCTGAGAGAAGAATCCGATAGGAAGACTGAGAAGCTTGTTGTATACCTGTGTCCTGATGTCCCTTACTATACCTGTCCTGAGAGGAACCATAATTGCTGAAGAACCGAAGTAGCAGGATGTCTTGAGCGCGGTCATCGCGATCATAAACAGTCCGATGATCATAAGGGTCTTAGATCCTCCCCAGGTCTTCATTGCAAGGGTGGCATAGTAGTACATATTGTTCATTACCAGATCTTTGACCGGTGCACCGCTGTCCCACGGAATGAATTCATACGCCGTGGTGTCCAGACCGAAGAGGATCTGGAGAAGAGGGATGATCAGAGTGAATGAAAATATGTTGAAGATTGCAGAAAATATGTTGAGCACTACAGCCCAGGCCATATATTTTCTGTAGGGTGCTGCGAATCTTTTGAGTATCTTGAGGAAATCTTTCATATCCTGACGTTCATAAATATGCAAATATAATCATTATTTGCATATCTAGAGCATCTTGTCCAGCCAGTGATATATAAGATATATCCTCTTTCTGAGGATGTCGTAGTCGAGTGTCTCCGCAGTGTCGCGTGTCTTGTTGGTGTTGAGGGTGATTCCCGATGTGAAGAATACAGACGGAATGCCGTTGTCCACGAAGACTCTCTGGTCTGAAAGACGGTAGAACATCTGCGTGAAATTCTTGCTTCCGTAGTATGTCAGGTCGATCTCCATATCGATGGCGTATGCCTTGTTGCAATAGTGAAGAAGGTCTCTCTGCGATGGCTTGAGAGAGTTGTTCCCGAGCATTATGATGAAGTCCTTTCTTCCTGATTTCAAAGGAGATAGAGTGCTTCCGATCTGGTCGATATTCACCATCAGCTTCACCTTGTCCTTCGTGATGGTCTTGCCGCTAAGAGGGTCGGTGAGTTCTCCGTTTTCAATCATTTTCCAGAGACCTTTCGAACCGGCCATATCCACTTCCTTGCCGTCGAATGCGACAAAGATGATGTTGTGGTCGTAAGTCTTGCCGAACATCTTTGTGGTGGCTACCATCTTTGCGATGTTCAGCAGGGCGATTGTTCCGGATGCATTGGCGTCTGCGCCTGGGTAGAACTTGCCGTCAAGCATTCCGATGTGGTCGTAATGCGCTCCTACGATGACATACTTGTCTCTCGGCACGTGCTTCGATCCCGGAATCATACCGACGATGTTTCTGCCGAGCGTTCCCTGGTTTGTGTGGAACTTCTTTCCGTAGCTTTCACCGATCTTCATCAGGCCGACTTTCTCAAACTCGCGGATGAGCCAGAATGCCGCCTCCGAGCCGCCTCTGGTGCCGGTGCCTCTGCCTTCGCAGAGCGGGTCGCAGAGGAAGCCGAGCTGCTGCTTGAGCTTGCTGGCATAGACTGTGTTCCTTGCAGGCTGGTGCTGCTGGATCATATAGCTTTGTGCGTATGCATCCATATCTGCGGCACCCGAAAGAATCAGGGCGGCCACAGCTGCTATAAGCAGTTTGATGGATTTTTTTGAACTTTTTGTCTGCATACGCGCAATAAATGACTATATTTGTAAATTGGCTTTTAAGTTTGGGACGCCAAAAATAGGAAAATTTGAGCAATTAAAGGGAATTTATTTGAGTTATGCATAAAGTTTTGAAATTTGTCGTGGTCATCTTCCTTCTCCTGACTGCAGGAGTCGTGAAGGTCAATGCCCAGTACGACAAGGACGTCTTCTTTATGCGTGGACGACAGGCTCTTGCCGACGGACGCTATGCTCTCGCCATTGAAAACTTCAATGTGCTCACCAAGCTCGATACGACAGATTACTGGAACTATTTCTTCCGCGGCATCGCCAAATACAACCTCGGAGACCTTCGAGGAGCCAAGAGGGATTTCGACCGTTCGGTCAGACTGAATCCTGTATTCACATCCGGCTATCACTACAGAGGAATCACAGAAAGCCGTTTCGGCAATTATGACGAGGCGCTGACTGATCTTCAGAAGGCCATAGAACTCAGACCTGGCTATGTGGGACTGTACTTCAGCCGTGGTGTGACATATTTCCTTTCTCAGCAGTTCGAGAAGGCGGTCGGTGATTTCGACCTCTACATCAGGAAGGAACCGAAAGACCCTTCCGCATATCTGAACAGAGGTGCAAGTTATCTCTTCCTCGGTGATACTCTCAAGGCTGTGAACGACTACAACAAGGCCATCAAGCTTGACCGCTTCGATCCGGAGGGCTATGTCCGCAGAGGAAGACTCTATGCCTCTCAGAAGGACTATGCGAATGCCGTGGCCGATATGGACAGGGCCATCGAACTGGATACCACCAATACCTTCGCATACTTCAACAGAGCGATTATGTACTATGAACAGGAGAAGTATCAGGAGGCTATGGCTGACCTCAACGAGGTCCTGGAGGATGAACCCGGCAATGCTTTGACGCTCTATAACAGGGGTCTCATCAATGCGCAGTTGGGTGCATATGAGGATGCCCTGGACGATATGGACAGGGTGCTGAACATAAATCCTGAGAATGTGCTTGCATATTTCAACCGAGCATCGATCTTCATCGAACTGGGGCAGTACCGCAACGCTCTCGAGGATTACGACAAGGCTATCGAACTTTATCCTGACTTCGCCAAGGCATATATGAACCGCTCATATGTGAAGGGACTGCTCGGCGACCGCAAGTCTGCCAAGAAGGACTACGATACCGCTCAGCAGAAGGTGCGTGAGTACAGGGCGAAGAACATCACAGATGCCGGTTCGTTTGCGGATACGACAAAGAAATACAGCACTCTGCTTAGTCTGGATGCCGATTTCGCGAAGAAGGACTTCAATGACGAACTTCTTCAGAACAGAGACATAGATGTGCGCCTGAGACCGCTGTACAGATTTGTTCTTACTGGCGTGAAGGACAATACAAACTATGCTCTTGCACAGGGCTATGAGAACCCTCTGATTTCAAGGCTCAAGGCGACGCTTCCTGTGGGTGCCGATGTGAGAAATGAGAATGTGGCCCTCAATCCAAAGGCGTTGGCGCAGGCTGAGACTGCAGCGTGGTCCGGAAACTCGGCTACAGACCTCTTTGTCAGAGCGATGTATGAGTCCAGCCAGAAGCAGTTCAATTCTGCTCTCAACTATTACGGCAAGGCCATCGATGCGACTGAGGAAGTCGAGGGTATCGAGGAACTTTACAGCGCATTCTATCACATCAACAGAGGTGTGCTCCGTGCAGAGATGATCGAATTCATTTCTTCGATCGAGAGCAATGTACAGGTGCTTTCGATGGATGATACCGGAAATACCAGGGCAAGAGTAAAGGATCAGGTGAACCGTCAATATGACTATACGGACGCGATAGAGGATATGAAGAAGGCGGCAGAAATCGTTCCGGATCTGCCTTATGTTTACTTCAACCTCGGAAACCTTTACTGCCTTTCGGCAGAACATATAAATTCAATCGATAACTATACGAAGGCCATAAGCATCTATCCGTTTATGGGTGATGCATACTTCAACCGTGGACTTGTGCTTATCTATCTCAAGGACAAGGAGAAAGGATGTATCGACCTGTCCCGTGCAGGAGAACTCGGTGTGCAGGATGCGTATGGCGTCATCAAGAAATATTGTGAAGACAAAAATGATTAAGGCTTTAATTTTTGATATGGGAGGAGTCCTTGTGGATCTCGATATCGAGGACTGCAAGGCGGTATTCAAGGCTTCTTTAGGCTATACTGAAATTGACAACATCATCGATGCCTGCCACCAGAAGGGCATCTACGGAGATCTCGAGGAGGGCACGCTCTCTGCCGAGGACTTCCGTTCCATCGTCCTCGCAGGTTCGCGCCCTGGTGCGAGACCTGAGGAAGTGGACGAGGCTATGTCGCATATCCTTGTCGGCATCGAGCCATACAAGGCAGAGATGCTCAAGAAGCTTTCAGAGAAGTATACTCTCTATATGCTCAGCAACAACAACCCGATCTGCCTTCCGTTCTCGCGCAAGATGTTCGAGGAAGTGGGCGCACCTCTTGAAGAGGTGTTCGAGAAGTGCTTCTTCTCTTTCGAGATGAAGGCTCTCAAGCCGTCTGAGGCATTCTACAAGGCTGTGATCAATGAAATAGGACTTCCGTCAGAGGAAATGCTTTTCATCGACGATTCCCAGAAGAATGTCGACGGAGCCATCGCTGCCGGTCTTCCTTCGATCTATTACGAACCGGGAACCGACCTTGCAAAACTTCTTGATGACACTTTGAATATGGAGGAAGGTCGCTGATGGTAAAGTTTATGAGCCTTTCCAGCGGCAGCTGCGGCAACTGCTACTACCTCGGAACCGAGGCAGGCGGTATCCTTATCGATGCTGGTGTGAGCCTGAGACGTCTCAAGAAGGTGTTCCAGGAAAACAACCTCGATATGGATTCCTTTGCAGCCGTACTTGTCACACACGACCATCTTGACCACATCCGTCACCTCGGATCGTTCTGCAAGCGTCTCAGCAAGCCTGTATATTCGTCACCAGTCATTCATCAGGCCCTTGCACGCCACACATTCACCGCTCCGACCATCGGAAGCTGCAGAAAAGTGCTGGAAGAGGGTGTATGGCAGGAGGTTGCAGGTATGAAGGTGCGTTTCTTCGTCGTTCCTCACGATGCGACCCAGACTGTGGGTTATGCTATCGAGGTCGAGGGACATAAGTTCGTGATTATGACAGACGTCGGAAGAATGACCGATGAGGCTGTGGAGTTTGCCCGTCAGGCGGATACAGTCGTAGTGGAGTCAAACTACGATATGGATATGCTTATGGGAGGTCCATATACGTACGAACTCAAGATGAGGATCGTGCAGGGTTGCGGCCATCTCAGCAATGACGAATGTGCAAGCGCGATCAGACGTTTCTGGCATCCGGGACTCAAGAATATCTTCCTCTGTCACCTCAGTGAAAACAACAACACTCACGACCTTGCCTACAGATGTTCGGCAGAGGCCCTGAGTGAGATCGGTGTAGAGAAGGGCACTGTTGCGTTGAGATGTCTCCCGCGCCAGTACCCGTCTCAGATGTTTACTCTTTAACAGGGAATTTCCAACTGTACTTCTTTCCGGGAACGGTGTTGACCTTGATTTCTCCGTAAGGCGAAACTATGGTCTCGCTTTCTTTCCAACCACCTGTAAGTGTGATGCTTACGGGTTTTCCGTCTTTCCATACCATATCAATGGTCGCGCCTCCTCTGGTACGGAATCCTTTAAGTTCTCCGTCCTTCCATTCGCCAGGAAGGGCAGGGAGGAGAGTGATGTTTCCGTCCTGGCTCTGGATGAGCATTTCGCCTACTCCGGCTGCACCTCCGAAGTTTCCGTCAATCTGGAACGGAGGGTGTGAGCAGAAGAGGTTAGGGTAGGTGCCGCTGACTCCCCATACGGCCGGTGACGGATGGAGAAGGCTTCTGAACAGTTTCAACGCTCTGTCTCCGTCTCTTAGTCGTGCCCAGAAGTTCATCTTCCACGCACGGCTCCAGCCTGTGGCTTCGTCGCCGCGTCTGTTGAGTGTGACACGTGCAGCTTCGGCAAGTTCCGGAGTCTTAGACGGACTGATCTGATTGCCCGGATGCAGACCGTAAAGGTGTGAAACGTGTCTGTGCTGAACATCCACTTCTTCATAGTCTTCCATCCATTCCATAAGGTAGCCCTCGTCGCTGATTCTGTGCGGAGGGAGTTTCTCGATTATTGTCTGCATTTTAGCCTGCAGTTCCTCTGACGGTTCCGCAAGGCCTTCTGCCTTGAGGATGGCTCCTGCCTCAAGCGTGTTTTCGAAGAGTTCTCTTACAAGCTGGTTGTCCATTGTCGGACCGAGGCATATGCTGGCGCGCTTGCCGTCGCTGTAGAATTCGTTCTCAGGTGATGATGTAGGTCCTGTCACCATATATCCGTTCACCGGTTCTTCTATCATAGTAGATGCGAAGAACTTTGCGGCTCCTTCCAGTGCAGGGTACACTCTTTCAAGATACTTGATGTCACCGGAGTACAGCCAATGCTCCCAGAGATGTGCGCACAGCCAGGCTCCACCTGTGTTTGTAGCACCCCAGGACGGATGCTCGCCCGGTGCTGTGTAGTTCCAGATGTTGGTCATCATATGCTGTACCCAGCCTTCGGCTTCTGGGCCGTAGAAATCTTTTGCGGATTTTTCTCCGCTTGGTATCAGTCTGAGTACCAGTTCTGTAAGAGGTAGATGAAGTTCGCTGAGATTGCCTTGCTCCGCAATCCAGTGGTTCATCTGGACATTGATGTTGGTGTGGTAGTCTCCGTTCCAAGGAGTGTTGAATGTATTTGCCCAAAGTCCCTGGAGGTTAGGTGGAAGACTTCCTTCGCGGGTGCTGCTTATAAGGAGATATCTTCCGAAATTGTAGTACAGAGCTGCGAGTGCATTGTCCTTCGCACCCTCTGCATAGGCGACAAGCCTTTCGTTTGTCGGAAGACCTTCTGTTCCGGACTCGGAAACTATGCTGACATATGCTCTGTCGTAAAGCTCCTTGAATGCCTTCACGGCCCTTTTGTGCAGTTTGTTATGCTTTAAATCGGCTACAGTTTCCTTTGCACTGCTGTCATAGTTTTCGCCGCCGAGATAATTTGTCTCTGCAGATGTGATGATCCATACCTTGTCGGCATCGCTTACGCTGACGGCAAGCGCCTCCGGGTCATATTCGGTCTTGGAATTACGGCCTGATGCAATGACTCTTGTGTAGGCAGAGTATCTTACTCCCTCTACGCCCTCTGCTCCGCTGTTCAGTGTGCCGCTCATCTTCAGAAGTCCCTCCTCTGTCAGCTCAAGGCTGCATCTGCCGGCCCTGTCCTGGCGGACAGTCAGTCCGACAGACGCATCCTCCGATCCGCTGACCTCGATCACCATTACGTCGTCCTCTCGGGACGCATAGTAACGTCTTGTGTATCTTGTGTTTCCTTTGGTGAAATCGGTCCAGATGGTGCTCTCCTTGAGGTCGAGTCCGCGTGTATATGCACCCGCTTCCTCTTCGCTGTCATACGCATAATCGATGACCAGCAGGCCCAACACCTCGTAGCTTCCGTATGTGCCGCCACCTGTCGGCTTCTTCGGCACGAATCTGCGGTACATTATCTCCTGCGCTTCTGCGTTGCGGCCCTGCATCAGCAGTTCCCTGATCTCCTTCAGGCTTTCCGCCGCGTCCGGGTTGGCGTAATCCGCCTCCGATCCGCTCCACATCGAGATCTCGTTCAGCAGCACGTGGTCCTGATCCACGCCACTGTACGGCATCATTCCCAATCTTCCGTTGCCTACCGGCAAGGTCTCCTCCCAGTATTCGGCCGGGCTGTCGTACCAGAGTGTGTTTTCAGGGTCTGTCGGAACAGAAAAAGTGTCTGCCTGAGTGCAGGAAATGGCGAAAACGGCGAGAGTCGATATGAGGATGTTTTTTGTCTTCATCTGCGCGTGTGTTATTACCTCAAAGTAACAAATTCTTTATTATATTTGCAAGTTGAGTCAAAACAGTTGTATTATGGCGATCAATATATTCAGACGCAGGAGTGAGGCAAGACCTTCGATGAAGGTGAGGCTTGTGCGAGCATTGGGTTCCATTGCGGCGATCCTGCTCCTTTCGGGTGTGATATCCATTCTGGAATATCGCAGAATGAGCGATTATGTGTCGGAGCTCATCGCTTCCGACATCAAGAGCATCAACCTTTCACAGAAACTTTCCGACATCACCCAGGAGTATGACCAGCAGATGCTGGCGGTGGTGGTGACCAACGATATTTCACTTATGCCGGACTTTGACCTGGAGTATTTCAGGGCACAGTCGGATTCGCTGAGAAATTCGATCAAGTCTCAGGCAGCTCTTCCTATCGTGGATTCTCTGGAGGTGTCCTTCAACGAGTTTATGAATACTTCACTGAAGTTTGACGAGGTCTTTCTTGCGGACACAATCAATACCGGAGAGTGGTTCTTCGGTACGCTTCAGCCACGCTACAGCAAGTTCCGTGATGACGTGAATGTCCTCAATGAGGCTATCCATACAAACCTCCAGACCAATTCATCGGATTTCGATGCGGGATTCTACAGGAGCATCATCCCTGGAGTCGTGTCTGTGTCGGCTGGAATCCTTCTGGTTTTCCTTCTGCTGTATTTCATTATGGCCAATTATGTGAGGCCGCTGTACAAGATGTCTGACGGCATCGACGACTACAGGGCTTCAGGACGAAGGTATAACTACAACTTCGACGGTGACGATCAGCTTGCGAACATCAATGCAGGTCTGACCGAACTTGTAGAGGAGAATGTGGAACTCAAGAGACGCGTAAAGGCGTTGAGGGAAGAACGCGAAAAGGATCAGGAGTAGAATGAATGTAAAGGCGATATCTCTGAATGTGGGCAAGGCTCTGCTGGTCAGCGCCTTGTTTATGTTCCTGTCGATCGTGGTGTCCCTCATCGACGGGATGGACTCCGCGTTCACGCCTTTGCTCATCAGTTTCATCATTACTCTTATCGTAGGATCATTCCCTTTCATTTTCGTAAGGAGTGCCCAGGTGATGAGCCTGAACGACGGCTTTCTCACCATCGTGCTTTCCTGGCTTCTTTCATTCATATTCGGAATGCTCCCATATGTCCTTTGGGGAGGGGAGTTCACTCTCATAAATGCCTGGTTTGAAAGCGTTTCCGGATATACTACTACCGGCTCTACAATTCTGACGGACATCGAGGCCCTGCCGCGAAGCCTGCTTTTCTGGAGGTCGTCGACCCACTATATCGGAGGTCTCGGAGTAGTCGTGTTCCTTCTTCTGGTTATGCCTCAGGCGAGTCCATACCGTCTGAAACTGACGAATATGGAGATGTCTTCGCTCTCGAAGGAAGGCTACAGATACAAGTCAAGCAAGACTGTCTTCATCATCACCGGAGTCTATCTTGGATTTACGATCACATCCTGCCTTTCGCTTTGGGCGGCGGGAATGTCGTTCTTCGACGCTCTGAACCATTCGTTCAGTATAGCGGCGACCGGAGGATTCAGTACCAAGAACCTTTCTATCGGATATTTCCAGTCCGACCTGATCAATGTCATAGTAATCTTCTTTATGGCAGTGTGCGCTATGCATTTCGGACTCATATATGCGGTCTTTGTCACCCGCTCCTTCAAGCCTATGAGGAATACAGTGGTGGCATATTATTTCGGTTCGATCGCAGTCTGCTCGATAATCATAATGTTCTCGCTTCTTACGCAGGGAGGCTATGATTCGTTCGGCAGGGCGTTTATGGATTCCACCTTTACTGTAGTCAGCTATATGTCCACTGCCGGTTTCGGTATCTGTGACAACTCCACCTGGCCTTGGGTGGCAGGTGTCGTGCTGATCTTCGTGTCGTTCCAGTGCGGATGTTCGGGTTCGACTACCGGAGGTATCAAGGTGGACCGTATCCTCATTGCATTCAAGGCGATAGGAAACGAGATCAGAAAGAGGCTTCATCCTACCGCTGTTACTCAGGTGAGGATGAGCGGCCATCATCTTTCTGACAGTTCTGTACATTCTGTGATGATGTACATAGTTACCTATGTCTTCATCATCTTCATATCTATGATCATCGTGATGATGACCGGAGCGGAGGCTACCGAAGCGGTTTCCGGTGTCATCGCTTCTGTAGGATCCGTAGGACCTGGACTCGGAGAAGTAGGCTGTATGGACAACTATGCGGCTCAGTCGGCAGTAGCCAAGTTCGTATATGCATTCGATATGTTCCTGGGTCGTGTGGAGATCTTCCCTGTGCTCATAGTGATGTCAATGCTGTTTAACAAGAGGAGGTAAGGATGGGCAGAAGTGACTTTCTTTATTCTTCTTTTGTTTCGCGTCTGAAGTTTGAACCCACCGAGTGCCAGGACAATCTGCTGCGCAAGGTGGCGGATTTCGTCAGTACGGATGACGATGACATACTGGTAGTGAACGGATATGCCGGTACCGGTAAGACTACTTCGATTTCGGCGGTGATATCTGTTCTGAAGGAGTATCAGACCAAATGTGTGCTTCTTGCTCCTACGGGAAGAGCGGCCAAGGTCTTGTCTTCTTATGCAGGCCAGCCGGCCTATACAATCCATAAGCATATATACAGGCAGAAGTCTGTCGGAGGCGACGGCTTCGGTCAGTTCAGTCTGGCTCCGAACAAAGACAAGGATACTCTCTTTGTCGTGGATGAGGTGTCTTTGATAGGCATCGATGCCGGACAGCAGCAGTCCACATCGTCTTTCGGCTCGGGCAATCTGCTTGAAGACCTCATATCTTTCGTGCGTTCCGGTGCGGGATGCAAGATGATTCTGATCGGAGACTCGGCGCAGTTGCCTCCGGTGGGACTGGATGCAAGTCCTGCGCTGCTGCACGATTATATGGCTATGATGGGCGGAACTGTTTTCGCGGAGCTTTCCACTGTGGTGCGTCAGCAGAGCGAGTTGGGCATTCTGTATAATGCGACCTTGATCCGTCAGATGATTTCGGAACTGGAATATGGTCCTGGGATTATGGATATCTGTGATCTGGGGCTTGAAGTGGAGCAGTTTCCGGATATCGAGAGGATAACAGGAGGCGATCTGATTGAGAAGATATCTGATGCATACGGACAGTATGATGAGGATGAGACGATCATCCTGTGCCGTTCCAATAAGAGGGCGATCAAGTACAATCTTGGTGTCAGGTCGACAGTGCAGTTCAAGGAGGAGCGCCTGGTGCGTGACGACAAGCTGATGATTGTGAAGAACTGCTATCAGTTCCTGGAGGGTATCGAGGGCCTGGACTATATCGCCAACGGAGATATCGCGAAGCTGCAGAAGATATCGAAGTTTGAAGAGAGGTACGGACTGCATTTCGCGGAGGCGAGAATATCGTTCCCGGACTATGATGATCAGGAGATTGTGGCGAAGGTGATTCTGGATACGCTGGAGTCGGAGAGTGCTTCGCTGACATATGAGCAGTCTAATATGCTGTATCAGGGTGTGAATGAGGATTATGCGCATATCACTACCAAGAAGAAGAGGTATGAGGCTGTGAGGGAGGACAAGTATTATAATGCGTTGCAGTTGAAGTATGCGAATGCGATCACTTGTCACAAGTCGCAGGGAGGTCAGTGGAGGTGTGTGTTCATTGACAATCCGTTCTGGCAGGAGGAACTGACGGTGGATGATCTGAAGTGGCTTTACACAGCGATCACTCGTGCCACCGAAAAAGTTTATCTGGTAAATTTTAAAGATGAACTATTTAATATGTGATACCAGTTATGCCTCGAAGGCTACGGAGCAAAGCTCCTATCCCTCCCAGCTTTCAGCTGGGCCCCTCCCACTGACGAGGCCGTGGGTGGCCACGGCCTTCGGGGCATAACCGGTATCAACAGAAATTGAAATAAATTTAAGATTATGAATAGAAAGTTGATTTTATCGTTGGTGTTTACGGTTGCTGGTGTAGTGGCGGCTGCACAGGAGTTCAATCCGGTTCCACGTGCGTGGAAATGGGTCGACAGCCAGGAGGCTATTTTCAGCTATGACGGAAGTTATGCTGACGAGGGTGCGTTTGCGGTAAATGCAAAGACCGGCAAGCGTCGTGACGGTGTGCAGGCTCCGGCAAAGTATTCTGCCTTCCCGATCGAGCCGGCAGGTGCAGTGAATCTGACATATTCACCGGATTCTACCAAACTGGCATTCACCCGTGACAACGACCTCTATGTCGTGGATATCGCCAGCGGAGCGGAGACTCGTCTTACAAATGACGGTTCTGATGTGATCCTGAACGGATATGCTTCGTGGGTGTATTTCGAGGAGATCTTCGGCCGTCCGTCAAAGTACAGGGCGTTCTGGTGGTCACCTGACAGCAAGAAGATCGGATTCTACCGCTTCGACAACAGCCAGGTGCCTATGTTCCCGATCTATTCGGCTTTTGCCAACCCTGCAGCTGCGGCTTCACAGTCGCAGAGCCCTCGCGTTACCGACCTCGCCCTCGGCGGTTCGCTCAGCGAGACACGCTATCCGAAGGCAGGCCAGACAAATCCTGAGGTCCGTATCGGAATCGTTGACCTTTCAAGCGAGTGCCTCAGCTGCCCTATGCGCTGCGCAACTTTGGAACTTCCGATCGTATGGGCGGATTTCGATCCGACTTTGGACCAGTATTTCGGTATTCCTTTCTGGGGACCGGATTCGCAGGAGTTCTTCATTGCACGTATGCCACGTCTTCAGAATACCATCGATCTTTATGCGGTGAATGCCGCAGACGGCACAAAACGCCACGTATATAATGAGACTTACAAGACCTGGCTCAATTGGTTCGAGGGCGTAGTGTTCACCGACAACGGCCTTTATATGGCACGTGAGTTCGAGACCGGATGGCAGCAGATCTACTTCCTTTCATATGACGGAAAGACATTCCGCCGCCTCACTGACGGCCCTAACTGGAATGTTGACATCGTACGCGTAGATGAGAAGAAGGGTGATGTATATTACACTGCAAAGCGTGATGCTGTGGCAAAGCAGGCGCTTTACAAGGTGGACAAGAAGGGCGTGATCACTGCTCTCACTGATCCGGCTTACAATGCTACCGGCATCTCTTTCTCGCCTGACGGAAAGTATTTCGTTGCATCATATTCAAATACCAAGACTCCTACAAAGGTAGCTGTATACAATACTGCGTCTAAGAAACAGACTGTAGTTGCAGATATGCAGGGACCTGACTACGATGCATCAAAGTATGCTCTTGGAGAACTTGTGTATATGACTACTGAGGACGGTTTCACTCTTCCTGCAATGATCGTATATCCGAAGGATTTCGATGAAACGAAGAAGTATCCTGTACACGTTGACATCTATGGCGGTCCGAACACTCCGCTTGTACGTGACCGTTGGGTTATGCCTACTGCTTCGAACCAGTGGTATTCAAATAACGGAATCATCCAGATTACTGTTGATCCGCGTGCAGCCGGCCACAACGGACGCGAGGGTCTTGATATGATCTACCGTCAGCTTACCGTATGGGAGGTGAAGGACTTCTGTGCTTGGGCCGAGTGGCTTCAGTCGCTCCCATATGTCAATGGTGACAAGATCGGTGTAGAGGGTTTCTCTTTCGGAGGCACAATGACTTCTATGCTTCTTATGCAGGCTCCGGACAAGTTCCATTACGGTATTGCCGGAGGTGGTGTGTATGACTGGGCTCTCTATGATTCACATTACACTGAGCGTTATATGGATACACCTCAGAACAATCCTGAGGGATATGCGGTGTCTAAGGTGCTGAACTATGTAAGCGGATATCCGACTTCATATACGTCATTGCGAGAAGCGTCAGCGACGTGGCAATCTGTCGAGCCGGTAATGCTCAAACTGACCCACGGTACCGGCGATGACAATGTCCACCATCAGAACACTCTTCAGCTTCTTGATGTCCTTCACCGTGAGGGCAAGAAGTTCGACTTTATGATCTATCCTGACGGAATGCACGGCTATTCAGGCTATCAGGGAGCACACTTCCTCAATGCCAACCACGCATTCTGGCTCAGATATCTCAAAGGTCTCTAGTATAATACTTTACGAATGGAGATAGAGAAGGATAATATATTTGAAATGGTCGCGCGCTATGTGAATTTCACAGGGCGCTCGATCTTTCTTACCGGTAAGGCAGGTACAGGAAAGACAACTTTCCTGAAATATATTGCCGAATCTACCCTCAAGCGTTTCGTTATTCTGGCGCCTACCGGAGTGGCGGCAATCAATGCGGGAGGAAGTACCATCCATTCGTTTTTCCAGCTACCTCTGTGTCCATATCTGCCGGATGTTCCGGAACTCGTTACGGAGTATCAGATGCCGGACCGCTACAGGAGCCTTAAAAAGGAACGTCAGAAGATCATCCGCACACTCGATCTGCTGATCATAGACGAGATCTCTATGGTCAGGGCGGATCTGCTGGATGCAGTTGACGCTACACTCAGACGCTACCGTCGCAATGATCTTCCGTTCGGAGGTGTCCAGCTGCTGATGATCGGAGATGCTCAGCAGCTTTCTCCCGTCGTGAAGGAGAACGAACGCCCATATATGGAGAAGGTCTATCCTTCGCCTTACTTCTTCTATTCCAAGGCTTTGCAGAAACTCAGCTATGTGACTGTGGAGCTGCAGAAGGTCTATCGTCAGAAGGATTCGGAATTTCTGGAGCTTCTGAATGCAGTTCGTGAGAACCGTGTGACTCAGAACGTCTTGAATACTCTCAATTCCCGTCTGAATGCATATGAGGATGATGACGATGTCATTCGTCTTACTACTCATAACGCACAGGCAGACGGTGTCAATTCCAGAAAACTTGAGGCTCTGCCGGGCGAGTATCGCCATTTCGAGGCAATCGTTGATGGTGATTTCCCTGAGAATATCTATCCTACTGATGCTTCGCTGTCGCTCAAGGAGGGCGCACAGGTGATGTTCATCAGGAACGATTCCGACGGGCAGTATTATAACGGAAGGCTTGGAAAGATCACCGCCATCAGACCTAATGGGGTAGTGGAGGTGGAGTGCGCAGACGGTGGCCTCCCTGTTTCCGTAAGCCCGGTGGATTGGGAGAATATCCAGTATGGTCTCAATGATGATGGAGAGATTATGCCGACTGTGGTGGGCAAGTTCACACAGTTGCCGCTGCGCATTGCGTGGGCGATAACCATCCACAAGAGCCAGGGACTTACATTCGACCGTGTCATAATAGATGCATCTTCGGCATTCGCATTCGGACAGGTCTATGTGGCTCTGTCCCGCTGCCGTTCCCTCGAGGGAATTTCGCTTGATTCTCCGGTAAGGCTTTCCGGCATATGCTCTGATATGCACGTGTCTGCATTCAATGCGTCCATTCCGCCTGCTTCAGCAGTTGAGGGCCAGCTTGCGGAAGAAGAACGTAAATATTTCTATGACAGTCTTTCACAACTTTTTGAACTGGATTCCGCTGTGCGTCTTTTGGAACGTTTCAGAAAGTCCTGGGCGGGCACTGTGGAGAAAGTGTATGAGCCTGAATATCTCGGCCTGATGACAAATGTACAGAAACTGGCGGATGCTCGCGATGTGGCTGAAAAGTTTGAAAAGCAGCTAAGGAACATCCAGCGTGCGCGAATGGCCGACGATACATATCTGAACGAGAGACTTGCTAAGGCTGCAGGCTACTTCCTGCCGGTAATGGAGGAGGTGAGGGAGCATTGCAGAAAGTGCAGTTCTCTTGAAATCGACAATAAGGAGGTCCGTGCACAAAGCAAGGAGGCTTCGGATGAACTGCTTACTGTTCTGGATATAAAGTGTCGCGCATTGGCGCTGATTCCTAAGGGCCGTTTCACTCTGGAGGCCTATAGCCGTATCCGCACCGAGTCTCTTCTCGAGGACCGTTCAGTAAAGGCGTCGCGTAAGCATAAGGTCGCAGACGTCTCGATGACCGTCAATGAAGAACTCCGTGAAAAGCTCCAGCAGTGGCGCCTTGAACGTTTCAAGAAGGATAACGTTCCGGCGTACACGATTATGCACCAGAGCACCCTAATGGCCATTGCATCGCTCATCCCTCACACCGAAAGGGAACTCCTCTCCATCAAAGGTTTCGGCGAAGCCCGCCTCAAGAAATACGGCTCAGAAATCCTCGCCATCACCACTGAATTCCAGAAGTAGTGTACACCCTCCGTATGCTCTTACCCACTTTTTTACGTAGTCAGTCTCTGACTTCCTCTGTCTTAGACTACACCATCCCCGGATTGTGTGCATACGCTGTATATTCACTCTGTGTATGTGCTTCTACGTCAGATGCGTGTGCCCCTGTGCGTGATGTGACGTTTTGTCGTCATTTTGCGCACAGGTGTTTTCTGTAACGTGTTGTACTACTGTGTGTTATAAGGATGCCTTGTGCGTGAAGTGACAGAATTTCGTCACTTCGCGCACACTAGATTAACTATAAGTGGAAATTTGTTCCGTTTTTTTAAAAAATCGAACAAATTTCTCTTTGTAAATCGATACTCTGCACACCTCTATAGCTGATTTTGGACTTTATCCGCGTACTTTTTTGTTACGCGGATAAGTACATCGATCTTTGTGCAAAAAACATATGAATTACTATCACATATATACTAAGGGACTTGAAGATCGGCAACTTTTCAGAGATGAGGATGACTATGTGGCAGCAATGAATTTGATAGCAGTGGCCTTCTTCGGTGGTGCGATTGAAATCTTGGCTTTTGTTCTTATGTCGAATCACGTCCATTTTGTAATTCGTGCACATCGGGATCAGGCGGAGAAGTTTATATCACTATTCAAAAATCTGCTCTCAAGATATTTGAGGTCACGCTATAATGAAGCAAAGTCGTTGAGACATCTGAAGACCTCTATAGATCCCGTAGACGCCAGCATAGATGATATAAAGAGACTGATTGCATATATACTGAACAATCCGGTCAAGGCGGGTATCAACTGCGTTCCCCAGGGATATGAGTGGAGCAGTGCGCGTTGCTATTTTAATCTGATGGATTCTCTATCTGACACTGTGCCTATCAGCGAATTCAGCGTCAGAGAGCAGAGAAGGATATTACATTCGTATAGTAGACTTCCGGCAACCTGCCGCGTAAATACCAAAGGTTATGTTACACCCCAGTCTTATGTGAACTCGATCGCAGTTGAGAGGCTTTTCAAGTCTAGCCGTTCATTTGAGTTCTTTCTGAGTTCTTCCCTCTCGATTCGTAAAGGTGTAAGTGAAAATATAACCTTCAGCGATTCTACCTTGAATACTGCAATGAGGGAATTGTTGGAAAAGAAATATGATGCGGCTTCTATTGATGAACTTGACGACTTCCTTAAGAAGAATATTCTCAAAGATCTGAAGAGCAGGTTCAGTGCCTCATCCAAGCAATTGGCCCGCATTTCAGGGCTTTCTGTCAACGAAGTCATACGATATCTGGATTAGAATCTCACTATACTGTGCGCGAAGTGACTATATTTTGTCACTTCGCGCACAGGGTGTTTGGTTAACTAGTTGATATGTAGGAGGATATAAAAAGAGAGTGTGCGTAATGTGACTGAAAAATGTCACATTACGCACACTCGATATGTATCGTACCGCGAAGGGGACTATCTGCGGCGGCCGAAGCCTTTCATCATATTGCCCATATTGGCGCCCATAACGGTCTTCATCATCTTACGGGTACCCTCGAACTGCTTGATGAGCTTGTTCACCTCAGGGAGGGAAGTACCTGAACCGTCAGCGATTCTCTTGCGGCGGCTTCCGTTGAGGCACTCAGGGTGCTCACGCTCGTATGGAGTCATAGAAAGGATGATCGCCTCGATGCCCTTGAATGAGTTGTTGTCCATATCCACATCCTTGAGCACCTTGCCCATACCTGGAATCATAGATGCGAGATCCTTGATGTTGCCCATCTTCTTGATCTGCTGGATCTGGTTGTAGAAATCCCAGAGAGTGAACTGGTCCTTTGCGAGCTTCTTCTTGAGTTCGCGTGCCTGAGCCTCGTCGAACTGCTCCTGAGCCTTCTCCACGAGGGAAACGACGTCACCCATACCGAGGATTCGGTCAGCGATACGTGACGGGTGGAACACATCGAGTGCCTCCATCTTCTCACCTGTGCTGACGAATTTGATAGGCTTTCCTACTACTGCCTTGATAGAGAGTGCGGCACCACCACGGGTGTCACCGTCCATCTTCGTGAGCACGACTCCGTCGAAGTCGAGTCTGTCGTTGAATGCCTTTGCAGTCTCCACTGCGTCCTGACCGGTCATAGCATCCACTACGAAGAGAGTCTCTGTAGGCTGAACTGCAGTGTGGAGCGCTGAGATCTCGTCCATAAGCTCCTGGTCTACAGCAAGACGGCCGGCTGTATCGACGATCACTACAGAGTAACCCTCAGCCTTTGCCTTCTTGATTGCGTTCTGAGCGATCTGGATAGGATCCTTTACGCCTTCCTCAGAATATACCTCCACTCCGATCTGCTGACCGAGCACCTTCAACTGGTCGATCGCTGCCGGACGGAAATAGTCGCAGGCTGCGAGGAGGACCTTCATTCCGCGCTTGCTCTTGATGTTCAACGCGAGCTTTCCTGAGAAAGTGGTCTTACCGGAACCGTTGAGACCGGCAACGAGCACAACTGCAGGAGAACCCTTGAGGTTTACATCAGAAGCCTCGCTTCCCATAAGGGCTGCAAGCTCGTCGTGAACGATCTTCACGATCATCTGCTGCGGCTTCACTGCTGTGAGGACGTTCTGTCCGATAGCCTTCTTCTTTACATCATCGCAGAACTGCTTCGCTATCTTGTAGCTCACGTCGGCGTCCAGGAGGGCGCGACGGATGTCCTTCATCGCCTCTGAAATGTTGATCTCGGTGATCTTTCCTTCACCCTTGATGATCTTGAACGATCTCTCAAGTCTTTCGGTTAAATTCTCAAACATATTGTATTATTCTATTATTCAAAGTAATCCACAACCTGCGGCGCTTCATCGAGTGCATCGCTGAATACGGACGGCGCAAGGTCCTTCATATTGTAACGGCTGGCCATCACCTGTCCGTATGCTCCTGTGCTTCGTATAGCCATAAGGTCGCCTCTCACGCTGAGCGGCAGCAGTCGTCCTGCTCCCCATACGTCGCTGGACTCGCAGACAGGACCCACGATGTCGTATGCCTGGTGGGTAGGGTAGAATGTCCTCTGTGATGCGGAAAGGTTCTCGATCTTGTGGTATGCACCGTAAAGTGCAGGCCTGATGAGGTCGTTCATACCGGCATCCATAATGAGGAAGTTCTTTGTCTCTCCGCTCTTCACGAAAAGCACTCTCGAGATGAGTGTGGCGCACTGTGCCACGAGCGAACGGCCCGGCTCGACGTGCACTGTCTGGTCCTCACGGCGCTCGATGTTCTCTGCAATTGTCCTGAACCAGGTCTCGAACTCCGGAATGGCGCTTCCGTCAGGATCGTCGTAATCTACTCCGAGTCCACCACCGAGGTTGATATTCTGGACCTTGAGTCCGTTGCGCTCGAAGTATGCCACAATCTCGTTCACTCTCTTGCACTCGAGGGCGAATACCTCATCCACTCTGGTGATCTGTGATCCGATGTGGAAGTGAAGACCGATGAAGTTGATGTGCTCGCACTTCTGAAGAATGTCGATGAGCTTGTCGAACTCGTGCTGTGATATACCGAACTTGTTTTCGTAAAGACCGGTAGTCACGTATTTGTGAGTATGGGCGTCGATGTCAGGATTGATGCGGACAGATACGTTCGCCTTCAGGTTATGGATGTGCGCCATCTCGTTGATGACGAAAATCTCCTGAAGAGACTCGCAGTTGAATGCTTCGATTCCGAGCTTCAGGGCGTTGTAGATCTCCTTGTCGCTCTTTCCGACTCCTGCGTATACGATCTTTTCTGCAGGGAAGCCGCAGTCGTGGGCGTGAAGCACTTCGTTGCCGCTGACGCAGTCAGCTCCGAAGCCTACGCCGCTGATGTACTCCAGCAGTCTTCTCTCCACATTTGCCTTTACTGCGTAATGAACCTTGAGCCTATACTTTGAGGCAAGTTCTGCAGCCGTGTTCACGGTCTTGCGGAACAGGTCCATATCGTAGTAATAGAACGGAGTCGCAATTCTGTCCAGTTTCTCTATTGTATTGATATCAAGCATCTTATATACTGTATTCCTGTTAAGTGTCGTCCGTTTTTCCAAAATGTAGGAAAAACGATTGCAAAAATAGCGAAAAATTCCGTAATTTCGCAGTTTGGAGTGAGAATCCAACTAACTGACAAAACTTTTAAATAATATAGCAATATGGAAAAAGGACCTATTTCACAGTTCATTACGCATCACTATCGTCATTTCAACTCTGCAGCTCTCGTTGACGCTGCAAAGGCATATGACGAGCATATGAACAAAGGTGGCAAGATGATGCTTGCTATGGCAGGAGCAATGTCAACTGCAGAGCTCGGCCTTTCACTCGCAGAGATGATCCGTCAGGACAAGATCCAGATCGTATCTTGCTCGGCTAACAACCTCGAAGAGGATATTATGAACCTCGTGGCTCACAACCACTACTACAGAGTTCCAAACTATAGAGACCTCACTCCAGAGCAGGAGAAGGAGCTTCTTGAGAAGCATATGAATCGTGTAACTGACACTTGTATCCCTGAGGAGGAGGCATTCCGCCGCCTTGAGGATCACCTTCTCGACGTATGGAACGAGATGAAGGCTACAGGTGAGAGACTCTTCCCTTGGGAGGTTATCTACAAGCTTCTCCGCAGTGGCGTTCTCGAGCAGTACTATGAGATCGACCCTAAGGACAGCTGGGTACTTGCAGCTTGCGAGAAGAACATTCCTATCATCGTTCCAGCTTGGGAGGACTGTACAACAGCCAACATCTACACAGCACACTGTATCAGCGGCGAGTTCGAGCCAAATATGATCAAGAACGGTATCGAGACAATGATCTTCCTTACTGAGTGGTATCGTGAGAACTGCGGCGGACAGGGCGTAGGATTCTTCCAGATCGGTGGAGGTACAGCAGGTGACTTCCCAATCTGTGTTGTTCCAATGATGGCTCAGGACCTCGCTTGGCCAGACGTTCCGCTTTGGGCATACTTCTGCCAGATCTCAGACTGTACAACTTCTTACGGTTCTTACTCAGGAGCAGTTCCTAACGAGAAGATCACTTGGGGCAAGCTCGATGTAGACACTCCACGTTTCATCGTAGAGTCAGATGCTACAATCGTTGCACCTCTCATCTTCTCTTACGTTCTCGGCTGGTAGTTCCGGAACAGAATAATCAAGCTGCCGGCCCGCACAAGCCGGCAGCTTTTCATATAAACGAATAAATTCTTCTCCCCTCAATGTTTGGTCTGTCAGACTTCGTTCTAACCACAGAACTCTGTCTCTTTGTTACAATAGTCACGTCCATAGTCTTGGGATCCCTTCTTCTCCTCATCAAGGTTCCTGATACAGACTATTCACGCAAGATATCCAACGCCAAGAATACAATGGCGGTGTCGTATTACATATGCGCACTGCTTATGATTCTGAATCTCAACTATACGAGTCTTGCGAACTTCGACAGTTTCACATCTCTTATGATGTTCGTCGTGACAGCTGTATCGTCGGCCATCCTGTCCTATTCGTTGATGAATGTGATCGAGGAGAATTTCATCGACAAGGACAAATTCTATCTCAACATCGTTGTCCTGATGATCGCGAGCTGCCTCCTGATGAGATCCTTCTGGTGGGATGAATGCTGGCTCAGATCAGCGATATTCATCGCTTGCATTGTTCTTTTCCTTTTCCACAGTTCTGTGCATATCATCCTTTTTCGCAGAGTGTATAGGAAGTGCGTCCGCAAGGTCGAGCAGTACTATGATGAAGAGGAAGACAAACGACTCAAATGGGTCAGATTCTGTTACGTGATTATGATGCTCACCCAGATCTTCGTCCTGGTGTATATGATGCTACCACGTAACTTTATGAAGATCTATGTCCTCTGGTATGCTGTCTTTATGCTGTACTTCACAGCGAACTACATCTCATTCATCGGAAGCCACAAGGTGATGCTTGATGCGTTTGCATACAAGGCCCTTTCCGGTCAGGATCTTATGAGAAAGATTGACGAGAGAAGGCAGAGGATCGCAAAGCGAGGCAGAAGAAAAGGTGCGGAAGTGGAAGAGGTTTCACTCCCTGAGTATACTGAAGTGGAATTCGCAAAGCTTGAGAGGGCTCTTCAGAAATGGGTCAGAGAAAAAGGTTTCAGGGAATACGACAAGACCCGTGACCAGATTGCAGACGAACTTCATACTTCAAAGGAAATCCTCCATCTTTATTTCACGACCAAGATGGGCATCGATTTCAGATCGTGGAGAACAAATCTCCGCGTAGAGGAGGCAAAGAGACTCCTTCTGGAGAATGTGGATGCCTCTACAAGCATTATCGCCGAAGCGTCGGGCTTCAGCGATAAGTCAAATTTCCATAGACAGTTCGTCAAGATTGTGGGATGTTCCCCTAAAGAGTGGCGCGAGTCAAACGGTAAGTAACTGAGCTTCTGCTTAACTGGAAATTGCAGTCGTTTACGATGAACGTGTTTGACTCATAGTCGAATGACGGGCTGTTCCAGGATATCATTACCTGTTGGGTCTGACTCTCGTAGATCCCGTTTTCATCTTTAACATCCAATACGCAAAGAAGCGGCTCATAAGCTCCGACTGTCTCAGTTGTGAAGATACCGTTGCTGTCAGTATACACTATGGCAGAAGCAATTGACGGTGCTGAAGGGTCGTTCTGAGGATATACCTTCACAGAAACCGAGATGCCTTCGAGAGGCGTACTTGTATCATTGTCGGAGATCACTCCTGTGATAAGTATAGTCCTCCCTATATCCGAGTCGGGATAGACGATGGCATCATCATAATACATACCTTCGCTGCACGACACGACAACTGTTGTAGCCAACAGCAATGCAGCAATATGTGAGAGGATCTTTTTCATTCGTCGCCAAAGTTACTTAAAATTCAATTATCTGCAAATCAGCCGACTATGTGTCTGCTGTGCTTCAACGCACGGATGTTTTCAGCAAGTCTGTCCTTTTCGGTTGCAGGAAGAGCCCAATCCAGGAATCGTTCCCTGATGTAGTTCACTGTCTGCAGGGTCGGGTGGCACATATCTTCAGCATAGAATCTGTAGTCTCGCAGTTCATCCATAACTATCTCATATGAAGGGAAATAGTCGGCATCTACATTGTTGATGCCAAGCAGAAGTGTGGATTTGCTGATCTGGTTGCCGTGTGCTCCGTCCTTGAAATGACGTATAGGGCTTACAGTGAAGATGAAGTCGCGTCCAGGGCAGAGTTCCATAATCTCGTTGAGGGCAGTTGCAGTCTCATCCACGGAAAGAAGTTCTCTTTCGAACTCCTTTGGATGACGTTTCAGGCAGTTTGACACTATGTGCCCTCTTTCCAGATGTCTATAGCACCAGGCGGTGCCCAGGGTGATGATGACCTTGTTGCATCCTCTGAAGAATTCACAGGCTTCATCCAGCTTTGCGTTTGCATTGCCGATGAATTCCGCTGCGGAGCCTTTGGCAAATGAAGTGTGGTGGCAGAAAGAGCAGGTCCTTCCGTCTCCGGCTCCTATCTCGATGCAGTCATCTTCAGTGAAATATGTGTGGCTTGCCAATCGTTTCACGGCGCTTAGGATGGATGCGGGATTGTAGAGTGTGCCGAACGGGTTCACACACACGTTGAATCCCAGATCGCGGAGCTGTGTTCCGATGTTGTCGGAGAAACAGCTGCCAAGCATCAGGATCTTGTCATCATATGAAATGCCAGCTCTGCAAGGCTGGTCTGTCACAGGTGTCTGTAGTTTCATTGTCGGGCTGAACTTTGTGCAAAAATACACGAAAAGTACTATCTTTGAAAGATATTCAATGTTTTATGTATATGAAATACGGTAAACACATCATAGTCTCGCTTCTGGCCTTTGTGCTGTCTGCCGCGGCATTCGCCGCTGACACCACAAAGACCGTCCGCTTCGCCTACGACCTCGATTTTGAGATGCGCTTTGACAACAGGGAATACTACAAGAGCAGATTCTCAAGATCGATGACCGTCTTCGGTGCACGAGTGGCTCCGGCTGTCGGAATTGCGGTAGGCAATGATCCGACTGCGAGCCATAAGGTGATGGTGGGCGCAGATGTGATGAAGGACTTCGGAGGGACTCAGAAGGGGATTCTCAGTGAAGTCACATTCTACTATAATCTGGACAAGGATTTCGGAGATACTGAACTTTCTCTTTATGCTGGAATCTTCCCTCGCCGTGAGGCGACCGGCAGTTATTCCACAGCTTTCTTTTCAGACTCTCTTGCCTTCTACGACAACAATCTTGAGGGCCTTCTTATAAAGGTCAGAAGACCGAAGGCGCAGTTCGAGATAGCCTGTGACTGGATGGGACAGTACGGCGACAATTCGCGTGAGCGTTTTATGATATTCTCCAGTGGAGAAGGCCTTGTAGCCCCATTCCTCTCGCTCGGATATTCTGCTTATATGTATCATTATGCAAATTCCCTTCAGCATAAGGGTGTAGTGGACAATATCCTTCTGAATCCATATGGGAGACTCGATTTCGGCGAGAAAGTCGGCGTGCAGTGCCTTTCAGCCCGCCTGGGCTGGCTTCAGGCGCTTCAGCACGACAGGGAGAACGTCGGACACTATGTCTTTCCTGGAGGGGGTGAGCTCGATCTTGAGGCAAGGCATTGGGACGTCGGAGTCATCAACAGGCTTTTTGTCGGAAAGGATATGATGCCATACTACAACAGCAAGGATAACGTGGGTGACAAGTACGGCAATACGCTTTATATGGGAGATCCTTTCTACAGGCTGCACGATGACGGCGAGACAGGTCTGGGAATGTATGACAGGCTGGAGTTCTACTACGAACCAAGGATAAAAGGCACGGAGGAATGGCTTAAGATCAGGATCGCTGCCATATTCCACTTCAACAGTCAGAAATATTGCGGCACTCAGCAGATGGTGACCGTGATGTTCAATCTTCCTTAACGTTCCCTTTTGAACAACATCGAGATCACGATGAGGATAGGGAAGATCTCAAGCCTTCCCATAAACATATCAAGAGTATAGATGAATTTTGCGGCCTCGGGCTGTGCGGCATAGTTGCCCATAGTGCCGAGGCTTCCTATGCCCGGACCTACGTTTCCGATGGATGCGAGAACTCCTGAGAACGCGTCTCCGATTTCAGCACCTGTGAAGAGAACAGCTATAAATGAAAGGAAAAGTACAGCGATGTAGAGCACGATGTAAAGGAATACGGATGATACTGTCTCTTCCGGAACAGCGCTGCTGCCGATCTTTGTCCTGAAGATGGATGAAGGAGCGAGACGCTTCTTGAATTCTCCTCCGATTGCTTTGAATGCGATGAACATTCTGTCAGCCTTGATACCTCCGGTAGTCGAGCCTGAGCATCCGCAGTGGAAGGCTGCGAAAAGCAGAAGGGCATTTGCCAGAACCGGCCAGGCGCTGTTGTCGGACTGTCCGAATCCGGTTGTCGTGATGTAGCTGATCACCTGGAATGACGATGCTACGACAGCCTTTCCGAAAGAGTCGTAACCGCCTTTGCCCATAAGCGAAATCGTTACCATCACGGAAAGTACCAGAATAGCACTGAGGTAGTATCTGTTGATGCTCTGTCCCATAGGTTTGAGGGAGCGTGTGGCAAAGATTGCGTAGATCAGTCCGAAATGCATTGCAGACAAGGTCATCAGAATCATCAGCACGATATTGATGGCCGTTGAATCATAATACATTATGGATGTATTCCTCGTGCTGAATCCACCTGTCGCAACTGTGCTGAACGAGTGGTTTACGGCATCGAATATGTCCATTCCGGCAAGCCAGAGACTGAGGATGCCGACAGCTGTGAGTCCGAGGTAAACGGATGTGATGACCCTTACTGTCTTTGAGGATTTGTACCTGTATCCGTCTTTCGTGATCGCTGACAGCTCAAGATGTGAAAGTTTGAGTTTGAATGGGCTTGCGTCCGGGAGGATGAGCAACAGGAATATGATCACGCCGAGACCTCCGATGAAATGAGTAGACGACCTCCAGAAAAGAAGACTCTTCGGAAGCCTTTCAATGTCGGTCAGGATTGTGGATCCTGTAGTCGTGTATCCCGAAACGCTTTCGAACCAGGCGTTCATCAATGTGAATTCTCCTCCCCAGAGCACATACGGCAGCATTCCGAATATGAATGAAAGCAGCCAGCTGAGTACGATGGTGATGAATCCGTCCTGAAGCGAGTTCTGTGGGGCCTTCTTGCCGAATATCAGCGGAAAGGAGCCGAAGATCATCGTGATGAGGCAGCTGATGAGAAGAGGAGTGAATCCTGAGTCCATACCGTAGATTATGGATACACCTACAGAAAGCATCATAAACAATGCGTTCACCTGCAGCGCCTTTCCGACGTTTATGGATATGGATTTGATGGTCATCTGCTGTTTCTAAATGTCGTTGATGTCTACGATACCTGACAGGACTGCCAGCACTGTGAGCTTTCCGATCGAACGGGTCTGCAGTTTCTCGCAGATGTTGTTTCTGTGGAAGATGACTGTCGGAGTGGAAATGCCCAGTTCGTCTGCTATCTCCTTGTTTATAAGTCCTTTGACCATAAGGGTGAGGACTGACTTCTCGCGAACGGAAAGAATGTCTGCTATGTTGCTGCTCTTCTTGCGCTCGGCCATCTTCTCGCCTCCGCAGTGTCCGGCCTGATCCAGCTGAAGCAGCTGTCCGGCCACCTCCTGCTCAGTCACTGAAACGTCAAGCACCCTGAATCCGGCCTTGCTGATGTTGTCGTTCGGGCCTGCAGACATAACGGTAGTCTGCTCTTTGAGAGGTTCGAACTCGTCCACTTCATTGAACAGAATGTCCGAACTTACGAAGAAATGAACGAAGTGTCTGTTGGAATCCTTGATGAACTCCTCCACGGAGTTGTATGTGTACACTTCGACAAGGTCGAAAATGTCCCACAGGATACCTCTGAGCGCCATTCCGCTCAGTGTGTTCTGATCTATTATCGCAAAGCAAGGATTCATAATACAAATATAGAAATATATTGCCCTCCATATTCATTTTATCATTATTTTTGCAAAGATATTCCGGTCAAAACAGAATATCATTGTAAAAACAAAAGGAAATATGACCAAGATCAGCGATAGAATATATTCAGTCGGTGTCAACGATGACGACAAGGTGCTTTTTGAGGGCTTGTGGCCTCTTCCTTATGGAGTAAGCTACAACTCGTATCTTGTGGTCGATGAGAAGGTGGCTCTGATCGATACGGTCGAGTGTGGATTTGAAGAGGAGTTCCTTTCCAACATCAACGACGCGATAGGCGGCAGAGACATAGACTATCTGGTAGTCAATCATATGGAGCCGGACCATTCTTCACTCGTGGCATATATGCTTGAGACATATCCGGGACTTCAGATCATAGCAAATGCGAAGACTGTCCCTATGCTCAAGGGCTATTACGGCACGCCAGAGGAAAGGATTACGGTTGTAGGAGAAGGCTCAAGCCTTTCTCTCGGAGGATGCACATTGAATTTCAGCCTCATCCCTATGGTACATTGGCCTGAGACTATGGTCACCTGGCTTGCAGAAGAGAACACACTCTTTTCGGGTGATGCCTTCGGTACCTTCGGTGCAGTTGCAGAAGAGGTCGTAGATGCAGACGGCACATTCGAGCAGTATAAGGATGAGATGACGAGATATTATGCCTGCATCGTAGGCAAGTACGGTACTCCTGTCCAGACTGCATTGAAGAAACTCTCTGGTCTGGAGATCAAGAGGATATGCAGCACCCACGGTCCTGTATGGGAGCAGAACATCCCTCAGGTCGTAAGCCTTTACGACAAGATGAGCCGCTACGAGGTTGAAAGGGGAGTATGCATCGTCTACGGATCGATGTACGGCAACACCGCTGCGGCTGCAGATGCGCTTGCCCTCGAACTCGAGGCCCGCGGCATCCCTTACGCCATCCACGACCTTGCCGGAAACAATGCCGGCGAACTCGGACTTTCCGGTGCCCTCAGAGACGTGTTCAAATATGATACAATCATTGTGGGTTCACCTACATACAACAACGGTATATTCCCTCCTGTAGAGACATTTATGAAGGCTCTGCAGGCCCGCCTTATAAAAGGCCGCCGCTTCTACGCCTTCGGTTCATACACCTGGTCGGGCGCAAGCGTCAGCCAGCTCAACGCCCTCGCTTCCGCTATGGGCTTCGAGCTCCTCGGGGACGGCCTTTCATTCGCCCAGGCCTACACCAAGGAAAAGGTGGATATGGCAGCCGTTGCAGATATGATTTAAAAGAAAACAATATAAACAAATAACTTACATTACTATGACTCTTATTGAAAGCATTATCGAGCGCGCTAAATCAAACAAGCAGCGCATCGTGCTCCCTGAATCACTCGAGGAGCGTACACTCACTGCAGCTGACAAGTCACTCGCAGAGGACATCGCAGACATCATCCTCATCGGTAACCCTGATGAGATTTTCGCTTTGGCTGACAAGCTCGGCCTCAAGCACATCGGCAAGGCTACCATCATCGATCCTGCTACAAGCGAGAAGACTGCAGAGTATGCAAACCTCCTCTATGAACTCCGCAAGAACAAGGGTATGACTCCTGAGAAGGCTGCTCAGCAGGTTCTCGATCCGCTCTACTTCGGTTGCCTCATCATCAAGAGCGGCGATGCAGACGGTCAGATCAGCGGTGCTCTCTCTACAACAGGCGAGACTCTCAGACCAGCCCTCCAGATCATCAAGTGTGCTCCTGGCATCAGCTGTGTCAGCGGCGCTATGCTTATGATCACTCAGACTCCAGAGTACGGTGAGAACGGTGTGCTCGTAGTGGGTGACGTTGCTGTAACTCCTATGCCGGATGCAGCTCAGCTCGCACAGATCGCAGTCTGCACAGCTCAGACAGCAAAGAGCGTCGCAGGTTTCGCAGATCCTAAGGTTGCAATGCTTTCATTCTCTACTCTCGGTTCAGCAAAGCACGAGGTTGTAGACAAGGTGATCGAGGCTACTAAGCTCGCTAAGGAGCTTGATCCTGCTCTCAAGGTTGAGGGTGAGCTCCAGGCTGATGCCGCTCTCGTTGCTTCGGTTGGCCAGAAGAAGGCTCCAGGTTCGGAGATCGCAGGTCACGCAAACGTTCTCGTATTCCCTTGCCTCGAGGTAGGTAACATCGCCTACAAGCTCGTTCAGAGACTCGGCAATGCAGACGCTATCGGACCTATCCTCCAGGGTATCGCCCGTCCGGTAAACGACCTCAGCCGTGGCTGTTCAGTTGATGATATCTACAAGATGGTAGCTATCACAGCTTGCCAGGCAATGGACGCAAAATAATTGAATTCCTATGGCAAACGATGTTATGCAGCAGATGAATGATCCTATGGGGTCGGCGATAGCCGATTTCTACAGGACCGGCAAGGCAGACACTCTCGTCGTTCGATCATCGATGTTCGAAGATGACGAGATTCCTGTCGAGACGCTCTTCCGTGAGTTTGAGGAAATGCCGGAGCTCGAGCAGATCGCCCTCAAGGCGGCTTCGGGCGACATTCTTGATGTTGGTGCCGGCAGCGGATGCCATTCGATGGCCCTCGAGAAGATGGGCAAGAAATCTGTCGCGATCGATATCTCTCCTCTTTCCGTAGAAGTTATGAAGGAAAGAGGAGTGGATGCGCGACTTGTAAATCTATATGATGAATCATTCTCTGAGAAGTTCGACACCATCCTTATGCTTATGAACGGCACCGGTATTGTCGGCAGGCTTGAAAATATGCCTGGATTCTTCGGGAGAATCAAGCAGCTTCTTAAGCCGGGAGGATGTGTGCTTATCGATTCAAGCGACCTTCGTTATCTCTATGAAGAGGAGGACGGAAGTTTTATGATAGACCTTTCTGACGAGTATTACGGTCAGCTTGACTATCAGATGGCATATAAGGATGTGGAAGGTGAGCCGTTCGACTGGCTCTATGTCGACTTTGAGACGCTGTCCTTCTACGCCGAACAGGCCGGCTTTAAAACAGAATTAGTCGCGGAAGGTGAGCACTATGACTACCTCGCGCGACTAAGCTGCAATTAAATTCCCAAAATCAGGGATTAATCTTCATCATTATTATACGAGCCGATGTATCTGGAGAATTTTTCTTCATATATGTCGGCTATTGTTATCATCATACCTGTGTCATAGCAGTCTCCGAAGTCAGGGTCGAAAGTGGTTCCGAATGTCTTCATTGTAGGGGAGAGACCGATATAAGAGTGGATGAGCGGTGGAATTGTGTCTCCGAAAGATTTCACGAAATTGTTCAGGATGATGTAGTTCTCCTTGTAGTCGCTTCCTGTGAAGAGTTCCTTGAAGAACTCCTCCTGCTGGGGCGTCCAGGTCTCAGGGTTCTTTGAAGTAAGCAGTCCCTTTCTGTCTCCGAATGACATATCAAGATAATAGACCATTGCCTTTCTGCTAAGTTCGGGGCTGGTACTGTATATGGTAACCTTTCCGGCAAGGTATTTTACATCGGGGTTAGTCGCCACGATGCCTCCGATTCCGTCCCAAAGGTTGTCCAGCGCAAAGAGAGCCTTGCGGCCAGCCTGCGATGACTGGTACTTAGGCTGCACGAATGCACGTGCCATCTCGATGCAGTATGGGAAATAGTCATCGATGAATTCCTGTGAGAAAGTGAAGAGGTGCTCTGTGTTCACGTACGGCTGGCCGTTCTCGTGGAATGAAGCCATTGACCATTTGGTGAATCTGTATCCTCCGATGATTTCGTCGGCTTCCGGATTCCATACCACCAGCTGGAAGCAGGCCTTGTCTTCAAGGTCGAAATGGTCGAGGTCACACTCTGTGCCGCTGCCGCCTCCTACTGCTCTGAAGGATACTTCGCGGAGACGTCCGATCTCTCTGAGGACGTTCGGAGCGTTTTCGTTGTTTACTATATAGATTTCGTTGTTTCCTCTGTTTGTAGTGCGGAGGAAAGTATTCTCGTTCAGTTCCGCTTTGAGAAGCTGGACGTCAACAGGTTCAATGATTGGAATCATAGGTTCGGGTTTTACATATTCGAAGGACAGCCGTTGTCCTTTGAAAGGAGTTCCACTTTGTCTTTGATTTCGGCTGCCCACTGGAGGTCAGTCTTTGATTTGTCGAAGGTCTCATAAGGAATCGGATCGCCGAAGGTGATGACGAATTCCTGGCCTGACTTGTTGAAAAGCTCGTCCACGAGGAAGAGCATTCCTATGTTCATCTTCAGCCCGAGTACGCGGCTCAGCCAGCTGAAGAAATAATATATGTTTGAATTGTGTCCGGAGATATGTACCGGAACTACATCTCTTTCATATTTGCGGGCCTGGGTGATGAACATCTTCTTCCAAGGCATTTCAGTCACCTTGCCCTTGATCTTCTTTGCGCACAGTCCGGCAGGAAACACCAGCACCTGTTCGCCTGACTCGAACATTGCTGCTATCCTTGCGCTGATTTCTCTGCTCTGGCTTTTGCTCTGTACCTTGACAGGTGTGAAGAACTCTGCCAAAGGCTTGAGATTCATAAGGAGCTGGTTGGCTGGAACCCTGAATCCACCTCCGTATATCTTATAAAAGGCAGAGCCGATGATGAGGGCTTCAGGGCCGCCGAGCGGGTGGTTGCAGGCGAAGATGTATTTCTTGTCTTTGCCGAGTTTTTCCACACCGCGCAACTTGTATGTGATGCCGACGTATTTGAGGGCATCGTCAAAGAATTCCGCGCCCTTGTAGTGCTCGGACGTCAGAATGCATTCGTTCATCTGATCCTGGTGAATCCTTCTTTTCAGAAACTTGACCGCAAAGCGAGGAAGCTTCTTCTTCAGTTTCGGTCCCAGGATCTTATCAATGTCGATCAGATAATCATTTCTGTTCTCTGACATATGACTTTCTTATAATAAGGTAGAATATTATACCGATTGCGATCCAGGCCAAAAGGACGGTCTGGCTCTGTCTTGTAAGCGCTCCAGGCATACCTGGGATGACAAGGAGAGACAGGAAGAAGAGCGAACAGATACATCCGGCGATTCCGAATGTCATATATTTCACGCTTCCGTGTCTCTTTGCTATGATTGCTGCCGAGGCAGTAGTGTATGCGAATACGATGGCTGCTCCCACGCTTGTCATATCCACGATCCAGATAAGTATCTCGCGACCGAACCAAGGTGCGAAAAGACTCATTATCATAGTGAAGATGATTGCGTTTCTTGGAGTTCCGTGTCTAGGCGACAGTTTGCTGAACCACTTCGGAAGGCTGCCTTCGAGCGACATCGCGTACATAAGTCTTGATGTCGAGATGTAGAAGGCGTTCATTCCTGAAACCACTGCGCAGAACATTGCGATGCCGAGAACGATGATTCCTGCAAGTCCGAGAGTCTGTCTCACCACGACTCCGGTAGGCCAGTTGTGTCCGTCTGCAAGAAGCTCTGTCCAAGGCTTCAGGCCTGCTGCTGTGACTGTACACATTGCAATATACAGTACTGCCGCTACGAGGATCGATGAAATCATAATGCCGACAGACCTTTTGTGGCTGAAGTTGTATTCTTCGGCGCTCTGCGGGATGCAGTCGAAACCGATATATGCCCAAGGGGCCATAGCCACGATACTGAATATCGCTTTCCAGGAAGTCTTGCCTGCCGGGATTCCGGGAGCGAGGTTGCCCCAGTCTGTGTTTCCGAGAACGAGGAATGAGATCGCGCAGATGCAGCCGACTAGGGTAAGCGCGATCGCTGTCTGTGTCCAGGCTGCCTGCTTGATGCCTCTGATGTTGAGGAAGGCCATAAGGATGATGGCTGCGGAAGCGAGGATCACCTCGCCGGCATATACGTCCCAGCCCGCTATCTGATAAAGGTGTCCCTGCTGGATGATTCCCGGGAAGAGGTAGCGGCTGATGAGTGCAAGTGCGGTTGCGTTGAGAGGGATGAGGCTCCAATAGGCTAGGATCATTCCCCAGCCGCATACGAATGCGTTGCGTTTGCCGAATGCCTCCTTTGTATATATGAATTCGCCGCCGCTGACGGGGAACTGTCTGATGAGGTATCCATAGCTGAGCGCGATCACAATGATCAGCGCTGCTCCTATGAACATTCCGACTGCCGTTCCGAGAGGTCCGGCCTTTGGGAGGAATGAACTGCCGGGGAGTACGAAGCATCCCCAGCCGATTATGGCTCCTAAGGCAAGTCCCCATACGTCGATGGGACGCATCGCCTTCTTGAATTTGCCATTTTTGTTTGACATAGGTATAGGTTTAAATCCAATTTAAGGTGCTAAGGTATGAAATAGTTTGCAAAAAATTGTCATTTTATCGCTAAATCTTGATATCGGGGCTCATAAGTGTGTGATAGTAAGTATAAAACATTTGGTGGATTGATTTTTTATTTCTATATTTGCAGCCCATTTTGGTGGATTGAGTCCGTCGAATGGATATAAACTATTATAAAACAATAAATTACAAACAAAATGCTTAAACAGTACGAAACCGTTTTCATTGCTACTCCCGTTTTGTCTGATGCTCAGATGAAGGAAGCGGTCGCAAAGTACACTAACTACCTCAAGGAGCGTGGTGCAGAGATTGTGTACGAAGAGGACTGGGGTCTTAAGCAGCTCGCTTACCCTATCCAGAAGAAGACTACAGGATTCTATTATCTTATCGAGTTCAAGGCTGAGCCTTCACTCATCGCAAGACTCGAGACTCAGTATCGTCG
>JAFYWC010000025.1 GCA_017546585.1 Bacteroidales bacterium
CCGCGGCCTCGTGAGCGGCTCCCGAAGGAACGAAGTTCCGAAGGGTGGATGGAGCGGAGCGGAACTCTGGCGGAGCCTTCCGACAACTCAATGCCACACTATAGAACACAAGAAACCGACCCTTTTGGGTCGGCTTCTTTTCTTTTGAAACGATATATACGTCTATAGCCCGAAGCCCTTCTTATAATAAGAATTCGAAGTATAAAGCGCAGCCGCAGGGTTGTGCCCTGTCACACGATCCTTCGTAACCAAAGTCGTCACATACGCCTCAGAATAGCGATAGAAAAGGCTGTCGTGGCCCACACAAAGGCCAATGACAACATTAAGATCAGTCTTCGCCTGATTGAGCAGACGTGCCTGAAGAATCGGGTTGCACATAGCCGGACCTATCTCCTCACACTTTTCCGGAATGCCCATAGAAGTCTTCGCACGGCCCTCAACCTTACAGATCACAGAATAAGGCTCGAACCCGTTCGCACGGAGAATCTTGGCGAACAGCCTCGCCTCATTGACAAGGCCGATGCAGTTCGCAATGCCGATCTTCACAGCACCGATCTTACGTGCAAACTCCATAATCTCCTGCACCCTGGTCCACTTGCAGTAGCCCTCATACTCCACCTCGGCACTCGCCACCATCACCTCGTGATTACGGTCCTCATCATAACGCACCGCAGCCCACTGCGCATCCTCCTCAGAAAGATTCGTGGTGAGACAGAAATCCGGATAAGTCCTATTCTTGAATTTACAGTTCTGCGTACCGCAATCCACGCAGCTTAGGGTATTTTTGTTCATAGTTGATGGAGTTCTTTACCATACAAATATAGCAGTAAATCCAATGTTTTGCGCACATAAGGCGCACATACTTGCAGATAGACACACAAGTCATAGACATTCCGGAGGATCAAGCTAATATGTGAACACAGAATCTGCATCACGACATTACCATATTTTTCCTAAATTTGTTGCAGCAAGCTTAATCAGAGAAAATATGATAGTCTACAATGACATCAAACGACAGTTTGTCAATGATGTCAAGGATAACAGTATTGCGGACAAGATATTGGACGCAATAAGGATGAGAGGATTGAATGCCGGTCACGAAAAAGAATATTCTTCGTGGCAGAATTCAATGCAGTTTATGCGCAATATCGTCGATGACTCAGAGATTGACGACGAAGTTCGCATCTGTATCGAATACAACATTCCTTTGACTTCAAAGCGAGTGGATTTCATAATTGCCGGTGCAGACGATTCAGGGAACGAGAACGTAATAATCGTTGAACTTAAGCAATGGCAGAAAGCCGAAGTCGTTGCTGACGATATGCATTATTGTGTCAAAACGTATGTTGCCAATAGCGACAGAATTGTATGCCATCCGTCATATCAAGCCTACTCCTATTCCTGTTTCCTAAAGAACTATTCACAGTCCCTTACTGATGAGAATATCAGTTTGATTCCTTGCGCCTATCTCCATAATTATCAGCCGGAATATCGACAGACATTATCAAATCCGATATACAAAGAATGGTTCGACATTGCGCCGTTCTTCATCAAAAATGAGGTAGGCGAATTCTCTGAATTCGTAAAGAAATACATTACAAAGAAATCCTCGAAAGGAGACTTGCTCTATCTCATTGATCACGGAAGATTAAGGCCAACAAAGGCCCTCCAGGACTCACTCGCATCAATGGTAAAAGGCAACCAGGAATTTATGCTCTTGGATGAGCAGGCAGTATGTTTCGATATGTGTCTGAAGACAATGAATCAATGTCTGAAAGACAGAAAGAAACGCACCATCATCATACAGGGAGGTCCTGGAACCGGCAAGTCAGTTCTTGCAGTGAACCTTTTGATGGAGTATATCAATCAAAGTCTGAACGCCAGCTACGTAACAAAGAACAGTGCTCCCAGAGAGGCGTTCTTAAAGTTACTGACCAAATCTGATGCTAAGAAACTAGTCAACATTAAACAGTTATTTCGTTCGCCATTCGAATTATCCAAATGCGACAATAACGGTTATGATTGTCTGATTGTTGATGAGGCTCACCGACTCGTAAAGAAAATGTATGGTGATTGGGGCGGAGAAAACCAAGTCAAGGAATGCATTCAAGCTTCACTCCTGAGCATTTTTCTGCTTGATGAGGACCAGGCAGTTACCACAAAAGACATTGGATCGATTGATGAGATCCGCTATTGGTGCGAATCTTTAGGTAGTCGTCTTATCATAAAAGATGAGACAAAGCTCATATCGCAGTTCAGATGCAACGGCAGTGATTCGTATATCCAGTTCATTGATGAGATTCTGCAGCGAAACAAGGAATCAATCGCCGTAGACCTCTCAGAGTTGAATTTTGAATTCAAGGTCTTTGACAATCCTATCGAAATGAGGGAGTCCCTCAGACTCAAAAACAAGGTCAACAACAAATCCAGAATGGTTGCTGGTTATTGCTACGATTGGAATGTAAAGCATCACAGAAGCGAATGGGACATCATATTAGGAGACTTCAAAGCCAAGTGGAACCTCGAAAATGACAAGGTTTGGGCTATTAATCCAAAGTCTTTCGAAGAGGTTGGCTGCATCCATACTGCGCAAGGACTTGAGTTTGACTATGTCGGAGTGTTTATCGGCAAGGACTTGACGTACAATCCTGAAACAAGGCACATCGAAACTCATAGGGAGGCAATCTCCCAAGACGACAGGTCATCCGGCATACGTTCAGCCAAACCAGACAAAGCACATCAGTTAATCTTGAACACATACAAAACCCTTCTAACCAGAGGTCAAAAGGGTTGCTATGTTTATTGCGAAGATCCTGAATTGAGGGACTACATCAAAAATTACTTACAGGCAACCGCCTAAATACCCCCGCAGAGCTGTGACGAGAATTGCTTCAAAAACGTTACAGCTGTGCGGGTTTTTCAGTTATTTGGCTGTTTTGAGATGCAGCTGTACCGCAAATCGTCTAAAATTGGGTACAGCTCGTCCAGAGTCACTCCGGCACCCGGGTACAGCTCGTCCAGAGTCACTCCGGCACCCGGGTAAAACTCGACCACGGTCACTCCGACTCCCCTACACCTTCAACTTGACGCCGCCTCGGACAAGGAGAGATGTCAGTGCGACGCAGAGGAGGGAGAAGAGCGCGCACTTGAGGAGGCCGAGGGGGCCGCAGAGCCATTCCGGGGCGCTGAGGCCGAGCATTGACCTGAAGCTGTAAAGGATGTAAGGCATCATATAGACGGTCAATGTCGCCGTTCCCGAAGCCTTCAGCGGACGGAACCATCCGGTCCTGCCCAGCGACTCCAGCCAGCGCAGCAATGTGTATAGAAGAATAGAAATAGAAATCACATAGAAGCACCACGGAAGGGTTCCGATGAGTTTGGAAACAGGCCACCAGAGGTGAAGAACGGTCGCGGCAGCAGTGAACAGGGCCACAGCAAAAACCGCATACAGAGCCTTTCGCGATCCCCCCGAAACAGCCAGACGATTTTCAATGAGCGAGAACAGCATTCCGCCTGTCGCCATTACGGTAAACGAACAGTTTCCGAGCCTCAACACGCCGGTCAGATCGGTCAGAATAGAACGTCCCTCGAGGATCTGGGCACCGCCGTGCATACGGGTCATAAGCAGATTGACTGCGCAGAGAGAAATCCATACAACAGCCACGCGCAGAGGTTTCTTTCTGGCAAGCAGATATGTCACCGCATTGAAGCAGTAAGCCCATCCGATAAGTCCAAGGATTCCCCACCACTGGGAATTGAAATAGCCGCCGCGGGAAGTGCGGACAGTGGCCGCAAGGAAACACAGTATCGCGACACCAAGGGTCTGAAGCCACTTCTTGCCCTTGAAGCCCTTGCCGTAACTGTTCCAGACAAGGAAGAACGCAAGCACCATCAGCAGACGATACACATTCTTGCCATAGCCAAGCGCCGAATAGAACTCTCCTTCCGAATTCACCGTAAACACGCCCATCACAACGAGAGCGAACGTACGGGAGAGAATATGTCCAAGTGTGGATTCTCCGGAATATCCCTTAGCGAAACGGTTCTCCAAAGCATATGGTATCGACATACCCATAGCGAAAAGAAACATTGGGAAGACAATGTCAGCGACTCCCATTCCGTCCTCGAACACCTCGAAGTGCTCAAGGAAATGAGGAACACCGCTTACCGACCATAAGTCATTGACAAAGATCATCAGAAGCATTGTCAAGCCTCTGAGTATATCTATAGACTGGTTGCGTTTGGCGAAAATTCCGTTTTCCATATGGACAGTTTAGAAATGTCCACGAATTTAATAAATTTTGGAATTCGCCAAACGCAACAAAGGAAATATCCGCCTCAAACCTACTCTTTGGACGCGTCGATATTACGGGATTGGTCAACCCAGATCAGTTTGGATGTGTCGTAGCCTCGGGCCTCGGCCTCGTCAAGCACCATCTGCAGAAGATCGGGATCCGGAACCGGAGTGCGGGAAAGAATCCACAGATAGTTGTCCGACTTGCTGCCCACAAGCGAGATCTGGTAGTTCTCGTCCACCATCATCACATTGTAGTCGGAATAGAAAAAGAGGAAGAAAGACACCTTGAGATGACCGGGATCACCTTTCGGATCCTCATACTTCGCCTTGCCTTCGGCGAGCTTGAATTCGCCGTCCTTCCAGCCGGAATTCAGGACGATGACCTTACCGTCATCCTGGAGGATGTAAAGGGCCATAGTATTGTCCATTCCACGCTCGAAGCTGTGGTCATAACGGGCAATTTCATACCAGACACCGAGATAACGGGTGAGGTCGAACTCATCGACTGTGGAGTTGTCAAAGTCCTTGGTACAGGCTGACATAGGGATGAGGGCTGCGGCGCACGCAGCAATGATCAGACGTTTCATAACACTACACTATTAAGTTTAAAAACGTCTGTCGGCGGAATCAAAAAGCGTTCCCTACCCTACTGTCTGTTCATAAGCTTGCGGGCACGGATTCCGAGGAGTGCCACAGAGAACACGAAACCGATCGGGTAAGCGAGCCAGATACCGCGGATGCCGAGGCCGAACGGGAAGCCGAGGAGGTAGCCCGCAGGGATGGCGATGAGGAAGTTGGTGATGAACGAGATCCACATAATAGGCTTCACATCGGAAAGGCCTCTGAGCGCATTCGCAAGCACGATCTGCGCACCGTCCACATACTGATAGAGCATCAGGATCGGGAGAAGCATAATCACGAATGTTGCCACCTGAGGGTCGTCAGAGAACACGAAACTGATCTTGTTTCTGAAGATGAAGAGCGCAAGGCAGGTCAATGTGGACACGATCACGCCGAGGTGGATACCCGCAACTGTAGTCTTGCGCACCTGTTTCCAGTCCTTCGCACCCTTGTAGAAGCTCGTTCTGATGGCTGTCGCAGAGCCAAGGCCGAGGTAGGTGGTGAAGCTGATGGTAGAGATGGCGATGACCACCTGATGTGCCGCAAGTTCGATGCTGCCGAGCCAGCCCACCATAATGGCGGTGAGGCTGAATGTGGCCGCCTCAAGTCCCTGCTGGAAGGCGATCGGAACGCCGAGCTTGGTGACGCGCATAAGTCTGTTCGGGAGCACCCACATACGCATAAATCCCTTGCGGTAAACCTTGTATGAAGGTCTCAGGAGGAAGACCAGCACGAACATCGCGAACATAAAGATTCGGGAGATGAGAGTACTGTATCCGGCACCCATCAGGCCCATTTCCGGAAGACCGCACTTACCGTAGATGAGGAGGTAGTTTCCGATGATGTTGAGCAGGTTGCCCGACACCAGGATCCACATTGATACAGAAGGGTTTGTGATACCTTCTACGAACTGTCTGAAGGAGTTTGCGAGCATCACGAAAATGATCGAAACCATAGACACGAGGAAGTACGGCTTGATGAGCGGAAGCAGCTCCGACGGCTGTCCGAAATGCTCCACATTGAAGTACACCACAGTGAGGATCGCCATCAGCAGAAGCGAAAGAAGAAGGTTCGCCACGATGCCGTTCTTCAACCACGCCGACACTACGTATTTCTTGTCACGTGCGAGGTTCTCTCCCACGAGCGGAGTGAGGGCGAACGAGAAGCCGGTTCCGAAGATGATGAACGCATTGAGCACATTGTTCACGAACGATGAAGCCGCGAGTTCCGCAGTGCTGTGCTGTCCCACCATAATCGTATCGGCAAGGCCTGTGATGATGCCTCCGAGCTGGCCCACGATGATCGGCAGGGCGAGCTTGAGAAGTGATGAATAGTTCTTACCGTATTTTCCTATCAGTCCAGTCATATCTTGTTCTCCTTGTTTTCGGTCGGCAAAGTTAATGAAAGTATATGAATATAATCTCGGATATATTGCTATCTTTGCATAATGTGTGCGCGCCAGAGCGCGTGTACGCACATAACCACCGAAATAACCAGATAACACATAACACAATGAAGAAAACTCTACTCTTCGCGATTCTCTGCATCTTCTGCATTGGCGCACAGGCACAGGACAAGCCTTACGAGGTAAAGTCAGGTATCGTTACTATGGAAATGGATATGATGGGCCAGAAGGTCGTTCAGGAACTCTACTTTGACGACTACGGCGCAAAGCAGGCTACAATTTCCGAATTCCAGGGAAGAAAGATGAGAGGCCTCGAGGTCAACGGCGAAAACCTTATGATCGACGACGCCAACAACACAGCTATGCGTATGCCTGGAATGGGTATGGGCGGCGAGAAGATCAACTTCGCAGACAAATCTGAAAAGAACATCAAGAAGAACAAGATCAAGGAACTCGGCACCGAGGAGGTTGCAGGCGTTATGTGTACAAAGTACTCTGCCGCTATCTTTATGATGGGACAGGTCGTGAAGCAGACCGTATGGATCTACAAGGGCATCACCCTCAAGACTTCAGTGAAGACAGACTTCGGCGAAATGGGCCAGACTGCAGTCAAGATCGTGGAGGATGTGGAGATTCCTGCTTCTACATTCGAAGTGCCTGAGGGACTCAAGATCCAGGAGATGAGAAGACCTCCTATGGGCGGTGGTGAATTCTAGAATATTCAGACAACAAAATAACACAGAACATACTTTATGGAAAGAATCATCGAATGCGTGCCTAATTTCAGCGAAGGCCGCAATATGGAAGTGATCAATTCGATCGTTGCATCTATCGAGAAGGCTGGCGGCGTGAAGGTCCTTGACGTGGATCCGGGTGAAGCTACCAACCGTACAGTCGTTACATTCGTAGGCAGCCCTGAGGCCGTTCTCGAGGCTGCATTCCAGGGCGTAAAGCGCGCTGGCGAACTCATCGATATGCGTCAGCATCACGGAGCGCATCCACGTTCAGGTGCTACCGACGTGCTTCCTCTCATTCCTATTTCCGGCATTACACTTCAGGAGTGCGCTGAGCTCGCAAGACAGCTGGCTGAGCGCATTTATAATGAACTGGAGATTCCTTGCTACTGCTACGAGGCTGCCGCTCAGAAGCCTGAGCGCAAGAACCTTGCAGTGTGCCGCGCAGGCGAGTACGAGGCTCTTCCTGAGAAGATGGGAGATCCTGCACGTCAGCCTGACTTCGGTCCTGGATGCTATACAGAGCGTACTGCACAGGCAGGTGCAACCAACGTAGGTGCACGTGACTTCCTCATCGCAGTGAACTACAACCTCAACACCACTTCTACCCGTCGTGCGAATGCGATCGCATTCGACGTGCGTGAGAAGGGCCGTCCGAAGAGAGAGGGTAACCCTATCACCGGCAAGATCGTGAAGGACGAGAACGGCAAGACCGTTATGATCCCTGGCACATTGAAGGGCTGCAAGGCCATCGGCTGGTTCATCGACGAATACGGCATCGCTCAGGTGTCAATGAACATCACAGACATCAACACTACCCCGCTCCACATTGCATTTGACGAGGTTTGCCGCGCGGCACAGGCCCGTGGTCTCCGCGTTACAGGTACCGAGATCGTAGGTCTCGTGCCTAAGCGCACCCTCATCGAGGCTGGTCGCTACTTCCTCGAGAAGCAGCAGCGTTCTACAGGTATCTCTGAGGAGGAGATTATGAAGATCGCAGTGAAGTCTATGGGACTTGACGACCTCAAGCCTTTCAACCCTGCGGAGAAGGTGGTGGAGTTCCTCATCGAGGACGAGAAAGAGGCTGCTGCAAAGGAGAGACTCGTGCGTATGACCTGCAAGGGTTTCGCACTCGAGACTGCATCTGAGTCACCTGCTCCAGGCGGCGGATCGATCTCTGCATATATGGGTGCTCTCGGAGCTGCCCTCGGAACTATGGTTGCGAACCTTTCTTCACACAAGGCAGGCTGGGACGAGCGCTGGAAGGAGTTCTCTGACTGGGCTGACCAGGGTCAGGATGTGATGCGCAGACTTCTCGCTCTCGTTGACGAGGACACTGCCGCATTCGACAAGATTATGGCTGCCATCGGTATGCCTAAGGGTTCTGACGAGGAGAAGGCTGCACGCGCTGCCGCTCTCGAGGCTGCAACTCTTTACGCTACTGAGGTTCCGTTGAAGACTATGAAGGCTTCTCTCGAGGTGTTCCCTATCGTGAAGGCTATGGCATCAGAGGGCAACCCTGCATCGGTATCTGACGCAGGCGTGGGCGCACTCGCCGCACGCAGCGCCGTTCTCGGAGCACAGATGAACGTACGCATCAACGCTGCAGGTCTTGCTGACCGCGAGGCTGCGGAGCGTCTCTGCGCCGAGGCGGCTGAGATCGCGGCTGCAGCAATCGCAGCCGAGGCTGAGGTTCTCGAAATCGTAAACGCTAAACTCTAAAGATTTCTCCACTCGTTTCACTCGGTCGAAATGACAATACACTCATTAACTGTCATTTCGAGCGACCGGAGGGAGTCGAGAAATCTGCAAAATGATAATTATGAACAAATTCCACGAAGATATTTTGGCAGGCATTCCGGCGATTCTTCCGGAGCCGAAACCATATGACACGACAGTCAGCCACGCCCCTAAGCGCAAGGAGATCCTCAGCGCCGAGGAGAAGGTGCTGGCAATCAAGAACGCACTGAGATACTTCCCTGCAGAGCATCACGCGATGCTCGCAGAGGAGTTCGCTCAGGAGCTCAAGGAGTACGGACGCATCTATATGTACCGTCTCCGTCCTGACTACGAGATGTACGCACGTCCTATCGACGAGTATCCAGCAAAGTCAAAGCAGGCTGCTGCGATTATGGCGATGATCCAGAACAACCTGGACTACCGTGTGGCTCAGCATCCTCACGAGCTCATCACTTACGGAGGAAACGGAGCGGTGTTCCAGAACTGGGCACAGTACCGTCTCGTGATGCAGTACCTCGCTACAATGACTGACGAGCAGACTCTCGTTATGTACTCAGGCCACCCTCTCGGACTCTTCCCAAGCCACAAGGACGCTCCACGCGTGATCGTGACCAACGGTATGGTGATTCCGAACTACTCGAAGCCTGACCACTGGGAGAAGTTCAACGCTCTCGGAGTGTCGCAGTACGGCCAAATGACAGCAGGTTCATATATGTATATCGGTCCTCAGGGCATCGTTCACGGTACTACAATCACCGTGATGAACGCAGCACGCAAGCAGCTCAAGACAAGGGGCATCGCAGGCACTGAGGAGAATATGAAGGGTATGCTCTTCGTTACTGCCGGCCTCGGCGGTATGTCTGGAGCACAGCCTAAGGCCGGTGTAATTTCGGGCGTTGTAAGCGTATGCGCGGAGGTGAACCCGCACGCTGCACACAAGAGACACAGCCAGGGCTGGGTGGATGAGATCCACACAGATCTTGACGAGCTCATCCCACGTATCCGCAAGGCCGTAGAGGGCAAGGAGGTCGTTTCGATCGCATACCAGGGCAACGTTGTAGACCTTTGGGAAAGACTCGCAGAGGAGGAGATCTTCGTAGACCTCGGTTCTGACCAGACATCTCTCCACAATCCTTGGGCTGGCGGTTACTACCCTGTGGGCTACTCTTACGAGGAGTCTAACAGAATGATGGCAGAGGAGCCAGAGAAGTTCCGCGAGTGCGTGCAGGAGTCTCTCCGCAGACACGCGGCAGCCGTGAACAAGCTCGCTGACAAGGGTATGTATTTCTTCGACTATGGCAACGCATTCCTCCTCGAGGCTTCACGTGCAGGCGCAGATGTAGTGCGCGAGGACGGACGTTTCCGTTATCCTTCATACGTTCAGGACATTATGGGTCCGCTCTTCTTCGACTACGGCTTCGGTCCGTTCCGTTGGGTATGTATGTCTGAGAAGCCTGAGGACCTCGCAAAGTCTGACGCTATCGCAGCAAAGGTGCTCCGCGAGATTATGGCAGAGGCACCGGAGGAGATCCAGGGCCAGATGATGGACAACATCCGCTGGATCGAGGAGGCTGGCCGCAACAACCTCGTGGTAGGCTCACAGGCACGTATCCTCTACGCCGACTGCGAAGGCCGTACAAAGATCGCTCTTGCGTTCAACGAGGCGATCCGCAACGGCGAGATCTCGACTCCTATCGTTCTCGGACGTGACCACCACGACGTATCAGGAACAGACTCACCTTTCCGTGAGACTTCGAACATCTACGACGGTTCACAGTTCTGCGCAGATATGGCAGTTCACAATGTGATCGGTGACGGTTTCCGTGGCGCTACCTGGGTATCTATCCACAACGGTGGCGGCGTTGGCTGGGGCGAGGTTATGAACGGTGGATTCGGTATGGTGATCGACGGATCGGCTGACTCTGACCGCCACATCCAGGATATGCTCCTCTGGGACGTGAACAACGGTATCGCACGCCGCAGCTGGGCACGCAACGAGGGTGCGATGAACGCCATCAAGCGTGAGATGGAGCGCACACCGGGCCTCAAGGTGACCCTCCCTAACATCGCAGATGAAGAGGTGATCAGAAAGGCACTCGCATAATGATCATAAAAAGTTCTCATATAGAGCAATCAGGCGGCATAGATATGTCGCCTGATTGTCCTATTGATATCGTCTTGCCTTGGGTGAACGGCAATGACCCAGCCCACAAGGCGAAGATGAGAACATATATAACGTCAAAGAAGGAAGACACGCAGCCTGACGTCGGGGGCAAGGAAAGGTTCTGCGATATGGGCGAGATCCGCCACTGCATAGCTTCCATCAACCGTTATGCCCCTTTCGTCCGCACCATCCACATCGTTACGGACGGCCAGGATCCGAATCTGGAGGAGTACATAAGGGCACTTTTCCCGGAAGGCCACATCCCGATGAAGATTGTCAGCCACGAGGAGATCTTCAAAGGATACGAACAGTATCTGCCGACATTCAACTCAAGGGCCATCGAGACTATGATCTGGCGCATCCCTGGGCTCAGCGAGCGTTTCATACTGATGAATGACGACTTCTTCATCACATCGCCTCTCTCCCCTTCAGATTTCTTCCGCGGCGAAGAGACAATATGCTATGCCTCCTGGTACAGCACTCTGCTGGAAAAGATCGTCTGGGCGTTGAAGCCAAGAAGGAGCGGACACAAAAAGATCAGTTTCAAGCACTCAATGGTGAATGCACTTGATGCTCTTGGAGGAGGAAGAAGATTCATCTATCTGAGCCACACTCCACGAGCGCTCAGAAGGAGTTTCTTTGAGGAGTACTTCGGGCAGAACGAAGAAATGATAATCAGGAACATACAGCATCGTTTCCGTCACGAGGACCAGTATAATTCACAGGAGTTATTCTATATCAGTGAGATACGCCAGGGCAGATGCATCCTGGTTTCACCTAAAGGCAAGGCTCTGTACATCAAGCCGTCAAAAGGACACCGACATATCGAAAGGAACATCAAGGCCTTCGGAGATGGCAAAGGCTATATGTTCGGATGCATAAACTCATTGAGCGGTGCATCCGAAGCCGACATAGAGAAGGTTCTTGATTGGTTTAAAACGTGCGTGAGCTGCGACGGACGACCTTCAGAGTAAGGCCGAACGAATCCTGATACAACTGGCCTAGGTCGGAATACACTCCCACCCAGAAATCCACAGGCAGTCTGGTGAGATTATTCTGTATGCCGACCTCCATTGCCATAGACAGCTGCAGAGGGCTGCTGGCAAAGATGGATTTATCACTCTGGCCATACCTTCCATAGCTTCTGCTGCAGGTAGCCTTGAACTTATACGGACATCCCTCTGTAAAGTTTCCAGCGATTCCAATATGATGTGCACGGACTCTGCTGCAGGACACATCCGTGACTCTTCCGTTCTTGTCAAACACAAGTCCTCCGATCAGAGGAAGGCCGATGATGCGGCCACTGTATGTCCATCCGGAATTGTACACTCCGTTGGCGAAGTAGTTGTCGCATCCTCTGAGCACTACGCGTCCGTAGTACGAATACGACGGGTCCTGATTCCACTTTTCTTCAAGGGTTGCAGGTCTGTCGTGAAAAGGGCCTGACTGCCAGGTCGTGTTGACATATTCATATACGATCTCATTCACAAAGGATTTCTTCTTGAGATTGAGCTTGACGCTCCATACTCCATCCGGAACATTGAGAAGTCTGAGTCCCGAGCCGTCTTCAAAAGGCTTGTCATACTGAAGCACAAGGCCGAAGCGGTCTGCAGTCCAGTCGATGCGGATATATTCGCGGCCCATATGATTGCCGAGAACGTTGATCTTGTCAGTATCAAGAGCATCTTCACCACCGTGCATTGCAAAGAATACGCGAAAGTAGTCGACAAGCGAAGAAGGCTGGGCTCCCCAACGGTCCGAATATCCGCCCCATTGGGCTATATGCTCAAGACCTCCGCTGATCGAGACTCTGCTGTTGATGGTAATCTTGCCTTCCAGAGCCTTGTCGTGAATCATTGTGCCGGTGACGGCTCTGTTGTCGTTCATCTTGTAATGGGCAAGATTGCCTCGTATGGCGAACCATTTGAAGAGAGGTATCCAATCTGCTTTGACGTTGATTCCCGGCAAGTTTCTGGCATTTGACGACCACATCATATTGCCGCCCGTAATGGACAGTTCTCCGAATTCCCTTTGACGCGGTGCGATTCCAAGTTCAGCCCTGAGCATCTTCCAGCCGGCACTTACATAAAGCCTGTCTACTGCACCGTTTACTGTCATTCCGCCGTTCGGAACCGATGCAAGCCATCCGGCGAAGTTGCATCCGCTTTCATAGAAGAAACCATTTGAATCACTATACGCAGCACCGGCGCCTAGCGTCAGCAAGGCGTTCGATGTGGTAGGGACAATTCCGTTGTGTCCGGTATGAGCCCAGAAAGGAAGATATTGGCCTGTGCCTCCAGACAGAGAGCCGGATGTGCCCCAACCGGATGTCCAATGGCCAGCGGCACGGACATTTGTGGTGCACATAAAACACAGCAGCAATATCAAATAAAACAGTTTCTTCATATTATAAGCAAATATAGTTATATTTGCGTGATATAACATAAAACAAAATGGACCATATAATCTCTAACAAAAAGCTCACAATCGAAACAGCTGCATCACTTCTTAAGGCTGGGTCAAAACTTACACTCAGCAAAGAAGCGGAGGAAGCAATTCAGAAATGCCGTAAATATCTCGACAGCAAGATGGAGGACATCGGAAGACCGGTGTACGGTGTAACTACCGGATTCGGTTCTCTGTGCAACATCACCATCCCTGCTGAGGATCTTTCACAGCTTCAGCACAATCTCGTTATGTCACACGCCTGCGGTACAGGCGAGACAGTGCGTCCGGAGATCGTGAAGCTGATGCTCCTTCTCAAGGTTCAGTCTCTCTCTTACGGTTATTCAGGAGTACAGCTCGTTACAGTACAGCGACTGATGGATATGTTCAACAACGATATCCTTCCTGTAGTGTACCAGCAGGGTTCGCTCGGAGCCTCCGGCGACCTCGCTCCTCTTGCACACCTCTGCCTCCCTCTCATCGGACTCGGCGAGGTTTACTACAAGGGTGAGGTACGTGCTTCTGCTGATGTATGGGCAGAGATGGGATGGGAGCCGATCAAACTCCAGTCGAAGGAGGGCCTCGCGCTTCTCAACGGCACACAGTTTATGAGTGCACACGCTGTATGGTCGCTCATCCAGGCTGAAAGACTTTCCGACTGGGCAGACAAGATCGGAGCAATGTCTCTCGAGGCATACGACGGACGTATCGAGCCGTTCTACCCACAGGTTCACGAGGTGCGTGCACACAAGGGTCAGATCGAGACCGCAGCACGTTTCCGCGAGCTTCTCGAGGGCAGTGAGATCATCAAGCAGCCTAAGGTCCACGTTCAGGATCCGTATTCCTTCCGTTGCATTCCGCAGGTTCACGGTGCGAGCAAGGACACTATCCGTTATGTGAAGTCTGTGATCGAGATCGAGATCAACAGTGCTACAGACAACCCTACAGTGTTCCCTGATGAGGATCTGATCATTTCTGCAGGTAACTTCCACGGACAGCCTATCGCTATTCCGATGGATATGCTTACAATCGCGCTTTCAGAACTCTCGAACATTTCTGAGCGCCGTATCTATAAGCTGATTTCAGGTCAGCGCGGTCTTCCTAACTTCCTCGTTGCGAAGCCAGGCCTGAACAGCGGATTTATGATTCCTCAGTACACTGCTGCGTCTATCGTGAGCCAGAGCAAGGGTCTCTGTATGCCTGCTTCTGCGGATTCGATTCCGTCGTCACAGGGTCAGGAGGATCACGTAAGTATGGGTGCAAATGCGGCTACCAAGCTGGTTCGCGTTGTAGAGAACACTGAGCGCGTGCTTGCTATCGAGCTGTTCAATTCGGCTCAGGCGCTTGAGTTCCGTCGTCCGCTCCGCTCATCGTGGGAGATCGAGAAGATTTTCGCTCACTACCGCAAGGTGGTGCCGTTCATTGAGGACGACCGCTATATGCATCCTCTCATTGAGGCTTCAGTAGAATTCATTCGATAAAATAGAAAGGAAGCATTGTATGTAATGCTTCCTTTTCTATAGTATAATACAGGAATTATGAAAACAGTCATTTATAATATAGGTACATTGGCTGGTATTCTGCCGGCAGATGTGAGGAAGTTGGAAGGAGCAGAGATGAACGAGGTGGAGTGCATCGAGAATGCATACCTTGTCATTGAGGATGGCATCATCACTGAGTTCGGACCAAATGTCATTTCGAGCGACTCCTCTGTCATTTCGAGCGACTCCTCTGTCATTTCGAGCGAAGTCGAGAAATCTCAACACATCGACGCGAAGGGAGGATATGTGATGCCGGCGTTCTGCGACAGCCATACGCACATCGTGTATGCCGGATGCAGGGACGGCGAGTTCAGAGACAAGATCGCCGGACTGAGCTATGAGGAGATTGCAGCCCGCGGCGGCGGAATCCTCAACAGTGCAGACCTTCTTCACGAGACTTCAGAGGATGACCTCTATGAGCAGTCGATGGTACGTGTCCGTGAGATTATGGCGATGGGAACCGGAGCCGTGGAGATCAAGAGCGGTTACGGACTCACAGTGGAGGATGAGCTGAAGATGCTCCGCGTCATCAGACGAATCAAGGAGACTGCACCTATTACAGTGAAGGCTAACTTCCTTGGAGCACACGCTGTGGGACGTGCATACAGAGGCCGTCAGGCAGAGTATGTGGATCTCGTATGCAACGAGATGCTTCCGAGAGTGGCTGAAGAGGGATTGGCGGATTTTGTGGATGTGTTCTGCGACGCCGGATTCTTCACAGTAGAGGAGACAGACCGTATCCTCGCAGCGGCTGCCAAGTATGGCATCACTCCGAAGATCCACGCAAACGAGCTTGAGGTATCGGGCGGCGTGCAGGTGGGAGTGAAGCACAATGCGCTTTCTGTCGACCATCTTGAAAAGACTACAGACGCCGAGATCGAGGCACTCAGAGGCAGCGGCACTATGCCGACTATGCTTCCAGGCTGCTCGTTCTTCCTCGGCATCCCATACGGCAACGCCAAAGGCTACATCGAGGCAGGTCTCCCTGTGGCTCTCGCATCAGACTACAACCCTGGCTCAAGCCCAAGCGGCAATATGCGCTTCGTGATGGCCCTCGGATGTATCAGAATGCGTCTCACACCGGAGCAGTCTTTCAACGCCTGCACCATCAACACTGCATACGCTATGGGCGTGAGCGACATCCTCGGCTCGATCACAGTCGGCAAGAAGGCCAACCTGATCATCACCAAGCCTATCCCGTCGCTGGCTTTCATCCCATACAGCCATCAGACACCGATCATCGAGAAGGTGATCATATCATAGCTTCCGGACGCCCGGATATGGTCGCGGGAAGCACGAGATCCGGCAGGCCGTGTTCTGGAAATCATTGAACATCAATATATTAAATAATTACAGGTGGTCAAATTTGGAGGCCGCTGAAAAAGTCCCTCTATGCATACCTATATCCTGCAATTATTTTTTGATAGTTGCAGGATTTTTTGTATCTTTATCTTATTGATTAACAGTAAGATATATGCTTCCGACACAAGGCGTGATACGATTTTCAGA
>JAFYWC010000026.1 GCA_017546585.1 Bacteroidales bacterium
CAGCCAATAGGTTATTCAATTTCATCATCGAACAAAAATTTTACAAATTTAGCCATTTTTCCACTATATTTGTGTGGTTATAGCGATTTTTTATATGGAAGACAACACTCCTATCATCTCTTTCAGAGATGCAGATATACTTAACGGTGAGGCGACAGTGATATACGGTCTCGATATGGACGTATACCCAAGCGACTTCGTCTATGTAGTCGGCAAGGTCGGAACCGGAAAGACTTCGATAATCAGGACCATCATTGCAGAAAACCCGCTCGTGAAGGGTTCCGGTGAAGTATGCGGATACCGTCTCAACGGCATCAAGGACAGGGACATCCCTTACCTGAGAAGAAAGATGGGAGTAGTGTTCCAGGATTTCCAGCTGCTTATGGACAGGACAGTGGAGGACAACCTTTCGTTCGTGCTCAAGGCGACCGGATGGAAGGACGAGGAGAAGATCTCCGAGCGCATCCTCTCAGTACTTGAAGCTGTAGGAATGACCAGCAAGGCACACAAGATGCCGTATCAGCTCTCCGGCGGAGAGCAGCAGCGAATCGCGATAGCGAGGGCGCTGCTGAATGAGCCGGAAGTGATTATCGCAGACGAGCCTACAGGCAACCTCGACAACGAGACAGCAGACGGCATTATGCAGCTTCTCACCCGAATCAATATCGAGAAAGGAACAGCCATCGTAATGGTCACACACAACAGACAGATATTCGAAAAGTATCCTGGCCGCGTGATGGTCTGCAAGGACGAGACCTGTTCAGAACAGGCTATGGGTGAAATCATTGACCTTGAACTTACAATCTGATGAAAAGAAAAGACCTGTACTTCAATGTGACCAGATGGTTCTCAGAGAATATGGAGGTAGCGGAGACGGAGCTTCACTATGACACTCCCTTCCACCTCCTTATCGCTGTGATCCTTTCCGCGCAGTGTACAGACAAGAGGGTCAACATCCACACGCCTCAGATCTTCGCAAGGTTCCCCGAGCCGGAAGATCTCGCAGCAGCGACATTCGAAGAGGTCTACGACCTCATCAAATCGATATCATTCCCTAACAACAAGGCCAAGCACCTCATAGGAATGGCCCAGAAACTTGTAAGCGATTTCAACAGCGTAGTTCCTTCTGAACCCGATCTTCTCGAGACTATGCCGGGAGTAGGCAGAAAGACAGCAAACGTCATCGCTTCAGTCATATATGACAAGCCAGTCATTGCCGTAGATACACACGTATTCAGAGTGTCAAGGCGCATAGGACTGTCAGACGGCAACACAGTCGAGGCTGTCGAGAAAGACCTGACAGCCGGATTCGCTCCAGAACTCCGCCCAAAGGCACACCACTGGCTGATCCTCCACGGCAGATATGTCTGCACGGCCCGCAAGCCCAAATGTGAGACCTGCGGTTTGAAGGATCTCTGCAGAGAATACATTTCCAACAACGTCAGACTGTGATCCATTCTTTTTCAGAAAACATTTCCACGGATATACCGGATCTGTTCACGGACCCGTTCAGATATTCCCCGCATCCTTTGGCAATGAAGGCTGCAGAGGAGCTGATGGGTAGAATCAAGTCGTCCCCGGAACTCAAGGAGGCATTTGCAGAAGGCAAGATGCTTGGAGTCCTCGTAGTCTCATCTGAAGAAGACCCTACCCCAAGATACCTTGCTGCATTTTCCGGCAATGCAGGCGGCAAGAGCACAATCGAAGGTTTCGTACCTCCGATCTACGACCTCTGCAATCCGCAGGGATATTTCAAGATGAAGGAAGCGGAGATCTCCGCTCTCAACACAAGGATACGCACACTACAGGATTCGGAAGAACTGAAATCACTTCGTTCAGAGCTGACTGAAGCGGAAAAGTCGATGGATGAAGCCGTCAATTCACAGAAGTCACTTATGTCAGATCTCAAGAAGAAACGCGACGAGATCAGGAACAGCGATTCAGATCCGGACACATTGGAAAAGCTCACAAAGGAGAGCCAGTTCCAAAAGGCGGAACTCAAGAGAATCAAGACACAATGGGAAGCGCGTACTTCAGATTTGAAAGACAGGATCAGCGGACTTCAGCAGGAGATCAAGGGCCTTAAGGATCTCAGAAAAAATATGTCAGACGCGCTCCAGGAATGGATATTCAGACAGTACATCGTACATAACGCTTCCGGAGAAGAGTCTTCGATCTACGACATCTTCAGATGCGATGGTTTGATTCCACCAGGCGGTACCGGCGAATGTGCCGCTCCTAAACTTCTGGAATACGCGTTCCGTAACAGATTGAAGCCTTTGGCTATGGGAGAATTCTGGCACGGCCTGTCGCCTGACACTGCAGTCCGGACCCAGGGCAGATTCTACCCTTCCTGCACAAGCAAATGCGGCCCCCTTTTGAAGTATATGCTCAAGGGGCTGGAGTTGGAAAACCCCGTATTGTCAGCAGATCAGAAAGCTGACATCATATATGAAGATTCAGACATCTTTGTAGTAAGCAAGAAATCCGGAATCCCTTCAGTTCCAGGACTTAACGGTCTCAGATCACTTCTTGAAACCCTTCAGGATACAGACATATCCACAGAAAGCGTACACAGACTGGATATGGACACATCCGGAATTATGATCTTTGCCCGCAATCCAAGAGCAGCAGCAGATCTCAAACGCCAGTTTGAGGAACATTCCATCAGAAAGACATACAAAGCAAGACTGTCTGCAGCACCTGAGGGAACACCACTGAACGAAGGAGATGTAGGAATCATTGAACTTCCTTTGAGCCCGGATTACGACGAGAGACCTCGCCAGAAGATCGATGATGTTCAGGGCAAACCGGCACACACCGAATACGAGATTGAACGCGTGAATCCGGACGAAAGCATCGACATCCTGCTACACCCTCATACCGGTCGTACCCATCAGCTCAGAGTTCACTGTGCACATCTCAGAGGGCTCGGGCACCCGATCGCTGGAGACCTCCTTTACGGAGGCTCCCCCGCTCCCCGTCTGTGCCTCCACGCCTGGAGAATCACCTTCAGTCACCCCTCCACAGGCGAGATTCTCACCTTCGATACTCTCCGGAATATCTACTAGCATATATAGAACAAAAAAAGCAGTCATCTTCCGATGACTGCTTTTTGGTACTCGGTAGGGGAATCGAACCCCTATTGCAAGATTGAGAATCTTGAGTACTAACCGTTATACGAACCGAGCTAGTGGTGGAGATAGTCGGAGTCGAACCGACGACCCCCTGCTTGCAAAGCAGGTGCTCTAGCCAACTGAGCTATACCCCCATAATTTTAAAGAACTTTGGTACTCGGTAGGGGAATCGAACCCCTATTGCAAGATTGAGAATCTTGAGTACTAACCGTTATACGAACCGAGCGTTTTACGTTTGGGAGTGCAAAGATAGGTATTTTTTTGCAACCTCCAAATTTTTTTTGAGTTTTTACTTCAAAAAAACGAAAAAAACTGCCATAATCAGACAAAAGAAGGCTGCAAAGTGGTTCCACTGCAGTGACTGGCCCTTAAACATTACTGTCACAAGGACTGTAAACACTGTCAAAGAGATCACCTCCTGAATGATTTTCAGCTGCATAAGATTGAACGGACCGCCATTCTCAACGTATCCGATTCTGTTTGCCGGCACCTGTGCACAATACTCAAGGAAAGCTACTGCCCACGAAAAGAGAATCACCATAATAAGCGGCCAGTTTGTGGAAATCTTCATCTCCTGGAGCTTGAGGTGACCATACCAGGCAAAAGTCATAAACACATTTGATGCAATAAGTAAGAGTATTGTCCAGATCGCTTTCATTTCAGTTTCAATTTGAGTCTGCAAAAGTAACATTAAATTTGTAATTGCATCCATAAAACTTTACTTTTGCAACCCTTATGTATAATTTAACGGATATATAATGTTTTCATTCAGAACGACATCTTTGGAAGAGCAGCTTGACAAGGCTTTGCAGGAAGGCAAAGTCGGCTGTTTCTGTACACAGAACTGCTGGGACACAAAGCGCGGCAGATATATGTACGACATTTTCCGTGAAAGAGGAAATCTGGAGATCATCTTCAACCCGCGTGATACTGAGCTGACTCCCCTCACCAACCACATCGAATTCCAGGAGTCGGATCTTCAGGGTCTGAGTGCTGTAGTCGTGGAGATCCAGGATGTAGGTTCACGTTACTTCAACTACACCAAGGACGTATTCAGACTGATGTCAATACTCAAGGATATGAAGGATGATGCTCCATCGCTCTATATTGTGGACCACATCAATCCGGCAGGAAGAATCGTAGAGGGAACAATGCCGTCAGCAGAAGTGGAGGCATACGTCCCTAAGGTAGCACACCGTCACGGAATGACCCTCGGAGAACTTGCAAACCTTTACTATCACGAAATCGGAGCAAAGTTCGCTCTCCACGTGATCTCAGCGCTTGCTGCAGATTCAAACCATCACCTTCTTCCTTGGACCATCGCTCCTGCATCTGACATTCCTGGACTTTTCACCTGCGATGTTTACAGCGGAGGTGGACTCTGGAACAACACAAACATAACACCAGCTATCGGAACTGCACGCCCTTACGAATATTTCGGTGCGCCGTTCATCAAGACAGCGAACCGCGAGCCTATCCCTGTTGCAGAAGGAATACTCCTTCGTCCTTGCTCATTCACACCATCCTGCGGACGCTACGCTGGAGAGAAATGCTTCGGTTATCAGCTGATGCGTGAGCCAGGAATTGAGTATCACTCACTTATGCACACTCTTCAGGTAATGAGATTCTTCAAGGAACGTTACGAAGAGTTTAAACTTGAAGACGGATTTGCAGCAAAACTCTCAGATGATGTACTCCTCGGATATGTCAACGGAGAGGTATCTTGGGAGGATATGAGAGAGCATATGAAGGTGGAAGAACAGAAATGGATCAGAAAAGCCAAAAAGTTCTTACTTTATGACGATCAGCCATATAGAATTAAATAGAAACTATTGCATAATTCAAAAAAATAGCGTACTTTTGCCGCGCAAAATTAGTTAACTAAATTTATTAAGCATTATGAAAACAGGAATCCATCCCGAAACCTACCGTCTTGTAGCTTTCAAGGATATGTCAAACGACGTAGTGTTCATCACTCGCTCTTGCGCGAACACTAAGGAGACAATCGAGATCGAGGGCGTTGAGTACCCAGTTATTAAACTTGAGATCTCTAACACATCTCACCCATTCTACACAGGTAAGATGAAGCTCGTTGATACAGCTGGTCGCGTTGACAAATTCTACCAGAGATACGCAAAGAAGAAGTAATTTCTTCCAAGACATACGGTATAAAGCCGGTCTGCAGAAAGCAGATCGGCTTTTTTTATTGTACATCTATTTGTTATTCCCCTTCGTACGTTGCGTAAATCTGTAGTCGATCAGATAATCGAGAGAATATCGTCCTGGTCCGACAAGATACAGGAGAACAAATACGCACAAATAGATTAAAGAAAGTTCTCCTTCCGGGAGGAATCCGTCGTGAATATCGAAGAATGCGACAGCCATAGCAGCGATCGTAGGGAGGACAACTATACGGATCATAAGTCCTGCGATAAGGAACATAGAGCAGCAGAACTCGCAGAATATCGACAGCATCAGTGTCATATAGCTGCCGAAGCCGAATACGGAAGGATAATTATCCACCAATACAGAGAAATTCATCATCTTATCCAGTCCGTGAATAAAGAACATCACTCCAAAGAAGAGTCTGAGCGCCAAAATCAGGAGAGAAACTCCTCTTCCCCTGAAATGCTGCGGAAACAAGAATCTGTAAAACATAACAATTCAATTAATCATCCGCTCCTCCCCTTTCCAAACTCTTTGCCAAATAACAAGGCGCACCAGCGCCGTGTCGCTCACGTCAGCGAGATATAAGAGATACATATAACGAAAGAACCCCGACATCTGTTGATGTCAGGGTTCTTGTATAAGAAAGTGGCAGCTACCTACTCTCCCACCTGGTGGGGCAGTACCATCGGCGATGGTGAGCTTAACTTCTCTGTTCGGAATGGGAAGAGGTGGATCCTCACCGCTATAACCGCCACAGTATGTTTCTGAGAAAAG
>JAFYWC010000027.1 GCA_017546585.1 Bacteroidales bacterium
CAGAGGACACAGTCGGTGATCGACGAGTGGAACAGGATCAGCGCCGAATCCAATGCGAATATTCACAGGGCGGTTCACCGCTTGGCCGATGAGGCGACTCAGGCGTATGAGGCGGCGAGGGACGCGGTGAAGGATTTTCTCAATGCCGCAGGCAGGGAGGAAATCGTCTTCACAAGCGGAACGACAGCCGCTGTGAACCTTGTGGCTTTCTGCTTTGGTGAGGCTTTCGTGAAGGAGGGAGACGAGGTGATAGTGACCGAAGCTGAGCACCATTCAAACATCGTCCCTTGGCAGATGATGTGCAAGAGAAAGGGTGCAGTTCTGAAGGTGCTTCCTATCGCAGACGACGGTCACCTTATGATCGAGAAGCTTGACGGACTCCTTACAGAGAAGACCAGAATTATGGCAGTTACCCACATTTCGAATGTGCTTGGAATCATAAATCCCGTAAAGGAAATCATTGAGAAATGTCACTCGAAAGGAATTCCTGTCCTTGTGGACGGAGCCCAGGGAGCGGTTCATTGCAGGGTGGATGTCCAGGATATGGATTGTGATTTCTATGTGTTCTCAGGTCATAAGCTTTATGCTGCGACCGGTACAGGAGTGCTTTACGGAAAGAAGAAGTGGCTCGAGCAGATGCCTCCGTATATGGGAGGTGGCGAGATGGTCGGTACAGTGACTTTCGCTGAAACCACATATGCTCCGCTTCCGATGAAGTTTGAGGCCGGTACACAGAATTTTGCTTCGGCTGCGACCTTAAAACAGGCTGTAGAGTTTATTAACTCGCTGAATAATAAGGAGTTAATGGAATATAATGACGCGATAAGAGACTATCTCCTCAATTATTTCCTTTCTGATGAGAGGATCAGACTCTTTGGTGTTCCTCGTGGAACATTTGATGAAAAGATTCCGCTTTTCTCGTTCACTGTAAAGGGAGTTCATCACGAGGATCTGGCTCTTATTCTGGACAAGATGGGCATCGCGGTAAGATCCGGACAGATGTGTGCGGAACCTCTTATGGATAGATGCGGCGTCACAGGAATGCTCAGGGCTTCCGTTGCTCCTTACAACACGATGGAGGAGGCAGAGTATTTTGTTAAGTGCCTGAACAGGGCAATTGATATGTTGATGTAAAAGATTCTCACGTCACCCTCCGGGCTCCTCAGAATGACATCTGAACGTCATTGCGAGGCTTCGTAGAAGCCGTGGCAATCTTTATAATGATATTTATATGACACTGATTGAAGCAGAAAACGCCATTGTCGAGGAGTTCTCGATGTATGAAGAATGGCTTGACAAATACGAGTACATCATCGAGCTCGGAAAGGCTTTGAAGGATTATCCTGAGGAGGCTAAGACGGATGACAAGCTCATCAAGGGATGTCAGTCGAGAGTGTGGCTGGACTACAAGGTGGAGGATGGAAAGATCTTCTTCAACGCAGACAGCGACGCCATCATCACCAAGGGAATCATCTCTCTCCTGATAGGACTTTATTCAGGAAGGGAGGCACAGGAGATCCTTTCATCTGATTTCTCTGTGGTGGAGAAGATTGGACTGAAGGAGAACCTTTCTCCGACCAGGGCAAACGGCCTTGTGTCGATGATTGCAAAGATCAGAGAGGTTGCAACAATGAATATGTAAAGATCTCTCGACAAGCTCGAGATGACAGTGAAGTTCTTTATTATGGGACTGAAGGAACTTTTTAAGAGAAAGGCTGCGGAGATAGCAGAGGAAGACAAGGAAAGAAAGATGAGACTTGAAAGAGATATAATTATGGCTCTCAGGCAGGTTTATGACCCTGAGATTCCGGTGAACGTGTATGATCTCGGACTTATTTACGAGATCAAGGTCGATGATGACCACAATGTGTACATCCAGATGACTCTTACTGCACCTAACTGTCCGATGGCGGACTATGTTGTGGAGCAGGTGAGAGCGGCTGTAGCTGATGTTCCCGGAGTAGTCAGTGTAAGGGTTGACCTTGTGTGGGAACCGGAGTGGGACAAGAGCAGGATGTCCGAGGAGGCTCTCGTAGAGCTTGGTCTGGATGTAGACTGAAGTCCTGAAGGGGAGAGTGAAACGAGGGGTATGGCCCGTGAGGATCGCGTGAAGGTGGATCTTTACCTGTCCTTGGGCTCAAATCAAGGCGACAGAAGAAAGAACATAGAAGACGCCATAAGTCTGCTCAACATTGAATTGGGAACCCCGTATAAGGCAGTTTCGAGCTTTCTGGAGACAGAACCTTGGGGGTTTGAATCGGATGCGAAGTTTGTCAATGCAGCAGTGCATTATGAACTTGACCTGAAGAAGGGATACAATCCGGAGGCGGAAGGTCTGATGGTCCTGGAGATATGCAAAGATATCGAAAGGAGGATGGGAAGGACCGGCAAGCCGCAGTATGACGAGAGGGGAGAGAGGATATATACAGACCGTCCGATCGATATAGACATATTGCTTTTCGGCGACGACAAGATAGATTGTGAGGAGCTCACGGTTCCGCACAGACTTATGTACGAAAGGGATTTTGTGATGATCCCGCTGAATGAGATTATCACGTCGGGACAAGTCCCTCCTCATAATGACGTGTAAGTCGATCATCATTACGTCATTGCGAGGAACGAAGTGACGTGGCAATCTTTATATTGAAAAGTAAGAATTTAAAACTATAACTATTATGACACAGGAAGAACTTTTTAAAATTCTGGTAGCTCACTGCAAGGAGTATGGTTTCATTTTCCCTTCAAGTGAGATTTACGATGGTCTTGGTGCCGTTTATGACTATGGTCAGCTCGGTTCTGAGCTTAAGAACAATATCAAGAGATATTGGTGGGAGGCTATGACAAGACTCAACGAGAACATCGTGGGTATTGACTCGGCTATCTTTATGCATCCTAAGATCTGGGAGGCTTCAGGACACGTTGGTGCTTTCAACGACCCTCTCATCGACAACAAGGACTCAAAGAAGAGATATCGTGCTGACGTTCTCATCGAGGACTACATCGGCAAGCTCGAGGAGAAGATCGAGAAGGACGTAGAGAAGGGTAAGAAGAAGTTCGGCGAGGCTTTCGACGAGGCTCAGTTCCGTGCAACCAACCCTAACGTTCTCCGCAACCAGACCAAGATCGATGCTGTACGCAAGAGAATGGCTGACGCTCTCAACGCAAACGACCTCGTGGAGCTCCGTCAGATCATCGTTGACTGCGAGATCGCTTGTCCGCTTTCAGGTACAAAGAACTGGACAGACGTACGTCAGTTCAACCTTATGTTCTCTACTCAGCTCGGTAGCGTTTCAGGTGAGACAAACATCATCTACCTCCGTCCTGAGACTGCACAGGGTATCTTCGTGAACTACCTCAATGTTCAGAAGACAGGCCGTATGAAGATTCCTTTCGGTATCGCACAGATCGGTAAGGCCTTCAGAAACGAGATCGTAGCACGTCAGTTCATCTTCCGTATGAGAGAGTTCGAGCAGATGGAGATGCAGTTCTTCATCAAGCCAGGTACAGAGCTTGACTGGTTCGCTAAGTGGAAGGAGAACCGTATGGCTTGGCACAAGGCTCTCGGAATGGGTGACGACAACTACCGTTTCCACGATCACGACAAGCTCGCACACTATGCAAATGCGGCTACAGATATCGAGTTCCGCTTCCCATTCGGCTTCAAGGAGCTTGAGGGAATCCACTCTCGTACAGACTTCGACCTCGGAAACCACCAGAAGTTCTCTGGAAAGAAGATCCAGTACTTCGATCCTGAGCTCGGCGAGAACTATGTTCCTTACGTAGTTGAGACTTCTATCGGTGTTGACCGTATGTTCCTTGCAGTTCTTTCGAACTCATACAAGGAAGAGCAGCTCGAGAATGGCGAGAGCCGCGTAGTTCTCAGCATTCCTGCACCGCTCGCACCGGTTAAGGTTGCAGTGCTTCCTCTCGTCAAGAAGGACGGTCTTCCAGAGCTCGCTCGCGAGATTATGGACGATCTCAAGTACGACTTCAACTGCCAGTACGATGAGAAGGATTCAATCGGTAAGAGATATCGTCGTCAGGACGCGATCGGAACACCGTTCTGCGTGACTATCGACCACGATTCACTCAACGACCGTTGCGTTACTATCCGTCACCGTGATTCAATGCAGCAGGAGCGCGTAAAGATTGAGGATCTCCACGCTATCATCTCTAAGGAGGTTAACCTCAGCAACATCCTTAAGCAGCTTAAGTAATAAACTAATATTGTAGAGTTATGAAAAGAATTCTCACTATCGTCGTTGCAATGGCAGCATTCCTTGCAGCGGAGAACGCAGCGGACGCTCAGGTTCTCAAGAACCTTCTCAACAAGGTGAAGGGCACAACAACAGAGACAACAACAGCCACCACTACTACCGCGGCTACAACAGCTACAACAAACGGTCAGGCTGCAGGTGCTGCTCTCAAGGCTCTTTATGCTCAGTATAAGGCTGACGGAAAGGTGGATATGAGCAATCTTACCAACCTTGCAAACCTTGCTACTCTTGCATCTAACGTGCAGGATCTCAAGGGTCAGACTGACAAGACATCTTTCTATAAGGATTTCCTGTCCGGACTCATCTCAGGTTCTAACAATCTTGTGAACTCTGTGAACTCTACAAGCGTTATGAACGGTCTTCAGACTCTCGTTGAGGATGTAGATCTTTCAGGCCTTACACAGAAGGCGGAGGAGACTGCTACAACTACTGCAGCATCACTCACTGAGAAGCTTACAAACGCTACTTCAAAGGCTACTACAGCCGTTGAGAACGCTTCTGAGGTTGCTACAGCCGTAACAAACATCCTCAACCTCTTCAAGTAAGAGTTTTGACTGGCGCCTAATTCATTGGCGCTTAACATATTACAAGAACCGCGTGCTCCCTTTTGGCAGCACGCGGTTTTTATATTCGATTGATTTCCAATGCTTTGTCCGCCAGGAAAAGCGTGGGTTGTTATTCGTTGTTCCAGCCCTGGGCTTTGACTGGGAGTTCGACGCCGTCCGGAGTGACGATCGCGGCTCCGACTTCAGGCTTTGCGAGGTGGCCGATGATGTCGAAGGTCTGGAAGTCGTGACGGAACTTGTCGTGCTTTCCGATAGGAATGGTGAAGAGGAGTCTGTAGTCCTCACCGCCGTTGAGGGCAGCTGAGATAGGGTCGATGTTGAGTTCCTTGCCGAGGTCGAATGTCTTGCCGGCGAAAGGAAGCTTGTCCACATACACCTTTGCTCCGAGGCCGGAATCGCGGACAAGACGCCTGAGGGCGTCCGCGAGGCCTCTGTTCACGAGGTAGCCGAATGAAGGCATAATCTCAGCATCCTCCATCAGGCTGATGGTCTTGGCGTTGATCTGAGGCTTGAGGTATGCTCCTACAAGGTGTTTGTAGTTCTCGAGATCAGGCTGCTTCTTCGCATCGCCGCTCTTCTCGAACTCCTTTCTCTCTCTTTCGAGCACCTGGAATCCCATATATGCCGCGCCGAGGTTGTCTGATACGCAGATGAGGTCCATACTCTTTGCCGCAGGACGGCGCTTGGCCATAAGAAGAGAAGTCTCTCCTGTAGAAGAAACGCTGACAGTCAGACCGTTAGGTGACGGAACGAGGTCGAGCGACACATCCTTGTAGCCGTGCTCCTTGGCAGCGGCAACGATGCCTTCCCAAAGCTCCTTGATGTGCTGGAAATCCAGCTTCGCAGAGATGCCCACACGTACATCCATAGTCTTAGGATGAGAGAACTCTGCATAGAGCTCTCCTGTGACAGCAGTCACGCATTTGTATCCAAGGTGCTTGAGCGGGAAATATGTGAGATCGAAGTCGATGCCCTCGATGAAGGTACGCGACTGTGAACTGATGATGCTCTTTCCTGATGTCTCGAATCTGTTTGTCTTGTACGGCTTGTAAGGTGTTCCTTCATAAAGCCTAGCGATTGCCTCTACTCTTCCGAGGTCTGAAAATCTCTCTTCTGCCATATTGTTATGCATTATTCGAAGTGCAAAAATACAATAAAATGTTGATTATTTCCCGTATGCCATAATCTTATTATATTTGCAGAGTATTACCACAGTGCACCACAGTTAAAACGACGGAATTTTATGAAATACAGAGTGTCATTAGTCCTGATCGCCGTATGTGCGGCTGCCTTTCTGCTTTTAGGGGAGACTTCGGACGAACGCAACGCCGGAAGGCTGGCGAAGAGGATAGTGCCCGGATATGTCCGTAAAATCGACTTCAGACAGACCGATGACACCTCGGATGTGTTCTGCATTCATTCGGAGGGAAAAAGGCTTGTAATCGAAGGAAACAACGCAATTTCGATGGCTGCGGGACTCAACCACTACCTCAAGAACTACTGCGGGGTCACAGTTCCGTGGTATGCGTTCGAACCGGTGGAGTATCCTGCCGAGATGCCTACCGTTGATGCTCCCGTGCGCGTGCGTGCAAATGTAAAGGACAGGTTCTTCCTCAACTATTGCACCTTCGGCTACACGATGCCTTGGTGGAAGTGGGAGGATTGGGAAAGGCTCATCGACTGGATGGCCCTCAACGGCATTAATATGCCTCTGGCGAACACCGGCCAGGAGGCGGTGTGGCAGGAGGTCTGGCGCAGGCACGGCCTTTCAGACGAGGAAATACGCTCGTATTTCACCGGTCCGGCCCATCTTGCGTGGCACCGTATGTGCAACATCGACCACTATGACGGCCCGCTTCCACAGAACTGGATAGACGACCAGGTGAAGCTCCAGAAGAAGATTCTGAAGAGGGAGCGCAGCCTTGGAATGCGCCCGGTGCTTCAGGCCTTCGGAGGCCACGTGCCGGAGCAGCTGAAGGACATCTATCCGGAAGCACAGATAACAGACATCCCGTTCTGGGGTACTTTCCCTTCTGAAAATCTCTGCCACTTCCTTGCTCCTATGGATCCGCTTTATGCGCAGATCCAGCGTGAATATATGACGGTCCAGGAGAAGATGTTCGGTACGGATCATATCTATGGCGTGGATCTTTTCAATGAGGTTGAGGCACCGTCTTGGGATCCTGAGACTTTGGCTGAGATATCAAGATGTGCATATGAGTCAATGGCTGCCGTTGATCCGGAGGCTGTATGGCTTCAGATGGGCTGGATGTTCTACTATGACAGCAAGCACTGGACACCTGAAAACGTAAAGGCATATCTTCAGGCTGTGCCTCAGGGAAAGGTGGTGATCCTGGATTATTATCTTGAGCATACGCCGGTGTGGACCCTTACAGACAAGTTCTACGGCCAGCCTTATATCCTCTGCTATCTCGGCAATTTCGGCGGCAACACAAGGCTTGCAGGCCATTTCCATCAGGCTTCCGAGCGCATCGGGGATGCATTGACCAATGGCGGAGACAATATGTGTGGAATAGGCTCTACGCTCGAAGGATTCGGCATCAACCAGCCGATGTTCGAGTTTGTGCTGGACAAGGCGTGGGATACTGGAATCTCTGATGATGAGTGGGTGCGTACGCTTGCTGCACGCAGGGCCGGCTGCAGGGATGAGCGTGCGGAACGTGTATGGAAGACATTGACTGACAGTGTGTATATAGGCGGATCGTTCTCAAGCCAGACACCTCTCCCTTGTGCCCGTCCTTGCCTTGAGGGATATTGGCATTGGACCTCTATCCATAATGTCAGATATGACAATGCCACATTGGTAAGGGCGTGGAAGGACCTTCTTGAGGTGCCGTCCGACAGATATACCTACAATTCCGATGTTGTCATTCTTGGTACACAGGCTTTGGGCAACCACTTCGTGGTGCTTCGTGACGAGTTCACAGCCGCATACAGACAGCGTGATATTGTGAAGGCGCGCGAGGTTGCGGCCCAGATGCGTCAGATGCTGTATGATATAGATGCACTTGTGTCGTGTGATACCCAGTTCAGCCTCAAGCGCTGGCTTGATGATGCATCGGAATGCGGCCACACTCCGGAGGAGGCTGCATATTATCGCCGCAACGCACGCACGATCATTTCCATCTGGGGCGATTCCAAGACCCTGCTTGACTATGCGACAAGGCTGTGGGGCGGAATGATGGCATCATATTGCGCTCCGCGCTGGGAAATGTACATCGATGAGATCCTCTCGTGCATCAAAGAGGGGCGCGAATATGACCAGGCCGCTATGTTCGAGCGCCTGACCGAATTTGAAAAGAACTGGGCCGCTTCCGACGACCCTATCGACCATAAGGATCCTGTCGACCCTGTCGCCCTCTCCCGAGAACTGATATTGAAATACGCACTGTAATTGTTTATCTTTGAAAAGATATTACCTTTGCGTTCCTAATTTAACCTATGCAAAAAATCACGCCCAATATAGTTGACGGTATCGTGCATTCAGACTTGAAGTGTTTTCGTTGTCTGTACGATGCGTACTACTCATATCTGTGTGGTTTGGCCATAAGTTATATCCATAATTTCGAAAAGGCTCAAGAACTGGTCAACGATGTGTTTGTCCGCGTATGGGAACACAGGAGTCAGCTTAAGCATCCACCGTTTCCATACCTGATTTCTGGGGTACGTAATGCCTGCTATAATTACCTTAGAGATACCAAAAAGGCTAGCGAAATGACACTGGTGCTTATGGAAAATCTCCCTGATGTCGCTTTATATAATGAAGAAGAGGTGGAAGGGCTAGTGCTTATGATCGCAGAAGTTTCATCAAAACTTCCTCAAAGATGTCGTGAGGTATTTACTCTTCATTTTAATGAAGGACTAAATTCAGAAGAAATAGCACAGCAATTAGGCGTGACTCCGTCAACTGTACGAGTGCAATTGAAGATCGCTCTAGACAAAATCCGAGAAAATCTAAAAAAATAATAGTCCGGCTTAAACATAAGCCGGCTTTTTCGTGTATATAAGGGTAAAATTCCAATTTTACGATGACCGAAAAACACGAAAATCTCATCACTGCATATTTCGCAGATCAGATTACCGATTCAGAAAGAGCAGAACTCCTGTCACTTCTTGATACTGATGCAGAATTTGCTTCATATTTCCATAAAATGGAGGAAGCATATATTTCCGCATTTATTCCTGTGTTTGAAAACACGAAGGATAAGAATTTCAATATAATCCAGAAACGTATTGGAACCGGTCGTGTCTCAATATCATTCTGGAAGTCAGTTGCTGTTGCTGCAAGTATTCTGGCTATGGCATTTCTCGGTACAGCTCTTTATACCGGACACAGGTTCCACGATGCAGAATGTTTCTTCTGCGAATCAGATGTTATGACTGTGGTTGCCAAGAATGGTACCGGTACAGAGACTATTCTTCCCGACGGAACCAAGGTATGCTTGAATGCCTCTTCGTCTCTCTCATTCAATAGACATTTCGGCCGTTCTACAAGGGATGTAACTCTCGAGGGTGAGGGCTATTTCGAAGTTGTACCTGATTCCCATAAACCGTTCCGCGTTCACGCCGGTAATGCTTGTGTAACGGTAAAGGGAACAATATTCAATGTGCAGAGCTACTCTGACGAATCCGAGATTTCTGTCTCTTTGATAGAGGGTTCGGTTGTGTTGAATACAATGTCTGAAGAGGCTGCTCTGACTCCTGGTCATTGTGCCGTAGTATCTAGAAACACCAATAGCATCCATATTGAACGTGCTGACCCGTTTGCTTCTGAATGGAGAAACGGAAAGTATGTGTTTTCAGATAAATCGATACCGGAAATACTTCAGCGTGTAGAGCGTAATTATGGAGTTCGTTTTGTATACGCCGACGACCTGTTCGGTAAGGAGCGGTTTACAGGTAATTTCTCGTTAAGTCTATCGATTGATGAAATTCTCTCTTACATAGATGTGGACAGGAAATACAGGTGGACAAGAAACGATGATATAATAGCAATTCAGAAAAGATAACCGGACACACCACGCAATAATCACTAAAACACAACAATATGCAAAAATCAACCAAAATCTTTGGAGCTTTTATGTGCTGGCTCCTCCTGTCTCTGGCTCCGGCCTGGGCTCAGGATGCAGGGAATATCAAGTTGTCGATATCCCAGGACGGCACAGTAAAGGAAGTCTTGGATGTCCTTTGTGCAAAGATTGATGGCAGTTTGCTTGTCAGAAGTTCTGATGTGGATTTGACCAGACAGGTCAACGTTCAGATGAAGGATGCGACTGTCAATGAGGTCCTCGGTAAACTGTTCGGAGGAACTGATGTCAAATGGACGATTTCAGGAAAGCAGATTCAGGTCTATCGTCCTCAAGCCCCTGAGGCTCAGCCAGGTCAAAACACGGATCGTACGCTGACCGGAATTGTTGCCGACACAAACGGAGAACCGGTTATCGGTGCTGCCGTTATGCTTGAAGGAACAAATGTGGCAACGACGACAGATGCACTTGGACAATGGATGCTCAACGTACCGCAAGATGCAAAGGCCTTGAATATCGTAAGCCTTGGTTATGAGGATACGATATTGCCGTTAGGTCGTGCAACAGACTATTACACAGTTGTCAAGGAGAACATATCTGTCTTGGATGAATCCATCGTTGTCGGTTATGGTATTCAGAAAAAGTCGGTGTTGACTGCGGCTATCAGTTCTGTCAAGTCTGATCAGCTCTCGACAGTAGCTCCAACACGTGTGGATAATGTTTTGAGGGGTATGGTTTCCGGTGTCACCATCACAGCCTCTTCCGGTCAGCCTGGTGCGTCGACCCAGGTTCGTGTTCGTGGTATCGGTACCATCAACAACTCCAACCCTCTTTATATTGTTGACGGAATGCCGGTTACCGGTGGCATTGAATACATCAATCCATCGGATGTAGAGTCAATAGAGGTTCTCAAGGATGCAGCTTCAGCAGCGATCTACGGTTCCCGTGGTGCCAACGGTGTCATCCTCGTGACAACCAAGAAAGGTAGCGAAGGAAAGACTACAGTTACATATAATGGAGCATATGGCGTTTCTAATCCTTGGAAGAAGTTGGACGTTCTAGATGCGACGACTTATGCTCTCGCCATCAATGAGATGAACACCAATATCGGCAATAAGCCGGTTTATGAAGACCCTCATTCTTTCGGAAAGGGAACAGATTGGCAGGATGAGGTGTTCAACAGGAATGCTCCGATGACAGATCACCAGGTTAGCATTTCGGGTGGCAATGCGAAGTCAAATTACTTCATTTCCGGTAGCTACTTGTATCAGGAGGGTATCGTAGGTGGTAACTACAACCACTCTAACTATGGTCGCTATACTCTCAGGGCAAATAATAATTACACTCTCTTTGACCGTTCGGAAACAGCGGATTTCTTCCTGAAGTTCAGACTGGGAACAAACATCACATATTCTCACGACGATTCTAAATCCATAAATGCGAACAGCGAGCGTGGCTCCGTGCTTGGCAGTGCCATTACTATTCCTGGTATATTCCCTGTCTATGAAGAGGATGCGGATCTGCTTCTTGCGGAGCATCCGACAGCCGTCAAGGATTCGCAGGGACGCCCGTTTTCTATCGTCGGTGAGCAGTATGCTGCAATGACAAACCCTCTTGCTCTATTGCATATGCCTGTCGACGATTATACAACTGACAAGATTGTAGCAGGCGGTTATGCGGAATTTGAAATAATCAAAGGCCTTGTTCTCAAGAGTTCTGTCGGTGCAGATATGTACTTCACCAAGGACGACGGTTATGAGTTGCCATACTATATGAACTCCACAAGACAGGGTACCGGTTCGACTGTATGGTCAACTATCACCCGTGATTTCTCTTGGCAGATTGAGAACACTCTCTCCTATGAGTTTACAGTCGGTGATGGCCATAACTTCAACGCCCTCGTCGGTCAGAGTGCATACTCTCACTGGGGTGATTATGTAAGCGGAACATCATATCAGATCAGAAATCAATCTCAGCCTTGGCTGGATGCTACCGATCAGGATGCAAATATGCGCAGCGCATATGGATCGCCTAGTCCTTACAGCCGTCTTGCTTCATATTTCGGTCGCTTGAGCTACAACTACGGCGAACGTTATATGTTGGAGTTTACTTTCCGTCGAGATGGCTCTTCAAACTTCTCACCGGAAAACAAGTGGGCTAATTTCCCTTCTGTTTCTGCCGGCTGGAACCTTACAAACGAAAAGTTTATGGAAGGCCGTCCGTCTTGGTTCAGCAGAGCAAAGGTTCGCGCAAGCTGGGGTATGAACGGAAACCAGAACATCGGTTCATTCGCATATACATCAATGATGCAGGGAACAGCGGGTTATATGCTTGGTGTAGGAAGCACGACGGCTCTCGCTCCTGGTCTTGTACCGCAGGCTTATTCAAATGCTGCTCTTAAATGGGAAGAGTCAGTTCAGACAGATATAGGTCTCGATCTCGGCTTCTGGGACAATGCACTTGCTCTCTCGCTTGACTACTATGATAAGCGCACCAACGGTATGCTTATGTCGATGTCTCTGCCATCATACGTAGGTAACAACCTGCCTTGGGGTAATGTCGGAAATATGAAGAACTCCGGATTCGAGTTTGATCTTACCTGGAAACATAGTGTGGCAGACTTCGATTATTCGATCGGCTTGAACGGATCTTATAATAAGAACGTCCTCGTAAAACTCGGCAACGAAACAGGCTACCAAAACTATGACGAAGTCTTAGGAACTCTCGGTACCATCTCAAGAGGTGAGAACGGCCTGCCGTTCCCGTTCTTCTATGGTTGGAAGACCGACGGAATCTTCCAAAGCGACCGTGAGGCTGATGCCTACAGAAATGACAAGGGAGAGCGTCTGCAGCCATATGCAGTGGCAGGAGATGTCAAATTCGTTGACTATAATGAAGATGGCGTAATTGATGATGCTGACCGTACAATGATCGGAAAAGGTATGCCAGACTGGACATTCGGCTTTAATCTGAGTGCATCGTGGAAGGGCTTTGACCTTTCGGCCCTCTTCTCTGCAACAGTAGGCAATGACATTTATGACGCAACCAGACGTACCGATTACCCTCTTGTAAATATGCAGAGTCACTTGTATGAAGGCCGTTGGACAGGTCCTGGTACCTCAAACCGTCTTCCACGTATTACTGCAGAAGCAGACGGTGGTAAAAACCAGAACTGGCGTTCATCTGACCTGATGGTATATGATGGCTCATTCCTGCGTTGCCGTTCGCTCGTCTTCGGTTACACAGTGCCTCAGCGTCTTACTCGCAAGGCCCTTGTAAGCAAGTTCCGAGTATATCTTAGCGCAGAGAATCTGTTTACGCTTACCTCATACCACGGATTTGATCCGGAGATCTCGTCCGGAGGAACCTCTCTTGGTATTGACAAGGGTGTATACCCACAGGCCCGTACATTCTCTGCTGGTATTAATTTAACCTTCTGATGACGTTATGAAAAAGATATTTTATCCTCTTTTTGCTGCCGCATTTATCCTCTCGGCATGCACCACGAACTTCCTGGAGGTTGAGCCGACTACAACTGTACCGGAAGAGACAAGCTATACAACAGAATATGACATAACCAAGGCTTTGATGGCAGCATATGCGCCACTCATCGGTTTCGATTATTGCGACAGCGAATTCCATCCATATCAGTTTATGTCTGATATTCTTGCTGATGATTATAATGCAGTCGGCGGAAGCGGTCCCAGCGATATCGTGCATCTGCAGTTGATGGCAAATTATAATCTGAATTCTCAGCAGAGTCTTGTCGGTTTCTGGACAAATCTTTACAGAGGCGTTTACCGTAGCAATATCGTAGTAAACCGCACTGCTGCCATTGAAGGAATGTCAGATGCAAACAAGACAAGAGTCATCAATGAAGCACGCTTCCTGAGAGCTTTCTACTATCATATCCTGTGGAAATTCTGGGGTTCTGTTCCATATTATACAGTGAATCCTAATGGAGCCGATGTCGCTTATATTGTCCCTCAGTTTACAGAAGATGAGGTCTACAATAAGATTATGGAAGACCTTGATGCAGCTACAGCACCTGGAGCTCTTCCGGAAACAGTTCTGACTACGGAAGTGGGAAGGGCAAACCGTTATACTGCGTATATGCTTCGTGCAGAAGTCGTGATGCTGAAGGGAGATGAGAGCCGTTATGGAAGCGTTCTCAGTCAGCTTCAGGAGATCATCAACTCAAACATCTACGAGTTGACTCCAGACTTTGCCGACATCTGGGAAACTGAAGGAGAATGGAATTGCGAATCGATTTTTGAAATCAATTATGCAGACGACCCTTCAAACCGTTCTTGGGAAGATCCATTGGCTCCTGGCGGATCGATCTATCCTGTGTTCTTGTGTCCTGACTCGTATAAGGGTTCGCGTTTCCACTCGGAGGGATACGGCTTCGGACCAGTCAGCCCGGCTTTGAAAGCTGTTTATGAGGAAGGTGACCAGCGTCGTGATGCTTCCATTATGGACTTCAACACAGACAAGCAGGCTGGCGAGAAGTTCAATGAGCGTTACGGAAACACCGGAATGTTCAACAAGAAGTATATGGCAAGAGCCGGTGGAGCTGAGAACAATGTAGCCGGTATCTATGATATGGGCCACCGCAACAATCTCAGAATCTATCGTTATTCAGATGCACTCCTTAGAGCTTCGGAACTCATTCTTCGTACAGGAGGAGCGCAGGCGGAAGCTGATGCATATCTTAATAAAGTACGCGCAAGAGCATTCAGTGTAGAGCCGGAGAATATCGGAGTGCACAAGAAAACAGCAACCTTGGACAATATCCTGGACGAACGACGTAAGGAGTTCGCGATGGAGGGACATCGTTTCTTCGATCTTGTAAGATTCGGAAAGGCAGACGCTGTTCTCGGAGCAAAAGGATACACAGCATCAAAACGTTATATTCCTATCCCACAGTCAGAAATCGATAAGGCTGAAGGAACTCTCAAACAGAATAATTACTAACATTTAATCACATAATTTATGAAACAGTTATTTAAATCAATGATTCTTGCCGCTCTTGGAGCGCTTATGATCGTTTCTTGCGAGACTGACAAACCAACTCCTCAGCCAGCAGAGAAGCCGGTTGTTACGGCTGATATGTATTCTGTGACTGTTAACGCTGAAACAGGTGAAGTGACGTTTGATTTTACTTATGCTGACCTTAACCCATATTGGACAGTTGTTGATCCGAATGGAGCAAAAGAGTCTTTCTATGACAGAACAGTGACCAAGAAGTATGAGGTTCCTGGTCTTTATACTGGTAGCATCGTAGCCTTTGGTGAAGGTGGTGAGAGTGACCCTGTTCAGTTTACTTTCAATCCGCTCGGAGAGGTTGACAACACCCTCAGTGCAACAGAGAACATCCTGATGTCGCAGCCTTGGAAGCCATATACTATCGTGTATTATGGTGGAGAGGGAGAGACATACTGGGAGTGGGACAGCGAGTCAGTTCCTGCTTCTGCGGCAGATGACCGTCTTACATTTAAAAAGGACGGAGTGTTTGAGCTCAATCTTGGTGAGAATACAGCAATCTACCACGATATGAATGCCGAGTTTGCCGGCGTGACTGTAACAGGTGCTGAAAAATGGGCTTATGTTGTTGAAAACGGCGCTGAGTACATTCAGTTCTCAAATGGCGGATTCCCTGGAATGCTCGCAGATGATGAGGGTATCGACGCGAAGTATGAACTCCGCAATGTCACTGCCAACAGATTTGAACTCCATTACTATCAGGCAGCTCAGGAGCAGTCGCTGAATTTTGTCTTCGTTTCCGAGAACTATGTTGAGGAACCGGTTGACAATGGTGTGACAGAGGAGGCTGCAATCGCAGCTCTTGCAGGAAAAACTTTCTGCGTATCAGCTTACGGCTGGTGGGGTGAAGGTTGGGAATGGTTCGAGGAGCCGCTCCCAGAGACTACAATGGAAGACCTTATCACTTTCAACGCAGATGGTACTCTCGTAATCGATCTCGGCGAAGACCTCCTTATCTATCACGATGGCGGTTGGCGTACTGTTGAGGCAGGATGGCACGAGGATGAGCAGTGGCAGGTAACAGGTGCTGAGACTTGGGCTGTTCAATCAGATCCTACCGGAGTATACGTCAAGTTTGACAATGGTGGATTCCCGCTTATGTGTGCGAGCAGCAACGTAGAGGGACCTGATTACAATCTTGGTGTAGATGGCAAGTGGACAGTAACTAGCATCGAGGAAGGAGTTGTCCGTCTTGATATTTTCCAGACATATACCGGTGAGCAGTGGTTCACTGTATTCCTTGCACCTGTAGAGTAGAACTTAACAAACAAAGTCAGAGATGAAGAAAATGTTTTTTACAACATTGGCAATGATCGCTCTGATGGCTTGTTCCGGAGAGGATCCTGTATATTGGTATGATGCAGGGTCCTCGGAAGGAACCACTGGCGGAGTGCCGTACTATCCTGAAAAACCGTCAGAAAATGATGGTAATCAAGGTGGTTCAAATGATGACGGAAACCAGGGTGGAACTCAAGAAGAACTGACCGGAGGTTATACTCCAGAAGGATATACTTTGGTGTGGAACGATGAGTTTGATGGCCAGTCAAAACTTTCGGACAATTGGAACTTCAATGTAGGTGGCACAGGATGGGGTAACAATGAGTTACAGTATTATTGTGCTAATGGTGTTTATTCTCCAACTGGTCAGAAGACAGCTGATGCAAGTGGCGGTACCCTGAAGATCAAGGCATATAAGATCGCAAAGTCATCATCTTCCAGCAATAAAGAGTATATCTCAGCCCGAATGGATACAAAAGAAAGCTGGGAGCTCGGTTATATTGAGATGAGGGCTAAACTGCCTACAATCAAGGGATGCTGGCCTGCTTTCTGGATGCTTCCTTCAGACGGACCATACGATGTGATGGACCCTACCGGATGGGGTGGAGAAATCGACTTGATGGAGTATGTTCCGAATGACAATCCGAGAATGCTTTACTTCTCTGCACATAGCCATAATGCTACTGCAGCAGCAGGAAAGACTACAGGATATGTGGATCCTGCTACAGGAAAGAAGTATTCTTACTGCCAGTCTACAACGCTGGCAACTCCAGAAGAGTGGCATTGCTACGGAATGGAGTGGACTCGTGATTATATCCGTGGATACCTGGACGGCAAAGAGTATTTCTATGCTCCGAATCCTACCCCTGATGAGGTTGATCCACACTCTTGGCCATTCGACCAGAAGTTCTATATCAAACTCAATCTCGCTATCGGTGGCAGTTGGGGAGGTACTCCGGCTGCAGACTTTACTGAGGCTACCTATGAGATTGATTGGGTAAGAGTTTATCAGAAATAATAAATGTTATGACGGAGAAATCCAGATTTATAAAGATTCTCTGTCTTGTTTCTACGCTGATTCTCTCAGTTGCTTGTTCATCTGAGAAAGTCAGCGTAGTCTGGACAGAGGGAGTGGCTGATCCGGAGACCGGATTGGCTGTTCACACATTGACAGTTTTGAATGCACCAGCAGGTGTTGACTGGGCTATATGGATGTCATCAAACTATATTGATCCCGGCTATGTTGAAGGAACAGAGGGTACAATTGAACTTTTTCACGGATGTTATTATAAAATGACTCCTGCAGAACATTCAGGAGATAGGTTGGTAGTTAAATATACAGATGGCGCATTGAAGCGCCAGAGTTGGGCACCGGAAGGCTTTGCCCTGGAGAACAACGGAAAGGTTCAGGAAATAGCCGTGAAATATGAGTTCCTTCCTACGGATCCTGTTGAAGATTTTCCATACAATCACGTAAAAACTGAAGTATGGGATATGATACCATCGCTCAAGAACGTGACACCTTCAGAAGGTATAACAGTTGTCGGTGATATGCCAGAGGTTGAGTATGTAAATACTGAAAAGGAGGGATGGTATAAGATTGTCCTTGATGGAAATTGCAAAGTTATGGCTGCAGATGAGGACGGTGCAATGTATGCAAAGGTGACATTGGACAACCTCAAAAGAAATGCAGGCGGCAATGAAATTCCTAATATGGTAATCGAAGATTGGCCGGACTTGGGATACCGTGGATTTATGCTTGATATATCAAGAAACTTTACCTCAAAGGATAATATCCTTAAGTTCATAGATCTTCTTGCTCACTATAAAGTGAATGTTTTTCATCTGCACTTTGGTGATGATGAAGGATGGCGTGTTGAGATACAGAAGTTCCCTGAACTTACCTCATATGGAGCATATCACGGATTTCCTCATAAGAATGAAGCTGGCGAATACACTGAATCAGACTATCTGATGCCGTCATATAATGGTAGAGTCGCATCTGATGATCTGTCTTCTTCGGCAAATGGTCATCTCTCTAAAGAAGACTATATTGAGATTCTTAAATATGCTTGGGAGCGACGTATTAGTGTCATTCCGGAATTTGATACTCCTGGCCATTCGCGTGCAGCTGTAAAGGCTATGGAGAAATATGCTGATAGAACAGGTGATAATAGCTATCTTTTGTCTGACCCGGAAGATGCGTCAGAGTATTGCTCTATCCAGTTTTATCGTGACAATGCAATCAATGTTGCAATGCGTTCAACCTATCGCTTCATTGAAGTAGTCTTTGATGAACTCATTGACTACCACAAAGAGGCGGGTGTTCCGCTTCCTGCGATTCACGTCGGCGGAGATGAAGTCGCCCACGGTGCGTGGACCGGATCGCCAGCTTGCTTGAAACTTATGGCAGAGAGGGGATGGGACAACATCGAAATGCTGAAGTCATATTATATCGAAAAGGTACTTGATATTGCAGAAGCAAGGGGAGTTAAACTTTCCGGATGGCAGGAGGTTGTTATGGATCTTGAACCTGAGGTTTACGAGAGGCTGAAGAAGAACCTCTATTCAGTTAATTTCTGGTATACTGGTCCTGGTCAGGAAGATCTGCCATATATCTATGCAAATCAAGGTGTACCTGTAGTTGTCTCAAATGTGGGTAATGCATATATGGACCTTGCGTATAATCACGACAAGACCGAGCGCGGACACGACTGGGGCGGCTTTGTGGACGAAAGACGCAGCTTCTCTCTTCTTCCATATGATATTTTCCGTTCAATCAGATGGGATGACCGAGGTAATATATGCGACATCAGCAACCTTTCTGATGGAAAGACGCCTTTGCAGAGCAAGGAAAATATAGTTGGTGTGCAGGCTCAGCTTTGGACCGAGACAATAAGAAACTTCGACTATGTGACATATTATGTCTTCCCTAAGGTGTGTGGTGTTTTCGAAAGAGCTTGGAATGAAAGTCCTTCGTGGGAGAGTACAAGAGTGTCAGATGATCCTGCTTTTATGGAGGCTCTTGATAAATACTACAGCACTATAGTTTCTCACGAAATGCCATATTACGAAGCACAAGGCATATCATATCGTCAGAGAAAGAACAGTTAGATAACAACCCACTGTAAAACAAATGCCATCCAACCTTTCTTGGTTCGGATGGCATTATCTGTTTACACCTTTGGAGAGTTTGTGATGAAAGTCGCACAAGGTATAACGGAATTCAAGCAAAATTGAACTTTTCTCGAACACCTTTGGAGAGTTTCTGCCATTTTAGGCCTAAGGTGTTGCCCTTCTTAGCGTTGTGTTTCAGGATAATATGTTGTAAAATTCTTCGGAAAATCCGAGCAGATATGGTTTTAATTACTATATTTGCCTCCGGTTTTGCACCACAGCACACCACACTAAACTGAAGAAAAAGTACAATTAACTAATAATCAAACATTTTCGGAATATGAAAAAAGTATTTTTCGCGCTCTTTATGGGTCTTGCAGTTTATGCTTGTACTCCGGTTGCGTATGATGACACAGCCATCAAGGAGCAGATCGACAATCTCGACGACCGCCTCACAAAGGTAGAGGAGGATCTCGCTACTCTCGAGCTCAATGTTGCCGCTATGAAGACTCTCGCTGAGGCTCTCAAGACAGGCAAGTACATCGTTTCTTACGTTGCTCTCGAGGATGAGTCAGGCTACACCATCACTTTCAACGACGGTTCTTCAATCGTTGTAAAGCACGGTGAGAAGGGTGCAACAGGTGAAACCGGTGCTACTGGTGAGACTGGTGCTACCGGTGAAGCAGGTAAGGACGGTGTTACTCCTACAGTCACTGTAAAGGAGAATGCCGAGGGCGTTCTCTGCTGGTACATCAACGGTGTTGAGGTATGCACAGTATACGAGGGAACTCCACAGTTCTCAAGCGTTGACGGCAACCTCTACGTGACATATCCAGGTGAGACAGAGCCTGTATGGATCGGTGCTCTTACAGGAAAGTCTATCTTCGACAACGTGATCGTGAACGAGGAGGAGGGTACAGTAACCTTCGTTTTCGTAGGTGAGAACGGCCAGCCAGGCGATTCATTCGTTCTTCCGCTCGCTGCCAAGTTCGAGCTCGTGATCGCTTCTAACGTAGGTCTCGCCCAGGGCGCTACTTCAGTAGAGATTCCATATGAGGTCAAGGGCGCTAACGCCACTACAGTGGTTGACGTTCTTACAGTTGCTTGCAACGCAGTGGTAGAGCCTAAGGTTATCAAGGTTTCAGACATCGCTGCCGGTGCTCAGCTTCTCGCATTCGCTGACAACGGCGAGGGCAAGACTTCAATCAAGAAGGTTACGTTCGAGTCTGAGTCATACAGCGTTGAGGCTGTTGATTATACAGTTCCGGCAGAAGGTGGTTCTGTAGTCGTAAAGGGTATTTCAAACGTTCCTTTCGAGGTTGTGATCCCTGCTGAGGCAGCTTGGCTTACTCAGGTGACAACAAAGTCTGCATTCGAGCTTACTTTCGCTGCTGAGGCAAACACTGCAGCAGAGGTGCGTGAGGCTGTCGTATCATTCGTACGCCAGGGAACTGAGGAGGTTCTTATCACAGTTACCATCGCACAGGAGGCTGCAAAGGTTCTTTCTGTAGAGAAGGTATGGAGCATCGCTGCTGTATTCGGAAGCGGCCAGGACAGAAATATGACAATGGACTCTGAGTATGTTTACGTAGCACAGGCTGCCGGCGGAAACGGTGCGATCAAGGCTGTCAGCATCGCTGACCCTAGTCAGACAAAGGACGTGAAGGTTGCTACAAAGGTGTCTGTTTCAACTAACGGAACACACGCTATCACTTGCGTAAGAATGCTCCCTAACAACGACCCTGCTGTCAACGGCGGTAAGGACGTTCTCGTTGCTTCAAACCTTACAATAGGCGACGGAACTGCAAAGCTTACAGTTTACGTATGGACAAACGGTATCGACGCAGATCCTAACTACTTCGTGATCGACAGCGGTACACGCCGTCTCGGTGACAAGTTCACTGTAAAGGGTACATATCAGGCTGGTGAGCTTCACTTCTTCGACTTCAACGACGGCAATACAGTTATCCGTGTTTCTGTTACTGACGGTGTTGCCGGTCTTTGGGGTAATCCAGACCTTGCTTATGCAACAGGACGTTACGCTATGCCTATCGCAGGTGCAAACAACATCGGTGAGTGCACAATCCACCCAGACGCAACATTTGACGGAGACGGCAATCCTAACGCAGCTCTCTTGACTACTAATGCCGGAAACGGATTCTTCACTCAGGAGGCAGGAAATGCATACGTTTCTTCTGCTTGGGCAGCAGATCCTGACCTTACCCAGACATTCGGTTACAACTTCTTCAACTACGAGGGTACTGACTATATCGCATATGTAAAGGTTGCAAGCGACAGAAGTTCTGCAACTCTCAACATCATTGAGGATGTATACGGTGCTGCTGACTTCAAGGGCACACTCGAGGAGAAGGCAGGCCTTGTGACAGCTCCTATCGATGGTTCAGGCAGTGCTGGTCACGGACTTGGTGACTGTGCGACTGCAGTTGCTGACGGTGTACGCTACATCGCTCTCCAGGGTCAGAATATGGGTGTGACACTCTTCAGACTCAACTAATCGGAAAACGTCTGATATAGTTTTATAGTTTTTGCGGCGGCTCCTGCTGGGGCTGCCGCTTTTTTATGCGCATTTTATATTCAACTGTGCTGTGGTGTGGTGTTTTTTACCTATCTTTGTGGATATACGTAACGTATTAAGACTGCATTGGATATGATTCGTGGGATTTTCCTTTCAATTGTGGCTTCGTTGGCTGCAATTGTTTCTGTGTCAGCATATTCGGGGCCTACTAAACTGATTCCGGAACCTGTGGAGTTTTCGGTGTCGGAAGGGGTGTATACTCTCAAGCCGGACGGTTCGGATGTCAAGGTGTATTTGAATGCTGCATCCTTCGCTGCCAAAGTTGCCGAGCTTCCGGAGTTTGCGAAGGAAGAGGCATATGAGGTGGTTGTAGGCAAGAAGGGCGTGAAGATATATGCCGCTACAGAGGAAGGTGCATTCAGAGGCCGTCAGACCGTGGAGATGCTCCGACTTCTTGACCCAACCGTGGAGTGCTGCACCATCTTCGATTATCCGCGTTTCCAGCACCGCGGAATTATGCTCGACGAGTCTCGCAGCTTCAAGGGAAAGGAATTCGTGAAGAAGCAGATCGATGCTCTGGCGCTCCTGAAGATGAATGTGATGCACCTTCACCTTACAGATGCTGCCGGATGGAGGCTCCAGATCGATGCATATCCTAACCTTACTGACTATGTGGCCTGGAGAGTGGGAGAGACTTACCACGAGTGGGAAGGTCTCGGTTATCCGTTCACAAATGCCGACGATCCGAAGGCGTATGGAGGATTCTACACAAAGGATGATATCCGCGAGATCGTAGCGTATGCGGCTGAACGTCATATCGACATCATTCCTGAAATCGAGATGCCTGGCCACAGTATGGAGGTGAACAGGGCATATCCGGAGATTGCCTGTGTGGGTCCTGACGGCAAGCCAAGGCCGTTTTCGTGGGACCTCTGCGTCGGCAATGACGGCACATTCGAGTTCCTTGAGACGGTGCTTGAAGAGGTTATCGAACTTTTTCCATACAAGTATATCCACATCGGTGGCGACGAGGCCGCAAAGATCGACTGGGAGGTGTGCGTAAACTGCCAGAAGAGGATGCAGGAGGAAGGAATGACGCATAAGAACCAGCTCCAGGGCTATCTGGTGCGCCATATCGAGGCCTTCCTTCGCGAGAGGGGCAAGACGGTCATCGGATGGGATGAAATCGTTGAGACCGGCCTTCCTGAACAGGCGGTGGTTATGTCTTGGAGAGGCACTCCGGGCGGCATCAAGGCTTCGGCAGAGGGACACGATGTGATTATGTCTCCGAACAGCTATGTGTACCTCGACTACTATCAGGATCTCATCCGCAAGGAGCCGAAGGCTGTGGGACATATGCAGTCGCTTCGCCACGTATATAAATACGATCCGCTCGAGGGCATTGCTCCGGAATTCCACCACCATATCCTCGGTCTCCAGGGCAACCTCTGGTGTGAGCTCATCCCTTATGCGGCGCACGCCGAGTATATGCTTTATCCGCGCGCATTCGCCATTGCGGAAATCGGCTGGACACCTCAGGAGAAGCGTGAGTTCTTCCACTTCCGCGAGCGTTGCCTCACTCTCATCACCATCTTCCGTGCGATGGGATATAACACATTCGACCTGTTCAACGAGAGCCTCCGTGCTCAGACAGGCCGCCTCCGTTTTGATGACCCTACCTTTAAATTGTTGTAACCTATGAATATAATTCTTGAAACAGGCAGTAAGGCTCCGATCTACAAGCAGTTGGTGGAGCAGTTCGAGGATGCGATCCGCTCCGGAAAGCTCGTTGCGGGCACACAGATCCCTTCGATGAACGATTTCGCTGCACAGCTCGGCATTTCCAAGGAAACAGTGAAGAAGACCTACGGTATTCTTCGAGAGAAAGGCCTGCTCGTGCCTCAGCAGGGCAAGGGTTTCTATGTGGCGGAGGCGACTGATGCGACGAAGTCACGTGTCCTGGTGCTTTTTGACCACCTGAGCATATATAAGGAGGAGATGTATAGTGCCTTGGCGAATGAACTTGGTGACAATGCGGATATAACTATCCTTACTCACAACCAGAACCTGGATCTGTTTGCATACTATCTTGATGAGTCGTTGGACAAGTATGATTTTTATGTGATCACTCCGCATTTCCCTCTTGACGAGAAGTCTCAGGCGATTGCGAAGAAGCTCATTTCGCGTGTTCCTAACCGTAAGCTCATTATGGTGGACTATTGGATGCAGAGCTGTGCCGGAAACTATGGTGCCGTATACCAGGATTTCGAGAATGACGTTTATGAGGGATTGAAGCAGGGTCTTGACAAGTTGCGTGAGTCATCTGCGCTTAAGGTGATTACGCTCGCATCCAGCCTTTACGGTCCGATGATCTGCAAGGGTGTGGACCGTTTCTGTATGGAGCACGGCATTCCAGTGGAGTATATGACTTCGGCTCCGGAGAAGATAAATCCTAATGAGACTTATCTCATCACTCATTCGCAGCTTGACTCCGGCCTGGCGGCTCTTGCCCGCAGGATCAAGGAGCAGAATCTGGAGGTCGGCAAGGATGTCTACATCATTTCGTACAATGAGTTCGATCTCAATGAGGTGGTGCTTAACGGTCTCACTACGATCTCTACAGACTTCAAGATGATGGGACGCACAGCAGCGACTATGATCCTGAACCGCAAGAGCTGGAAGGTCCACAACGACTTCCGTATGACCCGCCGCGGCACGTTCTAGCGTGTTTAGCTTTTCTGTCATTTCTGTCACAAACAATACGGTTTCTGCATCTTAATGATCCAACAATTACAAACGTTCAATTTATGGTAAGAATTTTCAAATCATTGTCATTGGTGCTTGCAATAGCACTTTTGACTTCTTGCGAAGATGCTAAACCAGTGAAACCTACAGTGGACTGGAATTCCTGGGGAGATGAGATCGTCTATAACGACACTGACATA
>JAFYWC010000028.1 GCA_017546585.1 Bacteroidales bacterium
AAGACACTCAATGAAGACTTGGACAGCAGCCTCTTTGACGAGACCTTCATTGTATTTGAAATTGACTCCATCAAGGATGATCCCTTGCTGTTCCCGTTGGTCACCCTCATCATCATGGACGTGTTCTTGCAGAAGATGCGCATCAAGAAGAACCGTAAGGTGCTGGTCATTGAAGAGGCGTGGAAAGCCATCGCTTCACCGTTGATGGCAGAATATATCAAGTACCTCTACAAGACAGCCCGTAAATTCTGGGCATCTGTCGGTGTCGTGACACAGGAGATACAGGACATCATCGGCAGTGAAATCGTCAAGGAGGCCATCATCAACAACTCCGATGTGGTGATGCTGCTTGACCAGAGCAAGTTCCGTGAACGATTTGATGGAATCAAGAGCATTCTTGGCTTGACGGATGTGGACTGCAAGAAGATATTTACCGTGAATCGTCTGGAAAATAAAGAAGGACGCAGCTTCTTCCGTGAAGTGTTCATCCGCCGTGGTCAGGTCAGCGGAGTCTATGGTGTGGAAGAGCCGAGGGAATGCTATATGACCTATACAACGGAACGTGCCGAAAAGGAAGCCCTCAAACTTTACAAGTCAGAATTGGGATGTAACCATCAGCAGGCCATTGAAGCCTATTGTCGTGATTGGAAACTGTCGGGTATCGACAAGTCATTGCAGTTTGCCCAAAAGGTCAATCAGACCGGACATGTACTCAATTTGAAGCCCAAAGAAAAACAATAAGCGTGGGATTATGAAGAAAATAAATCTGTTTACACCCATCATGTTGGTTCTTGAAAGAAACTATATCCACAAGACCATCTGCAAGCACTTGATGAATCAGGGCATTTGCAACGTGAAAGAACTTTGCAGGAACAACAAAGAGGACTTGCTAGGATTCAAAGGCATCAAGGACAAGAGTATCGCAACAATCATGTCGATTATTGCAGAATACGGACTTCATTTAGGAATGGAAGAAAGCGAATTGGCTGAATATGCCAAAGATATGCCGTCTTTCCAGTTCCCTAAAAAAGCGAATAATCTTCCCAAGATTGATTGGGAACAGCGTCGCTATGAGATTGCCAAGAGTGTATATACAGCACTAATTAAAGAAACTTTGACAAAGGTTCTTCCCACAGATGAAACAGCCAATGCATCAGTCATGTATGCAGACTGTCTGGTATTGCAACTTCAAATCAACCAATTGGAAAGAAAGAGAAAATGAAAAGAATCCTGCTCATATTTTCGGTTATCTGTTCTGTCCTGGTTACAGCCAAGGCACAGGTCAGTGTGAACTACGACCAGAAGACGGTCGCAGCCATGGCCGGTGCATACGCCACTGAGACAGCCGCTGAAGCCTATTACGATGAGCAGGTGAAAGCCATTTTGAAACATTACAATGCGGCAGAAGTGGCAGCGGCAGGAGTCTTTACGTCAAAGTTCCTTGACCGTAAGGCTCTGACGGAATTGGGGATATGGAGCAGCAGTACTGAAAACTACTACTATCGCCGTATCTACAACCTTGTCAGTGCCAAGATTATGCCTAAAATATGGACCGTAGCAAACCTTATGCTTGAAAGTCCGCATACCGCACTCTATTGGGGCAGTTACCTGATGAAGATCTGCACAGAAGTGAAAAGCCTCTGTATGCAGTTCGAGTCCGTTGTCACCAATGGAAGGCTGTCGTTTGCGGACATCGCTTTCCTTGAAATGAATCCGTCCATCGCTCCGCTTTTCAGATTGTCGGAATCAGGAGGCATTGACTGGGAGACACTGATTGATGACCTTACGGACATACCGAACAACTTCACCAAGGAGAACCTGATGGCAGACATCGACAACCTGTATAACATGGGGGTCGGACTGGCTACGGCAGGAACGGAGAATTTCATGAACACACTGATGGGCGGCAGCAGTTTCAACGAACTGTTCCAAGGAAATACAACAGCCATCATCAATACCATTGAAAGTTCCTATCATCTGTATGGACAATTGGACCGTTCTGTCGGCAACACCCTCCTGCAGATGATTGGCGGTAAGGAAAACGTGGCCGGACTGTTTGACATGTCAAACTATAATCTCTCCTCATGGATGACTGACTATCTCAATGAGACAATGGGAAGGTATTATACGCAACGATGGTACATCGCCAGACGTGACCAAGGTTCGGAAGTACTCTGCGACTATTATCCTCCGACAGATGACAACAGCGTCATCAATGGCGGTGAATGGACACGATTCAACACTTCCGATCCGAGTTTTTATCCCAACTCGTCACAAACGGAGCAGATTCTCCGCAATTCGGAGAACTACGCCGGATGGTCACGGGAAAAGGTCAACCAACTGAACAGGCAGAATGACGGCTATACCTATAATATCAGCTATTCACGCTATGCCTATGTCATCAGCAAGAAGAACAAGCAGATCAAGAAATCATACGCCTATTCCATCCGTGTGACAAAAAGCTGGAACCATGTGGAAGAGGTCTATGAAGATGTCTTCGACTCCTATTCCATGGACTTGAACACCTTCAAGAGCATACTGCAAGCACGTCTGACGGAGTTCAACGACAACGAAGACGGCTATGTCTATTATATCGGCAGTGATTCCAAACAGTACTATCAGGCAACGGATGAAACCAAGCTGAAGGGATGCGAGAGTGTCATTGTCAGTGTGACATGCAGTGACGGTGTTACACTTATCACAGGTTCTACACAATACAAATGCCGTACATGTGGAGGTAGTCTGAATGCCCATTCCAAGGAATGTGTCATGCATACAACACTGACTGAAAACGAGCTTGACCTCTCGGAATTGGATGAGCTGGAACAGGAATACAAACAGCAAATTGCCCTTCTGCAAAGCCAGATACAGCAGTTGGAAGAGACAAATGCCTCGCTGATTAAACAGATAGCAGGCGCTACCGTAGAAGACGCTGCGGCTATAAGACAACAATACAATACCAACAAGAACCGTATCACCCAGCTGGAAAAGGAACTGTCCGACTGGCAGAAAAAACTGGAAGACCTGACCGAAGCAAGGGCTGAAGCAGAAAGTGAGAATACCACACAGACGGATGACTACTATCGTATTCCTGCCATCATGCAGGACTGCAAGACCGCCTATAATCTCACCTGGAACGGTGAAGGATGCTGGTCGGGATATACCTATTACCGGGAGGCGACAGCACCAAACATTAATGGAGTCATCACCTTCAAGGCAACCATTTCGATAGCACGTAAGCCGAAGTATTTTCTCGGTATCAAGATACACCGTGCCATCATGCAGATAAGTTGGGAATTGACAGCAGACTATACAGATACCGAAGTAGTTGACATTATATCTCCCGATACCGATATGAGCGAACAGGAAAAGACCCGTTTCGTCAACGACCGGCTTTCAGAGATAGCCCGACAATATCCCACTTGTCAGCTCAGTACGGAATATGTACGTAATGAACCGCCCGAAACGGACAACAGTGAAGACACCTATCATCTGTTGTGGTCATCTGATCGACTGGCTATCGCACGAGGCATTGATGTAAGGCTGACAAAGATATATGCCGACCTGATTTCATTGGAGAAGATGATGCATTACAGACTGTCCATCATCGATGTGATGAAGGATATTGCACCGCATATCAATGAAGACCAGGGACGACGGCTAACATTGGTGGAACAATGCAGGAGAAGATGGTTGCGTGGTGCGGCAAACAGCCTGCACGCTATCGGATATAACGGAAAATATGAGGAGGACATTGATGATGAATAGACCATTTTCCATATTGATACTGCTTTTGTTTGTGATAGTGCCTCAAATGACGAAAGCTCAATGGGCTTTTGACTTCGTTTCCGTGGAAGCATACATCAATGACCACAAGAAACAGCGGAGTCTGTTACTGGCCCGTTCCACATTGGAGCTTAGTAACCAGTTGCTGCACGAATACAGCAGTGATGCCACCGTGGAATACAAGACCTTGAACGTGGACTTGGACAAATATACAAGGGCATTCGATGTGATAGATGTCCTTTACCAGTCCTTGCGTACCAGTCTGAATGTCTATTCTACCTACAATACGGTGAGTGACAGGATAACTGACTACAAGAATTTGCTGGAGGACTATAGAGAAAAAGTACTTGAAAGGAACAAGATAGCCGTTTCCGACACGATAATCATCAGTGTCAATTTGCGGTGCATACAGAAGATAGCCGATGAAGGACAGCATCTTTACCGTTCGGTCAGTGACCTTGTACTGTATGCGACAGGTGCAGCTGCCTGTTCGACTTCCGACCTGCTTCTGGTATTGGAAAGCATCAATACGTCATTGGACAACATCGAGAGACATCTGAACCGCTCCTACATCGAGACACGGAGGTACATCCAGCTCCGGATGGGATATTGGAAAGAGGCCGTCTATAGGACAAAGACGAAGCGGCAGCTGATTGATGATGTTTTCGGCAGATGGAGGGAAGCAGGGCTGAATCCCGGCAATAGAGAATGATTTTAGAACAACGGAATATGAAAGAAAATTTGAAGATGAAAACAGCATTTGAACATCTCAGAGGAATGGCGGCAGCATTTGTCTTGTCATGTTCATCGGGCATGATGGCGCAAAGCGTGAGCTATAACCATGATGCCGCCAAAATGAACCAGATTACCGTCATGGAAATCGGTTCGGGTGGTCTGACACCATCCATCTACTACGATGTGCTTCACCGTAACTACTCCAAAAGTGCGGCAAGGAAAAACAAGCTGTCATTCCGCACATTGGCAGGCATCAACCTGTATAATCAGGTCGATGAAGCGGAGGCATTGGATTCCGCTCTTACCAAACGTGCAGAAATAGAAGCATTGAATATAGCTGACCGGAGCGGTGGTGCGCTTGACCTTGCATGGATGGCAGAAGGTGGCAAACTGACAGACAAGATGGAGGATTTCGAGCGGAACATCAACCGGATATTACAGGCAGGCGGTACTGCCAACGAGCAAAGCCATTGGAAAGAGCACTACAACATGTACCAATGCGCAATCAAGGCGACACAGGAAGCCTACATGCCGAATGCACAGCGGAAAAAGGAATACCTGCGCATCTATGCGGATGTGGCAAAGAAAAACGAAGACCTCATACACTACATCGTCAGGTTATCCAATGCCGAAAAGACATCCGAACTGCTGAACGCCACGTATGAACGTCCCGACAGCAAGACGCATATCATCCGTTCGGCAATGAACCGATGGAGAGAAGCCGGCTGGAAAACGGCTGGCATAAATGACTAAGACTATAAGATTGAAACTATATATATCCGACTATGGCAGACAATATCCTTTCCGATTTCGGAATAAACATACTCGAAGAAGAGATTGATGACGTGATATTCCAGACAAACGAGTTCCTGTGTGACGCGACATTCACGGGTACACAAGGGCCTTTCTGGTGGATCCTACAGATGTGTATGGCATTGGCAGCTCTCTTCTCGCTCATCGTGGCGGCTAACATGGCCTACAAGATGATGGTGAAGCACGAACCGCTTGACGTGATGAAATTGTTCAAGCCGCTGGTCATATCCCTGATTATGACATGGTGGTACCCGCCTGCAGATACAGGCATGAACAACAGCGGCAACAGCTGGTGCGTACTGGACTTCCTTTCCTATATCCCCAACGCCATCGGTTCCTATACGCATGACCTCTATCAGGCGGAAGCTACACAAATTGGGGACAAGTTCCAGGAAGTGCAGGAACTTATCTATGTACGTGATACCTTATATACCAGTCTTCAGGCAAAGGCGGATGTAGCGCATTCGGGCACGAGTGACCCGAATCTGATTGAGTCCACCATGGAACAGACAGGCGTAGATGAGGTGACACAGATGGAAACGGATGCATCAAGACTATGGTTTACCTCCCTTGTCAGCGGTGTCACCGTCTGCATTGACAAAATAGTTATGGTGATTGCACTCATCGTGTTCCGCATCGGATGGTGGGCTACCATCTACTGCCAACAGATACTCTTGGGGATGCTGACCATATTCGGACCGATACAGTGGGCATTCTCCTTACTCCCGAAATGGGAAGGTGCATGGGCGAAGTGGATGATACGTTATCTGACAGTCCATTTCTATGGGGCGATGCTGTATTTTGTCGGTTTCTACGTCCTCCTGCTCTTTGACATCGTACTCTGCATTCAGGTGGAGAATCTGACAGCCATCACACAAAGCGAAACGACCATGGCGGCATATCTTCAGAATTCATTCTTCTCTGCCGGTTATCTGATGGCGGCAAGCATTGTGGCTCTCAAATGCCTGAACCTTGTACCCGACTTGGCGGCATGGATGATTCCTGAGGGTGACACGGCTTTCTCTACCCGTAATTTCGGTGAGGGTGTGGCACAGCAAGCCAAGGCATCCACTACGGGAGCCATTTCAAGTATGATGAGATAGACAATAATATAGGTAATAAGAACAGTAAATTATGGTAATCAAGAATCTTGAAAACAAAATCAAGCTGGTAACTATCATCTGCAGCTGCTTCCTGGTCGGCTGCATTCTTATCAGCATCTCCAGCATCTGGACGGCCCGGGGCATGGTGTCGGATGCACAACAGAAGGTGTATGTACTGGACGGGAACGTGCCCATACTGGTACAGCGTACCACCATGGAAGAGACCTTGGATGTGGAAGCAAAGAGCCACATCGAAATGTTCCACCATTTCTTCTTCACGCTTGCTCCTGATGACAAGTACATCAAATATACGATGGAGAAAGCCATGTATCTGGTGGACGAGACGGGTTTGGCACAGTACAATACCTTGAAGGAAAAAGGCTTCTATTCCAACATCATGGGTACAAGTGCGGTCTTCTCCATCTTCTGCGACAGCATCAACTTCAATGAGGAAAAGATGGAGTTCACCTACTATGGCCGTCAGCGTATCGAGAGACGCACAAGCATCCTGACACGTGAACTGGTGACAGGAGGAAAACTCAAGCGTGTACCGAGGACAGAGAACAATCCCCATGGACTCCTAATCGTGAACTGGAGAACATTGCTCAACAAGGATATCGAGCAGAAGACAAAATCCACCTACTAATCTTCGACGCTATGGGATGGAAGAAACTCATTTTCGGCGAAAAGATGCCGGACAAGGATGATCCGAAGTACAGAAAACAGTATGAGAAGGAAGTGGATGCAGGCAGAAGGACGGCAAGACTGTTGGGTATTGACAAGGCGGCAGCCTCTGTACAGCGGTTCGCCATCAGGTTTCCGAGGTTCTTCCTGGTATTGGTGTTTGGTGTCGTTATTTTCTGCCTGGGCTATAACATTTACCGCATAGCAACGGTAGCCAATATGCCCAGAGAAATGACTACCGCAACAGAGAGACAGGAAGGGCTGCTGAAGAAACGGCATGTGGAAAGAATGGATACGATAACAGTGAAACATATTAATTCCGATAATGATGATAACAGACAAGATTAACTTCAGACAGCCGAAGTACATGCTTCCGCTGATTATCTATTTACCGCTGTTGGGTGCAGGATACTTCATCTTTGACCTGTTCGATACGGAACTGGCAGAGGTTCCCACCCAAATGCAGACGACCGAGTACCTGAATCCCGAACTGCCCGAAGCCCAAATCAGGAATGACGGCATCGGAGGAAGGTATGAGAGTATGGTAAAATCCTACGGACGTATTCAGGATTACAGTGCGGTAGAAAACATTGAACGTGATGACAACAATGAGAACAAGGAAAACTACGACTCCAAGTATTCCGAAGATGACCTTGCCCTGCTTGATGCAGAAGCGGCCCAAAGGACGGAAGAGCTGGAAAGGCTACGTGAGATGCAGGAACGCCTGCGCCAAAGTGCGGAAAAGGGCGAAAGTATGAAAGACTCTGCCATGGTTACTCCATTGACGGAGGAAGAACGGATAGCGTTGAGCAAGGCACGGGAAAAGGAAGCCCTTGCTGCACTTGACAAGGCTCTGGCCGAAGCCCGTCTGCAAGGCAGGAAAGGGCTGGAGAATGTCAATGAGTCAGCCAAAGACCTTGCCCTGAAGGATTCGGCGACAACAGGTTCCGTCATCAAGGGGAAAGTGGAAATCAATGAAAGGAGTGTTTCGTCGTTGGATGAGAACGATGAATCACAGACTGTAACCAAGATGAAACGGCCGTCATCATCCTACTTCAATACTTTGGCGGAGAATGAGCCTGAGCCGAAGCTGATAAAGGCAATCATCGACGAGGACATCAAGGCGGTGGACGGTTCGAGGGTCAGGTTGCGTCTGCTCGACGATGTGGAAATCAATGACATCGTAGTACCGCAAGGAGCATATCTGTATGCCACTATGAGCGGTTTCGGGAGCCAGCGTGTCAAGGGAAGCATCAAGAGCGTTCTTGTCGGGGACGAACTGGTAAAGGTGAATCTCTCTTTGTATGACACGGACGGTCTGGAAGGATTGTACGTACCCAGCAGCCAGTTCCGTGAAACTACCAAGGATGTGGCCAGTGGTGCAATGAGCGGTAGTGTGAACATGAACACGGGAACCGGAGGCAACAGCTTTACCCAATGGGGAATGCAGGCCATACAGAACGCTTACCAGAAAACGAGCAATGCCCTTTCAAAGGTTGTCAGAAAGAACCGGGTGAAACTGAAATACGGTACTTTCGTCTATCTGGTCAACGGCAGGGAAAAGAAAGACAAATAAAAAGACTCAATAATTGGAAGATTATGAACGTAACAAAGAAAATCCGTACCCTTCTTATAGGGGTACTTACTGTCTGTGGTGCCAATGCACAGACAACGTATGAGGAAATGGAACTGCTTACAGTCAATGAGCAGGTCACAACTGTCATTACGGCAACCGAACCAATCCGCTTCGTGGATATTTCAACGGATAAGGTAGCGGGTGACCAGCCCATCAGCAATACCATCCGACTGAAACCGAAGGAAGCCGGACATGCGGACGGTGATGTGCTTGCCATCGTGACCATCGTAACGGAACGGTACCGTGTACAATATGCGCTGATATATACGACACGGCTTCAGGAAGCGGTGACGGACAAGGAGGTGCAAATGGTAGAGCAACAGCCGTTCCATAATCCTGCCGTCAGCCTTACAACGGAAGACATGTACCGTTTCGCCCGTCAGATATGGACGTCTCCGGCTCGCTACAGGGACGTAAGCAACCGCAAGCATCGGATGATCATGCGGCTGAACAACATCTATGCGGTAGGTGAATATTTCTTCATAGACTTTTCTGTGGAAAACCGCACGGATATCCGTTTCGACATCGACGAGATACGTGTCAAGCTGGCAGATAAGAAGGTATCCAAAGCGACCAACTCACAGATTATCGAACTGAAGCCGGAAATGATGCTGGAGAAAACCAAGTCATTCTTGCATGGCTACCGCAATGTAATGGTTGTTCGGAAGATGACCTTCCCCAATGACAAGGTGCTGACTATCGAGATGAGTGAGAAACAGATATCAGGAAGAACCATCAGCGTAAACATCGACTACGAGGATGTGCTGAATGCGGACAGTTTCAACCGTTCATTGCTGACGGAAGATTAAGTGTAACTCAAAATAACGGTTTATGAGAAAGACAATATTATTGCTAGCCATTATCGTCTCATCTGTCCTTTCCGTAAAGGCACAGGACAATACGGGAAGAGTACAGTTGGGTGTCGGGCTGTTGTATGAAAAGGGAATGGACCTTACTTTGGCTTACGAACATGAGACACGTTACCACAATGCATGGGAGTATTTCGGGAATGTCTATCTGAAATGGGATGAATGCGCTTCATGCGGACATATCTGTCCTGAATCTTTTTGGAACAACTATAACACATGGGGATTGGGTGTCGCTTACAAGCCGTGTGTCATACGGGGAAGAAACAGCTATGGGAATTTCCGCATCGGTGGTTCGCTCGGTTCTGACCGGCATCATGTTTTGGGCGGAATCCATGTTGGCTATGAACAGAACTATTCCCTTCGTGGCGGATGGAAACTGTTCTGGCAGGTCAAGAGTGATTTGATGATAGAAGGTAAAGACCTCTTCCGTACAGGTGTGGTCATTGGTGTCAAACTACCCACAAGATAAGAAAGCGTATGAAGAATAATGTCAATAGAATAATGTATGGATGTCTTATGGCTGTTGCGGCCATATTTACATCATGTGATGAACACCGTGATTTCCTTGATACGGGAATGAAAATCGGGCATGTCCTTTGCACGGACGGTAATGTGATGAGTTTCCAACAATATGAAGCCTCCGACAAGGAAGCTATAGCGGTAGTATTCCATACTAATACTGATACTGAGATAGAAGGTGAAGGATATGCCGTCTATCTGCATGACCTCTATCCGGAAATGTTTGCGGACAGTATAGGCGTAGCACAGAAGACTTCGGCAGATTTGACCGCATTTGACGGAAATGAGAATACATTCAACATGTTCAGTACAAGCGGAATGGGTTCACCCTTGGCAAAGAGTGTCTTTGACTTGTGGAGATACGGGCAGAGTGCCTATATCCCTTCGGTGGCACAGATGCGTCTGCTACATGTCTCCAAGCAGTATGTGAATCCCATAATCAAGAAATGTGGCGGTGAGCCGTTGCCTGATGAAGCCGGGGAATGCTGGTATTGGACTTCTACGGAAGTGGAAGGTCAGGAAACGGCGAAAGCCTGGCTCTATTCCATGGGTAGCGGTTCGTTACAGGAAACGCCCAAGGACCAGGCACACAAGTCACGACCAATCATAACCATCAACAGATAGCAGTAACTTAAAGGACAAGAATCGTGGAAGAAAGTAAGGAACTTCAAGGCGCATACAAGATATTCAGGGCGGTAATCTATATCTCCCTGCTGATGGAATTCTTTGAATATGCCATTGATCCGGAAATGCTTGACCATTGGAACGGTATCGTCTGTGACTTGCATGACCGTATCAAACGGTGGTTCATCTATCAGGACGGCAATTTGGTGTATAGCAAGATTGCTACGGTCATACTCATCTGCATCACCTGTATCGGAA
>JAFYWC010000029.1 GCA_017546585.1 Bacteroidales bacterium
CGTGCAGGCAAGCTGCTCAAATAACGGAATCATTAACCTATAAAAGAAAACAGAACAATGGAATTCAAGTCATTGAAGAATATCGAAACGAGTTTCAGACAGATACGTCTGTACTCCATCATCTTCCTTGTACTGTGTTCGGTGGTTGTCGTGTGGAGCGTTTACAGCTCCTACGACTTCGCCGAGAAGCAGAGGGAGAAAATATATGTGCTTGACGGAGGCAAGTCGCTGATGCTGGCACTCTCGCAGGATTTGTCACAGAACCGTCCTGCCGAAGCGAGGGAACACGTAAGACGCTTTCACGAGCTGTTCTTCACCCTCTCACCGGATAAGAGTGCCATCGAGCATAATGTGAAGCGTGCCTTGCTGCTGGCGGACAAGAGTGCCTACAACTACTATTCGGACTTTGCCGAGAAGGGCTACTACAACCGTATCATAGCAGGTAACATCAACCAAGTGCTGAAGGTGGACAGCGTGGTATGCAACTTCGACACCTATCCCTATCAGGCAAGGACATATGCCAAGCAGATGATCATCCGTGCCAGCAACGTGACAGAAAGAAGTCTTGTAACGACCTGCCAATTGCTCAACTCCAGCCGAAGTGATGACAATCCCAACGGCTTTACGATTGAGGGATTCACCATCATCGAGAACAAGGATTTGCAGACTGTCAAACGATAGAGGCGTATGGGAAAAGGTAATTCAAGAAAAGGTATGTGGAGAATCTTCTGGAAACTCCACGACTGCAAGAAGGCATTGACGGAACGGTTGAAATCCCGATTGGACAGCCTCTCGCCGAAAGCAAGGCTCGTCACCGTACTTACAATGTTTGCTGTATTCGCCGCATTAGCCTTGTACACCTTCGGAAAGGCGGTGTATGACATAGGAAAGAGTGACGGCAGGCAGATAGAGATTGAGCATATCCGACAATTGGAGCTTGCTCCACAAAAAAGAAGTATAAACCAATTAAACAACAACAGCAATGGAACAGAACGAAGAGAAGAACAAGAATCCGGTAGCTTCCACACAGACGGAAGAACCGAAGAAGGAGAAACAGCCCTTGACTGAGGCACAAAGGCAGAAACGTAACAAACTGATTGTCTATCCGCTGATGGGACTGTTGTTCATCGGCTCGATGTGGTGGATATTCGCACCGTCCGAGGAAGACAAGCAGAAGGAACTGCAATCGCAGGGCTTCAACACAGAGATGCCGCTTGCCGATGGTACGGAAATCATCGGCGACAAGACAAAGGCATACGAACTTGGCGAACTGGAGGCAAGGCAGCAGAGCCGTGAGCGTGCAATGCAGGATCTTGGCGACATGTTCAAGGGAGAGGCAGACAATGATGTATCGGAAGACGAATACAGTCTGATGAATCCCGGAGCCGCAGAGGAAAAGAAGACTGAAGCCACGAAAGTACAACGCACGGTGCAGTCTTCGGCCAATGCCTACCGCAACCTGAACACCACTTTGGGAAGTTTCTATGAAGAACCGAAGAGGAACGATGAGGAGGTGGACGAGCTGAAGGAGCGTATAGCCATGCTGGAAGCCCAACTTGAAAGCGGACAGAACACCAATTCCGCTGTGGACGAGCAGATGGCATTGATGGAAAAGTCCTACGAACTGGCTGCACGATATATGGGCGGTCAAAATGGACAGGGCGGACAAGTCCAAGCGGTGACGACACCACAGCCGACTGTTAGGGCGGCATCGGACAAGGTTATGGCAACACCCGTGAAGCAGGTGCATGAGCAGGTGGTATCAGCCTTATCACAGCCGATGACCAATGAAGAGTTTGTCGCTGCCCATTCACAAGAACGCAACTACGGCTTCCATACGGCAGTCGGAAAGACAACCGTGACGGAGAGAAATACCATTTCGGCTTGTGTGTACGGAAACCAGACCATCACGGACGGACAGGCGGTCAAGCTGAGGTTGCTGGAGCCGATGGCGGTGGACGATATGATTATTCCCCGCAATGCTGTGGTGGTAGGTGCCGGACGCATACAGGGCGAAAGACTCGGTATCGCAATAACATCGCTGGAGTATGAGGGTACAATCATTCCCGTTGAACTGATGGTGTATGACAGTGACGGACAGGAAGGAATCTTCATCCCAAACTCTATGGAGCTGAATGCGGTGAAGGAGGTTGCCGCCAATATGGGCGGATCACTCGGAAGCAGCATCAACATCTCTACCGATGCGGGGGCACAACTCGCCTCCGATTTGGGCAAAGGTGTCATACAAGGAACAAGCCAATATATCGCCAAGAAGATGCGTACCGTAAAAGTACATCTGAAGTCGGGATATAAGGTGATGCTCTATCAGGAGCGTGATTAGACAACAATGAATGAAACAAAACAGAAAACAAACGAAAGAGAAAAGAAACAACAAAAATCAACCACTAAATCCAAAAGTAAAATGAAAAAGTATCTCATGATTTTTGCCCTCACAATGGGCGTGGCAGGTGCAGCAAATGCACAGGTAGCCGACTCATCGGCAGTAGTGAACAAGAATGCAGCGGAGGAACTGACCTTGACAAAGGAGGTCTATCCCCAGCAGGAAGAGGACGGCGATATGTATCACGGACTGAGCCGCAAACTAACCTTTGACCGTATGATACCGCCACACGGTTTGGAAGTTACCTATAACAAGACGGTGCATATCATCTTCCCTGCGGAAGTCCGATATGTGGACTTGGGTTCTCCCAATCTGATTGCGGGCAAGGCGGACGGTGCAGAGAATGTTATCCGTGTCAAGGCGACCGTGAAGAACTTCCAGAACGAGACCAATATGTCTGTCATTACGGAGGACGGCAGTTTCTACACCTTCAATGTGAAGTATGCCGATGAGCCGCTTATCCTCAATGTGGAGATGAAGGACTTTATTCACGATGGCGAGGCGGTAAACCGTCCGAACAACGCACAGGAAATCTATCTCAAGGAACTCGGTTCGGAGAGTCCGATGCTGGTGCGTCTGATTATGAAGTCCATCCACAAGCAGAACAAACGTCAGGTGAAACACATCGGCAGCAAGCGTTTCGGAGTGCAGTATCTTCTCAAGGGTATCTATACGCATAACGGATTGCTCTACTTCCACACGGAAATCAAGAACACGAGCAACGTGCCTTTCGATGTGGACTATATCACCTTCAAGATTGTGGACAAGAAAGTGGCGAAGCGTACTGCCGTGCAGGAGCAGATTATCCTTCCGCTCCGTGCCCAGAACTATGTAACGGTTGTGCCGGGCAAGAAGAGTGAACGCACCGTGTTCACCATGTCGAAGTTCACCATTCCCGATGACAAGTGCCTTGTGGTGGAACTCAACGAGAAGAACGGAGGTCGCCATCAGTCCTTCGTGATTGAGAACGAGGACCTGGTATTGGCACAGACTATCAACGAACTCAGCGTGAAGTAGTATGAAGAAGTACCTGATAATGTTTGTAGCGTTACTTGCCCTCTCAGTGGGGCAAGCCGACGCCCAACGGTGCCTGCCGAAGATGAAGGGCATAGAGTTGAAGGCGAATATGGCGGACGGTTTCCATACCTCCGACAAGGATAACAGTGCAGGATACAGTTTCGGTGCAGCACTCTCATCCTATGCAAAAGGAGGACACAAATGGGTGTTAGGTGCGGAATATCTGCAATGGCACAGCCCATACAAGGACATCCGCATCCCTGTATCGCAGTTCACGGCAGAGGGAGGTTATTACTACAAGTTCCTGTCCGATGCACGCAAGATTGTCTTCTTCTATCTCGGGGCATCGGCTTTGGCGGGGTATGAAACGGTAAATTGGGGCGACAAGCTGCTGTTTGACGGTGCGACACTGCACGCAAGGGACAGGTTTATATATGGCGGAGCCATTACGCTGGATATGGAGATATACCTTGCCGACCGTATAGCGTTGCTTGCCAATGTTAGGGAACGCTGCCTTTGGGGTGGCGACACCAAGAAATTTCACACCCAATACGGATTGGGAATCAAGTTCATCATCAATTAAACAATGGATATATGGAAATACAGGATATAAGAAACGTGCCTATTGAGAATTATATGCAGGCTATGGGATATGCTCCCGTAAGAAAGAGTGCCAATGAATTGTTGTACCACGCACCGTACAGAGAGGACAGGCGACCATCGTTCAGGGTGAATGTAGCCAAAGGACTGTGGTTTGATTTCGGACTCTGCAAGGGCGGTGACATATTCGACCTTGCCAGAGAGATTATCGGTAGCAGCGACTTCATGACACAGGCAAGACACATTGCCGATACGCTGCGTTCTCCGTTGCCGATGAAGGAGAATATGACGTTCATAAAGAAGGAAACGGTACACTATAAGATGGAAGATGTTGAGTTTGTGCCCATCTGGAGCAGACTGTTGATAAAATACCTCAAAGAGAGAAATATCCCGATGGAGGTTGCCTTGCAGAATTGTGAGGAGGTACGCTACAAGGCTAACGGCAGACAATATTTCTCCCTTGCCTTCAAGAATGTGAGCGGTGGTTACGAAATCCGTAACA
>JAFYWC010000030.1 GCA_017546585.1 Bacteroidales bacterium
GAAGCCTTCTTCGAGGAACACGATGATGAGATAAGGGACGAGATACGCGAGCGTGACGACTCCACAACGGTAAACGACCTTATCAAGAATACCAACGACATACCTGTACGAGTGGAGATGCTATCCAACTACGACTGCATCAACTCCTGCTGGTTGGAGTCACAAGGTGGCTTCCGCTACAAGGAGAGCTACTTCGGGGATATGATAGATACTCTCCGCCTCAACCCTGCAAAGGTGAAGAAAGCATTGACAGAGAAAGGCTACACCGTATATGGAAGATTCCCGAACAAGAAGTATCGTGACGGCAAGGAACAGGTATCCTACGAGGACTTCTGCCAGGAGTTGGAAAACTCCTGCTGCGGAGCCAACCTGCTTACTTACATAGGTCTTGTAAACCTCCGCGACCTCTACGATGCCGACTTCATAATAAAAGAGGTCATTATCCCCAAAGGAAACACCTGCGGGCTGTTCAGCTCGATGTATGGCGGTGGCAGTCTGATAGAGATGGAACTCAAGAGCGATGTCAGAATCCGACTGGATAAGGCACGCAAGGATGGCTACGGCTTCCGCCTGCGACTTGACAATGAACGCTCCGAGTATGATTGCTCTATCAAACATGTATATGGTGTCTGCGACTCCTTCTTTGGCAAGCAGGTAAGCATCGTTCCGGCAAACTAATCAGTATTAACAATAAAAACATCAATGTATGAAGAAGATTGAAGTAAAGGTAAGATACCTCTTCGAGGGTACTTACACCGTAGCGGCAGATGACCGCAATGAAGCACGCACAATGGTAACAAGAGATTGTGGGCTGGTATTGGGTGGAAACATCCACACCACACTCGATGATGACGAGGTGGATTGGGATTTCGATGTTCACCCCGATATGCAGATTCTATCCTACACAGAACTGGAGAAGAAACAAAAGCCGAAGCGTCTGAAGATGGACTTTTCAGACAGGATAGAGACACTCCGTAGGGACATCATCGATTCCATACGGCAGTTGCTCTACTCGCACGGACTGACAGAGATAACCTTTCCCGAAGAGCAGTATGATCCTGTTTGGGTTATATGGTTCAATTGGGACGGAGAACCATACGAGTGCAAGGTAATGGGTGTCAAAGTAACGGACAACAGTATGACTGTTATTGCTCACGACAAGATTGCTGACAATGAAGTTACTTGCTCCACACCCTTTGAACTCGGAGCAAAGAACATCGACTGGCTATACGAGATATATGATGCCGTATGGCAGCAGTTGGAAGAGAACATAGATAATAACGCTTAAAGATTACGACTATGAGATTAGACCCTGTAAATGCAGTATCGAGCTTCCACTACTATATGTGGAACGCCTGGGGCGAGGAAGAGTGCAAGATTACCTTCGGAGGTGCTTATAAGCACTTCTGGGAGAAGTGGAACTCCCTTGCAAGCAAATCTATCCTCGGAGCGGCAGAACGATTCTATGCCGAACTCTCGGAGAACAATCGTGAACTGCTTGTCAATCGTGCTGTGGCACTCTATGACGGCAAGGCCACAAGAGAGGAGCCACACGATGAAGATGTATATGTTTGCGACGCTTGTGGCTCAAGGCTGATTGAGATTCAGGCTTGGGTAGATGCTAACAACGCAGAATATCTAAGCGATGTAGATGACGATGATACGGACTGCAAATGGTGTGCAGACTGTGAACAGAGTCA
>JAFYWC010000031.1 GCA_017546585.1 Bacteroidales bacterium
CAAAAGGGCAACCTCCTTTAAGCGCTGTCTTCGAAACTTGGTTAAGGTGCTGGAATCAATGACATTATCTTCCGGAACCAGTCCGAGAAAGAATTTCAAAGCCATATCTGTCATGCAGTGCTCTACAAGATCCGCATCAGAAACACCCAAGATGCTCTTGATCATAAGATACTTGAACATGCGGACCGGATCTTCTGCCATGCGACCGTTGTCTTGACAATATTTATCCTTCAGTTCATCATAAACGAAGGAGTAATCTGTCATGTCGTTAAGACGACGCCATTTATTGTTCTTTTTGACAATTATATCATAGAGTGCAGAGTACTCAGAAAATCGTATTACGCCTTGTGTTGGGAGCATATATCTTACTGTTAATCAATAAGATAAAGATACAAAATATCCCGCAACTATCAAAATATAATTGCAGGATATAAGCATATACAAAGGTACTTTTTCAGCAGCCTCCAAAATTGCTCACCTCTGTTCGTTTATATTACTGTATATCAGCGATTTACAAATCACGCTAGATCATCTCGTCACGGTCGCGGAGGTCCTTGACACGGAGCTGAGTGTTGGCGGTACCACGATAGTAGTTCTCGACGATCGAGTAGCAGACATCGATAGGGTTACCTGCCTTGATGTGGTCGAAGAAGTCCGCCATATTGAACGCGATAGCGGAGATATGGTGGTACGGATGCGACTCCTGGATGAGCTCAAGTTTGAGGTGGCCTCCTTCTGCTCCGACCTTTCTTCCCATACCGTTGTCATATACGTTATCTGTACGGAAGACAGGTGCGCTGTTGCCAGGTCCGAACGGCTGGAACTGCTTAAGGATACGGAGGAACTTCGGAGTGATCTGTGAGAAGTTCAGCACTGCATCCACATCTACTACCGGAGTCTGCATCTCAGGGATGATTGCATTCGAGATGAATTTCTCGATCCTTTCACAGAATGCAGGAAGGTTCTCCTCCTTGAGGGTAAGACCGGCTGCGTAGAGGTGACCTCCGAAGTTTTCGAGGAGGTCTGAGCAGCTCTCGATGGCGTCATACAGGTCAAAGCCGTGTACGCTTCGTGCAGATCCTGTCACTAGACCGCCCTGAGACTGTGTAAAGACGATCGTAGGCTTATAGAAGGCCTCAACGAGACGTGACGCCACGATACCTACGACACCCTTGTGCCACTGCGGGTTATATACGATTGTCGCATTGCCGCAAGAGAGGCAGTTGCCTGACTCTACCATTTCGAGAGCCTCCTGGGTGATGCGTCTGTCGATGTTCTTTCTTTCGTTGTTGTGCTCGTTGATCTCTGTACCGATCCTGATGGCAGTCTTGGCATCGGAAGCTGTGAGAAGTTCCACTGCTATGCGACCTGTCTCCATACGTCCTGCAGCATTGATGCGCGGACCGATCTTGAAGACGATGTCATCGATGGTGAGATGTGTAGGCTCAAGTCCTGAAAGCTGGATCATCGCCAGAAGTCCCTGTCTAGGGCTGACGTTCAGCTGCTTGAGACCGAAGTGAGCAAGGATACGGTTCTCGCCTGTTACAGATACGAGATCCGAGGCTATGCTGACTACAAGAAGGTCGAGCAGCGGGATGAGCGTATCGAACGGAATTCCGTATTTCTGTGAATATGCCTGTACGAGCTTGAAGCCGACGCCGCAGCCTGACAGGTCATCGAAAGGATAGTGGCAGTCTTCCCTCTTCGGGTCAAGCACGGCCACCGCCTTAGGAAGTTCATTTTCAGGGAGATGATGATCGCAGATAATCATCTCGATGCCCTTCTGTCTTGCATACTCCACCTTCTCGTTTGCCTTGATGCCGCAGTCGAGGGTGATGATGAGGCTGAAGCCGTTCTCGGCAGCCCAGTCAAGGCCCTTGTACGACACGCCGTAACCCTCGTCATATCTTTCAGGGATATAGAAGTCTACGGCCTTTGTAAGGCGACGGAGGAATGAGTATACGAGAGAAACTGCAGTAGTTCCGTCTACGTCATAGTCACCGTAGACAAGAATCTTTTCGTAGTCTGCGACTGCCCTATGGACACGCTCCACAGCCTTGTCCATATCCTTCATCAGGAACGGATCGTGGAGGTTGTCAAGGCTTGGACGGAAGAACGAACGTGCATCTTCGAAAGTATGGACACCCCTCTGGACAAGGAGTTCAGCCAATACAGGATCCACCCCAAGTTCAGACGCAAGTCGCTTTACGTTCTCCTTATCAGCAACTTCTCTTAATTTCCATATCTTTTCTACTGCCATATCACACAAAGATAGAGAAATTTTTTCTAATTTTGTGGGCTGATTGAAAATAAACAATAAAAAGATATAACTATGAGCATTATGGACCTCAACGAGCAGGAGCTTTTCAGAAGAGAATCGCTCGCTAAGCTCAGAGAACTCGGAATCGAGCCTTATCCGGCACCACTCTACCCTATCAACACATCTGCAGCGCAGATCAAGGCAGAGTTCGACGAGGAGAAGGGCAACTTCCAGGAAGTGGTAATCGCAGGCCGCATTATGTCAAGACGTATTATGGGCGCAGCGTCATTCGGAGAACTCCAGGATGAGACCGGACGTATCCAGGTGTACGTAAACCGCGATGAGATCTGCCCTGGTGAAGACAAGACAATGTACAACACTGTATGGAAGAAGCTCCTCGACATCGGAGACATCATCGGTATCAAGGGTTTCGCTTTCATCACAAAGACAGGACAGCTTTCTGTACACGCAAAGGAGCTTACACTTCTCAGCAAGTCACTCCGCGTACTTCCTATCGTGAAGGAGAAGGACGGCGAGGTGTTCGATGCATTCTCGGATCCTGAGCTCAAGTACAGACAGAGATATGTAGACCTCATCGTGAACCCACAGGTTCGTGACACATTCATCAAGAGAAGCCAGATCGTGGCTACTATGCGTGAGTATTTCAACGAGGCAGGTTGCCTTGAGGTGGAGACTCCTATCCTCCAGAGCATCCCAGGCGGTGCGACAGCACGTCCGTTCATCACTCACCACAACGCTCTTGACATTCCTCTCTACCTCCGTATCGCAAACGAGCTCTACCTCAAGAGACTCATCGTCGGCGGATACCACGGAGTATACGAGTTCGCCAAGGACTTCCGTAACGAGGGTATGGACAAGACTCACAACCCTGAGTTCACTTGTATGGAGATCTATGTTGCATACAAGGACTATATCTGGATGATGGAGTTCGTTGAGAAGCTCCTCGAGAAGATCGCTCTCAAGCTCCACGGCAAGACAGAGGTTACCATCGGCGACAAGCAGGTTGACTTCAAGCCACCTTTCCGCCGCCTCCCTATCCTCCAGGCTATCAAGGAGTACGCTGGTGTTGACGTAGCCGGTATGAACGAGGACGAGCTTCGCGCTACCTGCAAGCAGCTCCACGTTGAGATCGACGAGTCATTCGGAAAGGGCAAGCTTATCGACGCCATCTTCGGCGAGTACTGCGAGAAGCACCTCACTCAGCCTACATTCATCACTGATTACCCAGTGGAGATGTCTCCTCTCACAAAGCGTCACCGCGAGAACCCAGAGCTTACAGAGCGCTTCGAGCTCTTCGTATGCGGCAAGGAGCTTGCGAACGCATACAGCGAGTTGAACGACCCTATCGATCAGTACGAGCGTTTCCAGGATCAGGTGAAGCTTAAGGACAAGGGTGATGACGAGGCTATGTTCATCGATATGGACTTCGTTCGTGCTCTCGAGTACGGTATG
>JAFYWC010000032.1 GCA_017546585.1 Bacteroidales bacterium
AGTAAGCTCGGCTGCTTTGCCGAATGTAGAGATGCCCTTCATATGACCAGCCAAGACCTCCCACTGGTTAATTTGGGAATCGGAGAGCTGTCGGAATGTGCGGGAGATCTTGGATAGTCGGTTTCTTGAGACCGCCTGAGCAGACGTAACTATCTTGGAATGCTGAGCACGTGAGGAGAGGATGTTGCGCCCCTTGACATTGCGGGCGGTGACATCCTTCGCTGTGCCGGCGAAGTCATTGAAGACTATTGAGGGTTTTACGATCATAAGGCTACGGTGCAGCCCCCTCAATTCCAAAGGCAAAGATAACGATTTATTTAATATGTTGTGCAATAATGTTTTAAGATTTTACAACTAAAGTTTCACTTTATGTAAAACATAAAGATTTTTGACGAACTTTGCATCTCCTAAACTTCAAGACTATGCCAAAATACAAACCAAGCCTCCTCTTTTCTGATTGCTATGCCTCCGTCGGAAACATCACATTCTTCCATATTGACGGAGAATGTTATTTCAAGACCAAAGCGAATCCAGTATTCCCCGGTACCGCTGGCCAGCAGGTGCAGCTCTCCATCCATCAGAGAGGTATCCATGAGTGGAAAAACCTCGATCACAATGAGCAGCTGGAGTGGAATGCCTTGGCAAAGTCCGTGAAGTCCAGGAGACTTCCGGCAGATCCTTCGTGCCATATCTGCGGATACAATCTGTTCATGTCAGCATATCACGGACTGGCGTGCATTGGCGACGAGAGAGTTCCGGAACCTCAACCGTTACCGAACTTTCCTGTCGTGTGCCTTGAACTGATATCTTCTGCAATCCTCAACAGCAACGACCTGCAGATATCCTTCCTGATCAATGGCAATGAAATCAGGGACCGAATCAGGATCGTCGGCAAGATCCAGCTTACCGCACCAGGCTACAGTTGTCATCGAGGGAAACTCCGCAACCATATCGGCACAGTCAACAATGAAGACCAGGTCACATTTACGATCCAGAACTATAAAGCCACATCCGGACTCGATCTGCAGGAGTACCAGGTACACATGAGGTACTTCCTCATTGATGCAGTTAGCGGACACCGTTCCAAAGAGCAGAGCCTATCAGTAAGGATAAGCATATAAATGTATATATCTATTATGTAAGTCTTATACACATAGGAAGCAGAGCAGTAAAATGAAATGAGTACCGTCGTACACTTTCAATATAAATATATCCGTGATGCACTGCCGTCGGGCGGGAGATGAGGGTGCACTTGTGATGAGGCCCAAGCGGGCGAATGTGTGTAGGCCTATGGTGTTTGACGGCGGTTTTTGCGTCCGCGAAGCGGATGCGAAAACTGACGGCAAATGCCATAGGGGGCAAGCCCGTTAGGGCGCGGCAGGAGCCGGACGCACTGAGGTTCGAGCGGGAGATAAGGGTCTTTCCGGCTCTGGCATAAACATCCACTAAGAACCACTGCGACCATAACGCAGAAGCGAGTGTCAGGCGAGTCTGTGGCTAGAACGAAGTGGAAGACACAGTCTCGCCCTGCCCGCCCTCGGAAGATTTGGAAGACTTGGAGCAAAGCGGAAAGGCTTTCAATTCTGGAGAGGAGAAAGCGGGCAGTATTAAACTCATCGGCAGAGCCGATACCTTGCCTGCGGAAGGCTTTTATGACTGACTGAGCTTGCGAAGGAAGTGATAAAAGACTGGAGAAGGCCCGCAGCTGTGCTGCTAAGGAGACAGTTTGCTGAAGGACAGACATCCCTACAAGCGATTGATGTTTCTCAATAAACCACTGAGGTTCGCACGGGCGCTTCTTTCAGACCAAAGAGCAGGGCGCGTAGCGACTTGGTCTGAAAGAAGCTGAGGGAGCGACGGGCGAAAGGGGTCCTTCGCCCTTGAGCGACCGAATCAACTGTCTCCGCCTCGACTGAGCGGGCAAAAGTGATGCGTAACTTATTGGCACTAAGGGAGATAGTTAACATAATCCAAATGAGAACGTTCTCATTTCGATTATAATGGGAACCAAAAGTAAATGAGAACTTCTGATCTATATTGTTGATACTTATACAGATGCATTTGCAGAAGTTCTCATTTCTTTTTGTCAGA
>JAFYWC010000033.1 GCA_017546585.1 Bacteroidales bacterium
TACAGTCGGCTGATTTTATTATGAGATAGTTTCTATCGGTTGAACTGTGCTCTGAGCGCCTCGTTCTTAGCGTCTGCGTCAGCACCCTTGATGCCGAAGTAGAACTTGATCTTAGGCTCAGTACCTGAAGGACGTACAGTCACTACATCACCTGCCTCATTGTAGAACTGAAGCACGTTAGATGCAGGAAGACCTGTCTCCTCTGGCTTGCTGTAGTCGACAACCTTCACAACTGGTGAACCAGCCATCTCTGTAGGAGGGTTGTTGCGGTAGTCTACCATCATCTGAGCGATCTCCTCGAGACCAGCCTTACCCTTCTTTGTGAGGGAGATGAGAGACTCCTTGTAGTAGCCGAACTCTGCGTAGATGTCCTGGAGGAGCTGATAAAGGGTCTTGCCCTGCTCAGCAGCCCAAGCTGCGCACTCTGCTACCATAGCGCAAGAGATCGGAGCGTCCTTGTCGCGAACGAACTCGCCTACGTTGAATCCGTAGCTCTCCTCGCCACCGCATACGAATGTAGTCTTGCCCTCGTTCTTCTTCACTATGTCAGCGATCCACTTGAATCCTGTGAGAACGTTGTATACTTTCACGCCATACTTCTCAGCGATTGCACGGAGAAGCTCTGTAGTAACGATAGTCTTCACGATGTACTGGTTGCCATCGAGCTTACCGAGCTCAGACCAGCGGCGGAGAATGTAGTATGTGAGGATTGAAGCAGTCTGGTTACCGTTGAGAAGTACCATCTTGCCCTCGTTGTCACGAACTGCGATACCGATACGGTCAGCGTCAGGGTCAGTTGCCATAACGAGGTCTGCACCCTCTCTGTCAGCAACAGCCACAGCCATTGCGAGAGCTGAAGGCTCCTCTGGGTTAGGTGACATTACGGTAGGGAAGTTACCGTCAACTACGTCCTGCTCAGGAACGTGGTAGATGCTCTCGAAGCCGAGCTTCTGGAGGAACTCAGGAACGATCTCCACACCTGAACCGTGGATAGGAGTGTAGACGATCTTGATGTCCTTGTGGTTTGCACGTGCCTCTGGAGAGAGCATAAGAGTCATTACTGAGTTGAGGTAAGCCTCATCCATCTCGTGACCCATAATCTCGATAGGAGCAGCGTCCTCGCCGAGCTCGAACTTCACCATTGAAGGGTCAGTGATCTTTGCTACCTCTGCAACGATGTCCTTGTCTACTGGTGATGTTACCTGTGCACCGTCTGACCAGAATACCTTGTATCCGTTGTACTCCTTAGGGTTGTGAGAAGCTGTGATCATAATACCGGCGTTAGCCTTCTTTGTTCTCACAGAGTAACTCATAAGAGCGATTGGGTGGAGCTTGTCGAAGATGTATACGTGGATGCCGTTTGCAGCAAGAACATTAGCAGTGATCTGAGCGAACTCAGGGCTGTTGTTGCGGCTGTCGAATGAAATGCATACGCTGAGAGGTCCCTCGATGTTGCTCTTCATATAGTTCGCAAGACCCTGGGTGGCCATACCTACAGTGTACTTGTTCATACGGTTTGTGCCGACTCCCATAATACCGCGGAGACCGCCTGTACCGAACTCAAGGTTTCTGTAGAATGCATCCTCAAGCGCTACAGGATCTGCCTGAAGTTCTCTGATCTGCTGCTTTGTCTGCTCATCGAAGTTGCCCTCGAGCCAGCTGTTGACTACGTCAATGTATCCTTTTTCCATAGTATGTTGATTAAATATTGTTCTTCTCGATATCCTTGAAATATCTGTAGGTGTTCACCTTGAGTTCACCTACTGCAAGCTCGTCGGCAACGATGATTCCGTGTGGATGTGCCTGGAGAGCAGAGAGTGTGCACTTGTGTGAGTATGCGCCTTCGATAGCTTCCTTGAGAGCGTTTGCCTTCTTGTGACCGAATGCGAGTACGAGTACCTCCTTTGCATCCATAACTGTTCCTACGCCTACTGTGAGGGCAGTTGTAGGCACCTTGCTGATGTCACCGTCGAAGAATCTTGAGTTCACGAGGATAGTGTCATAAGTAAGACTCTTTACTCTTGTTCTTGAAACGAGTGATGAGAATGGCTCGTTGAATGCGAGGTGTCCGTCCTCACCTACGCCACCCATAAAGAGGTCGATTCCGCCTGCTGCTGCGATCTTTGCCTCATAAGCTGCGCACTCTGCAGCGAGGTCCTCTGCGTTGCCGTTGAGGATGTTGATGTTCTCCTTAGGAACGTCAACGTGATCGAAGAAGTTGCGTGCCATAAATGAGTGGTAGCTCTCAGGGTGCTCCTCTGGAAGACCTACATACTCGTCCATATTGAAGGTGATCACGTTCTTGAACGATACCTCACCTGCCTTGTACATACGGATAAGCTCCTGGTAAGTAGCGATAGGAGTACCGCCTGTAGGAAGGCCGAGCACGAACGGCTTGTCAGTTACGGCTGCCTTTGCCTTGATTCTTGATACGATATAGCGGGCTGCCCATACTGAGCCTGCTGCACTGTCCTGATTGATGATAAGTCTCATTGTTGTTATAGATTAAAAGAGTTTTACAAATACTTCGATTGCCTGATATTCAGCCATACCCAATTCGTTGTAGAGACGGGCTGTGTTCTGAGTTCTTTCCTCAGCTCTCTGCCAGAACTCGCGTGGGTCGTCGCCAGGGAATGGAACGATGTCCTTCTGTGAAAGGTGACGGTAGATAGCGTGACGCTTCTTGATCACTTCATCCGGGCTGAGCGGAACTGCCATATCGACCTTTCCGATTTCCCACTCCATCCACGCGCCTCTGTAGAGCCAAACGTGGCACTCCTTGAGCCACTCTGCTCCCTCAAGCTGGTTGAGAGCCTCAAGAACAGCTTCAGTACATACGCGGTGTGTTCCGTGTGGGTCAGCGAGGTCGCCTGCAAGATAGATCTGGTGAGGCTTCACCTCCTGGAGAAGTGCGATGATGATGTCGATGTCAGCCTGTGTACGCTGGCCCTTCTTGATTCCACCTGTCTCATAGAAAGGAAGATTGAGGAAGTGGCAGTTTGTAGCGTCGTTGAGACCGAATGAACGTACTGCAGCCTTAGCCTCTGCACGGCGGATAGAACCCTTGAGGTTGAGGAGAGCTCTTGGCTCTGGCTGACCAGGCTTCTTTGACGCGATGATCTCCTTCACCTCGTCGAAACGGTCGCCGAAACCGAGCTCACGTGCTGCGTCCATATGCTGGAGAACAACGTCGTCGTGAACGGCTACGTTACCTGAAGTCTCGTATGCAACGTGTACATCGTGTCCCTGCTCTGCAAGACGGATGAATGTACCTCCCATTGAGATCACGTCATCATCCGGATGTGGAGAGAAGATGACAACTCTCTTAGGGAACGGATTTGACGGTACAGGACGTGTGCTGTCGTCAGCGTTAGGCTTTCCGCCTGGCCATCCTGAGATTGTATGCTGGAGTTCGTTGAATACTCTGATGTTGATCTTGTCATATGGTCCGAACTGCTCGAGGAGTTCGCCGAGACCGTTGGCAAGATAGTCCTTCTGAGTGAGCTTGAGGATTGGCTTGTGAACCTGCTCGCAGAGCCATACCACTGCCTTTCTGATGAACTTAGGAGTCCACTCGCAAGGACCAACGAGCCAAGGAGCAACGTTTCTTGTGAGAAGGGTGGCCGCGTTGTCATCCACATAGAAAGAGATGTTGTCGTGTCCCTGGAGATAAGATGCTGGGCATACAGGGTTTACAGGATCCTCAACGATCTGCTTCACTACACCAGCCTTGTCCTCGCCCCATCCGATGAGGTAGATCTTCTTTGCGGTCATCATTGTAGAGATACCCATAGCGATTGCCTTGTCAGGAGTCTCCTCGAGGATGCCTGCGAAGTTTCTTGTCTGTCTCTTTCTTGAAGCGTAAGGGAGAAGGACTGTTCTTGTGCGGCTCTTGTCAGATGCGCCAGCCTCGTTGAATCCGATCTGCCCCTTCTCGCCTGTACCCATTACGAGTACATCGAGTCCTCTTGCCTTAGCGTCGTACGCAGCGCAGAATTCAGATACGAATGCGCTGTCCTTTGCCTCAGTGAGCTTAGGTACGTGTACATTCTCAGGGTTGATGTCGATGTTTGCGACGAGGTCGCTGTAGAGTCTTCTGTTGCGGCTCTGTGAGTCTGCAGGTGCAGGATAGTACTCGTCGATACTGTAGATCTCCACGTTCTTGAAAGAAACCTCTCCGGCCTGATATCTTCTTACAAGGCTCTTGTAAAGTGAAACAGGCGATGAGCCGGTTGTGAGACCGAGCTTAAAGACTCCGCCGTTTGCGTTGATGGCCTCGACGATCTTTTCTGCAAGTCTTTCGCTTGCAGCCTCTTCATCCTCAAAGATGTGAGCAGGAATTCTCTCAAAAGTGTGTTTGATACCATTTGGAAGACCAGCTTCAATAAGGCCTCCGTCTTTTGGTAAAGTGAATTTCTTCATATCTGAATAATTTTAAAGTAATTTTCTTGTTTTAAATGAGTCCCAAAAGCTTGCTTCGGCTGAGCATACAAGAGCCTACCGATCCGGCTTTCTTGCCGAGTTTCGAGAACTTGATGGTAGTGTCTTTGTTGATCATATTGAGCGAGTGCTTCTGGATGGCGCTTCTGATCGGCAGGAGGAGATATTCCTTGGTGCTGGCGATATTTCCTCCGATTACGATGAGCTCTGGATTGAAGAGGTTGATGAGTCCTGCAATGGCTCTGCCGAGCACTGATCCGATCTCTTCGATTACCTCGATTGCGAGCACGTCCTCTTCTTTTGCTGCGTCGATGATTTCCTCAATGTGGATCTTCTCTCCCTTGTTGAATTTCTCCGAAAGCATTGAGGTCCTGCCTTCCTTAAGTTTGTCCATAAAGATTCTGTATACTGCAGAACCTGATGCACCGGTCTCGAGGCATCCTGTCTTTCCGCAGTGGCAGATCTGGTCGTTGTCCAGAAGAGGGAAGTGGCCGATCTCGCCTGAGAAACCTGATTTTCCGTAAGAGAGCTTGCCGTCTGAAATGATGCCCATTCCGAGTCCCCAGGCAACGTTGAGGAAGAGCATATTGCTCTCTCCGTTCGCTACGCCGCAGATGTATTCGCCGTAGGTCATCGCTCGGGAGTCGTTCTCTACATATACAGGTTTGCCCAACGCTGTCCTCAATACGGAAGCGATGGGCTTGTCCTCTCCTATGAAATAAGAGAAGCAGTATCCTGTCTCGTTGTTCACACGGCCCGTAAGGTTCATACCGTATGCAAGCACCTTGTCAGGATTTATGTCTTCTTTCTGAAGAATCGATACGATGAAGTGTGCAAGGCCGATGAATGAATCCTCGGAGTTCTCCACCACGAACGGGATGTTCTCCTGATAGTCAAGGACGGTGCCCTTGAAGTCGGTAATGCACATATTGATGAACTTGCGTCGGATGTCCACGCCGACGAAGAAGCCGGCTGTAGGATTCAGACCATAGATGCTCGGGCGGCGTCCTCCGTTGGTGCCGAGCTTTCCTCTGTCCTCAAGGAGGCCTTCGTCAAGCAGCTCACCTACAAGCTTTGTGATTGTGGGGATGCTTGTGTTCAGCTCCTTGCTGAGGTCGGCGAGGCTGTAGTCGCCTTCGTTGATGCAGAGACCGAGAATCTTCTGTTTTAGGATGGCGTTCTTGCCGTCTGTGTTTGTCAGGAATGTGTTGTTCATTTTGGTCAGGGTAGTTCGTTTTATTTCTTAAGGCTGTTCCAGTAGCCTTCGATTTCCTCGAGAGTCTTTCCTGTTGTCTCAGGGATGACTTTCCACATAATGAGCATATATGGAACGCACATCACTGCGAATACGAAGAATGTTCCTGCCTGGCTCCATCCGAGAAGGACAGGGGTAAGCTGTCCGATCAGGTATGTTCCGATCCAGAGAGCGAAGCCTGCGATAGACATTGCACGACCTCGTACGCTGTTCGGATACATCTCTGACAGAAGCACGAACACAACAGCGCAGATTGAAATCGCTGTGCAGAATACGTATGCGAGGAAGAATGTAAGCATAAATGCATTGCCGAGTCCGAGCTGTGAGCCCCACGCGAAGTAGATGCCGATAGCCACGAGGCAGAGGATCATACCGCTTACGCCCCAGTAGATGAGCTGCTTGCGGCCTACGCGGTCGATGATGAACACGGCGAGTACTGTTGTGACGCAGTTAACAACTCCTACAAGTACTGTAGAGAACATCGGATTGTCGAAGCCGGCCTCCGAGAAGATCTTAGGACCGTAGTAGAGCACTGCGTTCACTCCCATAAACTGGCCGAGGATTGCGATTGCACTACCTGCTACGACTGCGATGAGGATGCCAGGCTTGAGAAGGTCTGCCCAGGCGCCTTTTGTCTCACCCTTGAGAGAGTTCTGGGTTACTGTGATCTCCTCGTCAGCCTCTGCTGGAGTAGCGTAGATCTTGTTGAGCACCTTCGATGCCTTGTCAAGCTTGCCGTTTACGATGAGCCACTTCGGACTTTCAGGGATGAAGAAGATTATGAAGAAGAACAGAAGGGCAGGGAGGGTCTCGCTTCCGAGCATTCCTCTCCAGGCCTCTGTGTGCATAATCTTCTGCCAGAGTGTCACGTCGCCGCATACAGAAGGGTCGATGTTTGCGTCGATCGCCCAGTTAGCCATATATGCAAGAAGGAATCCGATGGTCACCGCGAGCTGGTAAAGCGAAACGAGCGTTCCGCGGATCTTTGCCGGTGATACCTCTGATATATATATAGGTGAAACGATCGATACGATACCGATGCCGACTCCACCTACGATTCTGTATGCAACAAGAGCGTCAAAACTGCCGCATACAGCGCAGCCGATGGCCGAGATGCTGAAGAGGGCAGCGGATATGAGCATTGTGAGCTTGCGGCCGAGGTAGTCGCTGAGCGTTCCTGCCACGAGCACACCGCAGATGGAACCGATGAGGGCGCAGCCCACATACCATCCTTCCATCATATCGGTAAGCGCAAACTGGTTCTTGACGATGGCTGTGGTTCCGGAGATCACAGCAGTGTCATATCCGAAGAGAATACCTCCGATGGCAGCAACCACTGCCATAAAGATCACATATCCCAAAGTGTTCTTCTGTTTCATAATTTCAGTGTTCGAGATTGCCGCGTCGCTTCGCTCCTCGCAATGACGTGTTCGTCGTTGTTCTTGAGTTTCGTTTTTTTACGTCATTGCGAGGTTTCGTAGAAACCGTGGCAATCTCCTTTATTTAATATTGAAATATTCCTTGTAACGATTGTAGAGGTTGCCTGCTGCGCCGTAGACCGACTGTGGGCTGAGGAAGTGAGGGAACTCGAAGGTAATGGCCTTGTCGTATCCGCAACGCTTTGCCGCCTCCAGTTTGAGACGGAGCTTGTCGAACTTGATAGGGAGAAACTTGATAGGCATATCGCGGTCGAATGTCTCCGCATTTGTCCAGCACTGCATACCGTATTTGTCCGCCATCTTCTTGTTCACGCTGAAGAATGCGTCCAGCTCGTCGTAATCAATGTGTCCGTCCTGGAATGCCACTGCGTCCACTACGTCGTGGATGCCTGAGAAGATCTGGCTCCACTCTCTCTCGTGTGCCTCTATTGATACTGCATCTTCCTTGGTGAGAGCTGCGCCTGCTGCGCTGACAGCCTTCTTGCCGTCGATCCAAGGAGAGATGAATACAGGCATACCGCCTGAAACTTCCTTACACTGTGCTCCCATCGCGTGGAATGCGTCCACCGCACCGATGGTGTCGCGGCTGATCTCTGTACTGAGGTACCATCCTCCGAAACTGTCGTACTTTTCACCGTACATCTTCCACACTTCGTCGATCACGAACTTGTTGTCCTCGATCTCGTGGCTCATATCCTTGGTGTCCCAATATACGCCTGAATCGTAAAGACCGAGGTAGAACTTCATACCGTGCTTCTGAGCGAGACGGCAGAACATATCGATGAGGTCGACAGACGGCATATAACAGCCCTTCTTCAGAAGATATGGAGAAGGGTAGGTGATGAACTTGCGGTATCCGCATCGGATGTCGATCACAGTGTCGATGCCGATAGCCTTCATATATGCGAAGTCCTGATCCCATTCCTTCTCTCCCCAGTTCTGGTGAGGGATGTCGTGGGATATCTCGTCAAGGAATGTTCCGGTGATTCTGAGTCCGTTGTCTTTAGGTACGATGAGTCCACCTTCAGAGGTGCCTGTTATGAGTCCGCTTCCACCGTTTTCCGATGTGCAGGATGAGAGAAGTGACGGCGCAACAAGTGCGGATGCTCCGCCTATCGCCATTGTCTTTAGAAAGTCTCTACGGTCAGCCATATCAGTGTTGTTAATGTTAGTCAGTATAAACACACAAATGTAATAATTTTATTCCTAATTACCTTAATTTATGTAACTCTATTTTTGAGTTTTGGCTAATAATTTAAAATCGTCACGTGAAATTTTAAAAAATCTTAATATTTCAGGGAAATTTCGTTGATTTTACTGAAAAACTTGTTACTTTTGCCGGATATAATGTTTATTGGAAAAAACTATCCTGATGAAACTATTTAGAACTTTTACTATTGCTTTGGCAGCGGCATTTTCGCTGATGTCCTGCGCTTCACGCCAGACGGATGTAAATCACAACTATATGTGGTTTGACTGTGAGGCAAACTATGCAACTCTTTCGCATCCGGATTCCATCAGATACTATCTTGCAAAGTGCAAGGATCTTGGATTCGGCAATGTGGTGGTGGATGTGAAATCCATTATGGGAGAGGTGCTCTATGACAGCGAGATCGCTCCTTATATGGGCGATTGGGAAGGAGTCGAGAGAGCCCGTGACTATGATATGCTCGCATATTTCATCGAGTACGGTCATCAGATGGGCCTTAAGGTGTTCGGCTCGCTTAATGTCTTCGCTGGCGGTCACAATTATTTCGACCGTGGAGTCGTTTATATGGATAAGGCTGCCTGGCAGTCAATTTGTTACCATAACGGCGTGCTTACTCCGATCTCTGAGATCAAGAGCAACTACAATTGTATGATGAACCCATCCAACCCTGAGGTTCAGGAGTACCAGATCGAGATTCTTAAGGAGTTTGCTGTAAAATATCCGGAGGTTGACGGACTCATCTTTGACCGTGTTCGTTACGATGGCATCACAGCTGACTTCAGCGAACTCTCGAAGAAGCAGTTCGAGGAATATGCAGGTGTGACTGTTGAGAACTTCCCGGAGGACATCCTCAGCTGGTATGATGAGAACGGAAACCTCAGAAATAATTGGGTTCCAGGTAAATACGGCAAGAAGTGGGTTGAGTGGAGAGCGATGGTGATCCACGACTTCGTAGAGAAGGCTCACGCAGCCCTCAAGGAGATCAACCCTGACCTCATCATCGGAGACTACACCGGTGCGTGGTATCCTACATACTGGCAGCTCGGAGTTAACTGGGCCAGCAAGGACTACGATCCTGCACAGGTGCCACAGTACCAGGCTTGGGCTACAGAAGACTATTACAAGAGCGGTTATGCTGAAATGCTCGACGTATATATGACAGGTCTTTACTACACTCTCATCACAAAGGACGATGTAGATAGAGCGACTGGAGTAGTAGGTCAGCGCAGCGAGGCTGGTATGGACAACAGCCTCACTTACTGCTACAGCGTTGAGGGTGGTGCGGAGATCGCAAAGGAGATCACAAAGGGCGTTGTTCCTGTGATCGGTTCCATCTATGTGGAGCAGTATCTCGGAGACTTTACTCCGTTCGGACCTGCTGTTACTCAGGCTCTTAAGAGTACTGACGGCGTGATGATCTTCGATATCGTACACCTCAACAAGCACAAACTTTGGGACGTGCTTGAGCAGGCGATGAAAGATGCCGAGTAACGACTGAAAACAAACTAACTAATTAACCATATTACCCAATGAAAGCGATTTACAGAAATCTGCTTGTCGTGTTGATTTTCCTTATGGCAGGAGCAGTGTCCGCATTTGCTCAGCCTACATTGAAGGGAAAGGTGACCGACGAAAACGGACAGCCTCTGCCAGGCGTGGCTGTTCTGGTCAGCGGTACCTCTAACGGTACAATGACTGACGATTCAGGAAACTACTCACTTTCAGGTCTTAAGAAAGGTGATGTAGTGCTTTTCACAAGTATGGGACTTGCTGACCAGACTTTCAATTGCACAGGCTCACTTTCGAAGCTTGATGTGACAATGACAGAGGATGCCAACTTCCTCGAGGAGACAATCGTTGTAGGATACGGTGTGCAGAAAAAGTCATCTATGACCTCTGCCGTATCAGCGATGAAGGGTGACGAACTCCTCAAAGCTCCTGCAACAAACGTATCACAGCTCATCGCCGGTAAACTTTCCGGTGTGTCTTCGGTTCAGGAGTCAGGAGAGCCAGGCCTCGATCAGGCATCGCTCCGTATCCGCGGATCCCAGTATGGAGCCAAGTATATCGTGGATGGATTCCCTGTAGACAACATCAACGATATCGATCCTTATGATATCGAGAGCATCTCAGTCCTCAAGGACGGTGCATCAGCAGCAGTTTACGGTCTCCAGGCTGCTAACGGTATCATCATCGTGACCACAAAGAAGGGTCAGGCCGGCAAGCCTAAGATCACATATAACGCTACTTTCGGAGCCTCTATGAACGCCAACTTCCCTGAGTTTATGGACGGTCCCGAGTTCGCTTATTATTATAACGTAGCGGATATGATGGATGCCCTTGCAAGAGGCGACATCGGTAGTCCGGAGGAGTATAGCCCATATTTCACTGCTGAGCAGGTGGCTCTGATGCTCAACGACGATCCTAACGACGGATGGGATAACGTAAACTATATCGACAAGGTCTTCAAGACTGGTTTCACTCAGAAGCATAACGTGACCGTATCAGGCGGTAACGAGACTTCAAAGTACTTTGCATCATTCGGTTACCTCGGACAAGAGGGTAACATCGACAACTTCAGCTACGACAGATACAATGTCCGTACAAATGTCGAGACAGAGTTCGCCAAGTACTTCAAGTTCACTATGGGAGTTTCCGGTGTGTTCTCGAACAGACAGACTCCAGGCTTCAGCTCAGGTGGTTCGGATACAGGTTATGAGGCAGGATGGCTTTCAATCCCTAAGATGACCATTATGATGCACCCATATCTTCCTGAGAAGTATAATGGTATGTATACCGGTGTCGTTCCAAACAACCTCGCGGTATGTAACTCCCCGCTTCCTGCAATCTATGATTCAGGTTACAAGAAGACCCGCGGTATCGATGTGTCAGCAAATACTTCGCTCTCATTCGATGTTCCTGGCGTGAAAGGTCTTCAGCTTAAGGTGTCCGGTGCATTCGATTACGGTGCAACTATGAATAAGAACCTTGATATTCCGTTCGCTCAGCCAGTAATGGTCTATAAGAGCGGAACTTGGTCTGAGTATAGTGACCCAAGACAGAACGAGGGTACAGGCATTTCTCTCGGTGAGGGTACCTCATACTATCAGAGAATGACAGGTCAGGCTGGAATCACTTACAGCAATACATTCGGCAAGCATTTCGTAGAGCTCCTCGCGCTCGGTGAACTTAATGATTATAAGTCAAATGCACATTCTGCTTATGCAAAACTTCTTCCGTTTGCTGAGCTTCCTGAGTTAAGTCAGGGTCAGGCAGCTGATGGTCCTATCTCAGGTTGGAGCAGCGCTTGGCGTTCGGCTGGATATGTCTTCCGTGCACGTTACAACTGGGACGAGAGATATCTTGCAGAGTTTACAGGCCGTTACGACGGTTCATATAAGTTTGCAGGTATGCGCAATACTCGCTGGGGTTTCTTCCCGTCAGCTTCTGCAGCCTGGAATGTCTCTAAGGAGCCTTGGTTGAAAGGTGCATCTTTCCTTGATGATCTCAAGGTCAGAGGTTCGGTAGCTCTTCTTGGAAATGACCTTGCTACAAGCGCATATATGTATATGAAGACTTTCTCAGCTTCAAGTGATGTCATTTACAAAGCGTATAATGGAGGTACTACAGTGAATCCTTCATATGCAGAGAATGGAGTTCCGAATGTAGACCTTACGTGGGAGAAGCAGCTTTCATATAATATCGGATTCGATTTCAGTATGTGGAACGGCAAACTCGCTATGGAGGTCGATGCATTCTATAACTATGTTTTTGATATGCTGACATATAATGGTACAGACTACCCACCGTCAATGGGAGGTTATTATATGACATATATCAACAAGAATGCATATGATGTACGAGGTGTGGATGTGATGGTTTCTCACAAGAACCATTTTATGCTCGGTGGCAAACCTTTCCAGTATGGAGTAAGTGCTACTATCACTTACGCGAAGAACCGTTGGATCATCTATCCTGATGAACCTAACGTAGACGCTATCCGTAAGGTAGTAGGTACATCACTCGATACATTCTATGTGTGGGTCGCTGACGGCCTTTTCACTTCAGAGGAGGAAATCGACAACTCTGCGTGGTATGGAAACAGACCTAACATCGGTGACATCAAGTATGTAGATCTCAATGGTGACGGTCTGATCAACGAGGTCGGTGACAAGGCACGTATCGGTCGCTCTAACCGCCCTCAACTTACTTACGGTCTCAACCTTGACTTCGCTTGGAACGGAATCGATTTCAATGCGCAGTTCACAGGAGGAGCTCTCTTCGATATCTCGCTTACCGGTACATATTATAACGGTAATGACGATAACACAATCTGGACACAGACATTCAAGGAAGGAGCAAACTCTCCATTGTTCCTTGTAGAGAATGCATATAGTGTATACAACCCTGACGGAACATTCCCACGTCTTACCCTCAGCAATACGGGTGGCCACGGTGGAGACAACGGTCTTGCATCTACATTCTGGCTCCGTGATGGTAAGTATGTACGTCTGAAGTCTGCACAGCTTGGATATACGCTCCCACGCAAGTGGACAGAGAAGATCAAGGTTGACGGACTCAGATTCTTCGTAGAGGGACAGAACCTCTTCACTATCGACGGACTTCCTGATGGTATCGACCCTGAGTCTCCAGGAGTAAACAACGGTTACTATCCTCAGCAGCGTCTCCTTATGGGAGGTATCACCTTGACATTCTAAATAAGAATTTTATGAAAAATATTACAAGAATATTACTGCTCGTCGGAATTGCGTTGTCAGGCGTTTCCTGCAACAAGTTCTTTGACGATATGCAGCCTAACGACAAGGTATCTGACAAGGTGATCTGGCAGACCACCACTAATGCAGAATACTATGTCAATTATCTCTACGACTATGTATATGTTGTAGTAGCTAATCAGACCAACGGAAGTGTTATGACTGAAGCATATGCTGATATGCTCAAGTACAGTTCATTCAATGCCGGTCATCCCGGACTTTTCGTCAGCCAGATGGCATATGGCCAGCCGTATACAGAAAGAAACTTCGTAAATGTATATCTTGGCGCTTGGGGCAGATATACTGGCATTATGAAGTGTAATAGTGCAATTTCTGACCTTAAAACTTATGGCCAGATGTCTGCAGAAGACAAGGCAAGGCTTGAGGCAGAGATCAGATTTACACGTGCATTTATGTATTTTGACCTTGTCAAGCGTTACAAGGATATTATCCTTTACGACGAGGATATGACGAAGTACCAGAAAGACAAGGCTGTCAGCCCAGAGGCAGAGGCTTGGGAGTTCATCTATCAGGACCTTCTTTTTGCCGCTCAGAATCTTCCTGAGAGAACAGCTTCAAAGGGACGCGCAGACAAGGGTATGGCTTGGGCGTTTATGACCCGCGCTATGCTTTATGCGAAGAGATATGAGGATGTGGTGAAGGCTGCTGACGAAGTGGCGGCGCTCGGATATGCGCTTGAGGCAGATTATACTGATGCTATGATGAAGACCACATCTGAAGGCAACAAGGAGGCGATTCTTCAGTGGCAGTTCGATAGAGGAGCCAATGTAACTCATAGGTTCGATAATAACTACACTCCTGGAGGCGACTTTTCTATATATAAGCAGAAGGGTGGCGGACTTGCTACACCGACCCAGGAAATGGTAGAGTCATATGAGAAGGCAACAGGTGGATTCATAGACTGGACTCCTTGGCATTCTACTACAAAGCAGGATCCTCCTTATGATCAGCTTGAGCCACGTTTCCACGCAACCATTCTTTATAACGGTGCACAGTGGAAGGGCCGTACTATCCAGCCTTATGTGGGAGGTGCTGACGGATGGAAGCAGTGGTACAACAACACCAACCCTGCAGGTGAGACTACAACAGGTTATTACCTCAGAAAGATGGTTGACGAAAGTCACGATGTCATAGCTTATGTCGGTGGAGTCGCTCCTATTACAATTATCAGATATGCGGAGGTTCTTCTCAATAAGGCTGAGGCTTGCTATCATCTCAATAAGACATCTGACGCTAACGAGGCCGTGGCGGCAATCCGTGCCCGTGTAGATCTTCCATATACACCTAAGGGCGGTTCAGAACTTTGGACTGCAATCCGTCAGGAGCGTAAGGTTGAGCTTGCGTATGAAGGACTTTGGTATTGGGATCTCCGTCGTTGGGGAGTCGCTCATAAACAGTATCCTGAAGGACTTACAGGCTATCAGGTACACGGCCTTATGATCACTGACAACGGTGACGGCACATTTACATATGAATATGTTTCTGTCGATAATGAAGACAGAGAGTTCCAGGAGAGAATGTATCGTCTTCCTATGCCTGACGGCGAACTTGAGAACAACTCTCTCGTAGAACAGTATCCTGAGTGGAAATAAAGATTAAACAGCATTACAATGAAGAAATTATATTATTTGTTGATGGTCAGCATCTTTGCTGTGGCTTCTTGCCAGGAGCCTCAGTATATCGAGCCGACTGCTGACCGTGCGGGCATCACATCGCTGACAGCGCGCTTTACTTCTACTTCAGAGAAGTATGAGGGCGCAGTGCTCGCAAAGCTTAATGTAGAGGATCCGGATGTCAATGAGTTCATTATACCTGTACCTTGGTTTTATCCTGAGGAATCGACAGATCCTACTTCGATCCATATGACACGAGTTCGTCTCGAGGCTGAGCTCGCACCTAACTGCAGAATCGATCCTCCATTGGCTATGGTAGACCTTACTGAGGAGAACTACTATACATTCACAAACGCTCAGGGGGAGAGCAGAGAGATTATGATTACTGGTAAGAGAACAAAGTCTGCCAAGTGCAACCTTATGACTTTCACTCTTACTAAGCCATATCAGATCGAAGGCTTCATCAATGAGGATACTAAGGAGGTATACCTCTTTACTACAGATGATCTTGACGGATTCTCAGCAGAAGCTACAGTGTGTGCTCACGCAACTCTCCAGACAGACCTTGCTGTCAAGAAGAACTATAACAATGAGCAGGAGGTTACTGTTATGGCTCAGGATGAGAAGACAACCTGCACATACAAGATCATCAAGAAGTATCCTAACAAGATTCCTTACGGTTTCCGAGCTTCTTCTGCAAGACAGCTCTTCAACCTCGACCCTGTAGCAAGACTTGGCTTCCCTGAGGCAAAAGAGACAGTCTATAGCTCGCTTGCATATGCTGACGGTAAGCTCGTCATCTCTCTTGCAAACGGTACAGCTCCTGTCTACTGCGACCCTCTCACAGGTCTTATGTTGGGTGAAATGAACGTCGGTGGCGTTGATGTCGCTGCAATCACTAACGATGAAGGCGGAAACATCCTCGTATCTACACACGCGGAGTCAGAGGGTACAGTTACCCTTTACAAGACCAAGTCTGTTTCTGCTGCTCCTGAGCAGTTCCACTCATTTGTCAACGATTCAGATGTGCCTGTAGGTTACAACCTCAAGGTCAACGGTAACATCGACCAGGATGCAGTGATCATTCTTGCTCACGAGGGTGTCGACGGAGTTACTGCAACAGGTAAGTATACAAAGATAGTCGTAACTGGCGGTCAGGTGGTTTCTACTGAGACTGTTGACCTTTCAGGTCTCGGACTCGTATGGGGTTCTGCTCCTGTACACGGCGCAAAAGTGGTTCCGGTTTCCAACAAGCCAGAGTCTGGAGTGATGCTCTGCTACTATTCAGACAATATCATCCATTATGTAGTGGACGGTAAGATTACAGCATCACGCAACCTCGCAGATGACGGTGTTACAACAAACTACAACACCAACGTAATGGAGGCGAAGACATTCAACAACGCTCCATACGTGATCCATATGGTATCGTCACACTTCCCAATGTGGGGTATCGAGCCTCAGATCAGAATCTGGGATGTATCAGATCCGAAGGCAGTCAAGGATGCCACCCCAATTATCGAGCATCACTCGACTGAGTGGTACCAGACAGGTTACCAGGGTTGTGCTGCGGCTGATGTCATTATGGGTGCTTCAGCAGATGGATTCAAGGTGTATATCTATTATTGGGATCACAACGCCAGTGTAATCGCAGGCTTCGTTGCTGACTGTATCGATATTTAAAAGATGAAAATGTTTGCAATCATATTCGCTGCCGCAGTCCTCGCTGTTTCCTGCGAGGACAAGGGCAGCGTCATTGAGGACTGGCCTTGGGATGACCCTGTGGTCGAAACTCCTGAACCAGATGATACTCCTGAGGAACCGAAGGTTGAAGATGCTACTCTTGACAAGTGGTCTGATGTTTCTTCTTCATATGGAGAACTTCCTGCATACGTCAAGGTCTATAAATCTCCTGAGACTCTTGAGGGCAAGAAGGCGATTGCATATATCGCCGTTGCTGATATGGCTTCCGCTCAGTGGGATATCTGGAGCATCAATGACCCTGAGATGGATGGTACCAAGGACAGCTTCAAGACCCCTAAGGATGTGTATGATGAGGGCAATTGGCCGATTGTGATCAATGCCGGATTCTTCTATGCGTCAGGCGGAATGAACTATTCTTCAAGCCTTGCTGTAAAGGATTCGGAAGTCTTTGCATATAATATCAACTACGCTTCCGAGGATTGGGTGAAGATGTATTATCCTACCCGTGCGGCATTCCTTGAGACTGCTGATGGCAAGTTTGATGCGTGCTGGACATACAGGACTTGGGATAACCATTATATGTATCCTGCTCCAGCGGAAAACACTTGGGCAAAGGATCCTGCAAAGCAGCCGTCCGCAAGCTATCCTGAAGAAGGTAAGGAATTCTCTGCGAAGACAGCTATGGGTGGCGGACCTCTTCTTATCGACAACGGAAAGTTCAGAGACACATATGTGGAGGAACTTTTCAACGGCACATCAGGAATCGGGCCTGACAGCAACCAGCCTCGTACTGCAATGGGTGTTACTGCGGACAACAAGATGATCCTCTTTGTGTGTGAAGGACGTCAGATGACCGACGGTGTGTATGGACTTACCACCGGTGATGTGGCAAATGTTCTTCTTGACCTTGGCTGTGTAGAGGCAATCAATCTTGACGGTGGCGGATCAAGCTGTATGCTTGTAAACGGAAAAACCACTATCAAGGTTTCTGACGGATCGCAGCGTTCAGTAGGAAGCACTGTTATGATTAAATAATTCAAATGAAGAATTTAGGGAATATTTTATTGGCAGTTTCACTGCTTTGTTTCTGCTCCTGCACTGATCCGGAAGACGTTCTCTGGAATCCGGATTGGGGAGTTATAGAAGAACCGGCAGATAAGCCGGGCAATCCTGACCAGGGAGAGAATCCTGATCAGGGCCAAACTCCTGACCAGGGTGAGAATCCTGACGATTCAGGTCAGCCTGAGCCAGAGAAGGTGGGCAAAGCACGCTTTGTCTGGATTGACGCTGCGGCGAATTTCCAGGACTATGCTGACAGCAAGGATAATATCAATGCTGATATGGCGCGTCTTAAGGAGACAGGATTTACCGGAGTGGTTGTGGAGGTAAGACCGACAACTGCCGGAGTACTTTTCAATTCTGACATCGAGAAACCTCTTACTAAGGTTGATGCTTGGGTGCCTGGTGGTTATGTATGGCTTCAGCGCAAGCAGAACTTCGACTATCTCCAGGCGTTCATTGATGCCGGAAAGAATGTCGGACTTGATGTGTACGCAGCCATCAACACAATGGTAGGTGGCAAGGAGTGCCCTTACGGCCTTGGTTCTGACGGCCCTCTCTTCGACGGATCAATCAGCCGCGAGTGGGCGAGTGTGGTAAATACTCAGGATGGACTTGTGAGCAGTATGGATATGGGTGCGGGAACAAAGTTCCTCAATCCTGCAAACGATGAGGTTGTCGAGTACCTTCTCGGTATCCTTGAGGACCTTGCTGCTTATGATGTAAAAGGTATCATCCTTGACCGTTGCCGTTATGATGACAACGATCTCAAGAGCGACTTTTCGGATGCTTCCCGCAAGAAGTTCGAGGAGTACATAGGAAAGAAGGTTACAAATTGGCCGGACGATATCTTCACTCCAGGTCAGAGCAGTCTTGAGAATTACGTGACAGAAATGCAGCGCAGCTGGATGACATTCCGCGCTAAAGTCATCCACGACTTCATTGAGAAGGCTTCGGACAGAGTTCATTCAGTTAATCCTGATATACGTTTCGGTGCATACGTCGGCGCTTGGTATTCAAGCTATTATTATTCCGGTGTCAATTGGGCAAGCCCTAGTTATAACGCTAAGAATGCCTACAGTTGGGCGACAGCCGAATATAATCAGTATGGATATGCAGATCACTGTGACATTATGCTCATCGGTGCATATGCTTCAACGAAATCCATCTATGGAAACAGCGAATGGACAATGCAGGGATTCTGCAAGCGTGCGCAGAACATTTTTGCCGGTGATGTTCCGTTTGTCGGTGGACCTGATATCGGAAACTCTACAGGTTTCGAGAATGGAGGACAGGGACATCTGATGCCGGATATCGTGGACGCCTGCATCAATGCATCAACAGAGGGAATGTTCTTCTTCGACCTTTGTCACATCAAGATGTACGATTATTGGGCTGATATTAAGAAAGCCTTTGATCAATATCTTGCAACGCTATAAGGTTTTATAAAAACTTTTATTAAATTTGTGGCAAATTTGAAAATTATTAACTAACCCATTTATTAATTCATTATGAAAAAAATCGCATTATTCCTGATGGCGGCTTTTGCTGTTATCGCTTGTCAGGAGGAATTCGTTCCTCACGCAGATTTCCCACCTACACAGGTGACTATTCCTACTGCAGGTACAGATGACCTTGCTGAGCCTGTTGCATTCAACTTCACAGCAAACGCTGCGTGGACTGCAACACTCCTTGGTGAGAACGTAGTTGAGTGGCTCTCTATCTCTCCTAAGAAGGGTGAGGCTGGCGACGCTTCTATCAAGTTCACAGCTACAGCCAACACAGACAAGGAGAACCGTGCTGCAACTCTCGAAATTACAGTTGAAGGTCTTGATCCTATCCAGGTTCCTGTAGTTCAGCTCCAGAAGAACGCTATTGATGTAAATGCTGAGGATGCATACACTGTATCATTCAAGGGTGGTTCAGTTGAGATCGAGGTAGGTCACAATGTTGATTATACTTATGAGGTTGACGCTGAGTGGCTTGTTGAGACTAAGGCATATACAACTGATAAAATTGCATTCGTAGTTGCTGCACAGGAGGTAAATGCTCCTGCAAGAACAGGTTACGTTACTGTTTATAGCGAGCTTGGCGTAGTAAAGACTATCAAGGTTACTCAGGAAGCTTGGAGCCCTATCGCTTGGACTAAGTCACTCTCTGAGCTTGGTGCAACTGCAGGCCGCGTAGGTATCGGTGCATTCGGTGATTATGTAGCATTCACTGCAAATGGTGAGGCATTCGTCGCTTCAGCTGCTACAGGTGAGGGTGTTCAGAAGATCGCTCTTCCTGAGGGATTCGTAGCAGGTGGTGTTCACGTTGATGACGCCGGCAACCTTATGGTGTCAAGCCCAGACGTAATGTGGGAGAACGGTGGAAATATCCAGCTCTATCTCGTTGATCCTGTGACATTTGCTCCTACTCCACTCGTTGACTACAATTCTGCAAACTTCTGGTGCACAGAGATGGGTAACTTCCGCGTAAAGGGTGACGTTACTAAGGACGCTCTTATTACTGCCTATGTTTGCGGTGCTACTGCTTATGGCCTTTATTGGGAGGTTAAGGATGGCGTAGTAGGCGCATCAGCATATCTCCAGCTCCCTGATATGTCTTGGGATGCTTCAACAGGTGTTGTAGCTCCAGCTGGTGCTACTCTCGCTGATGGTCTCTATTGCATCACTTACGGTGCTGACTATGACCTCTTCTACTATGATGGCGCAGAGTGGACCAAGACTTGGGAGTCACCAGCATCTTGGATGGAGAACTTCAACTGTATCTCTACTGCTGAGGTAGGTGGCAATGATTATCTTGCTCTTACAATGTCTTGCCACTTCAACTATGACTATACTGACATCGTAGTTCTTAATGTCAACGATCCTAAGGCAGCAGCTCAGGTATTCGCTGTCCAGATGAACTACCATACTACAAATGAGGCTGGTCTTACTTACTCTGACGTATTCATCAAGGGTGAGGGCAATATGCTTGCTGCTTACGTGATCGATCCTTGGATGGATACAGTTGAGAAGTATCTTTTCCCTCTCGAGTAATCGTTCTTTCGGGATTCGATAATTGAACTTTAGATTGCAGCCGGGCCCCCGGTCCCGGCTGCATTTGATAAAACCTAACTGGTCATTACAATGGATTTTAAGAAACTTGCCGCTCAATACAAGAGCGAGCTTTTGGACAGTGTTCTACCATTCTGGCTTGAGAAATCTCAGGACCTCGAGTATGGTGGATATTTCAGCTGTCTGGACCGTGACGGAAGTGTATTCGATACAGATAAGTTCATCTGGCTTCAGGGAAGAGAAGTCTGGATGTTCGCTATGCTCTACAACAAGGTAGAGAAGAAGCAGGAGTGGCTTGACTGTGCAATACAGGGTGCTGAGTTCCTTAAGAAATATGCCCACGACGGCAATTATGATTTCTACTTCTCTGTTACCCGTGAGGGTAAGCCTATAATTCAGCCTTACAACATCTTCTCCAATACTTTTGCTTGTATGGCTTTCGCTCAGCTCGCTGAGGCGACCGGTAGCGAGGAATATAAAGAGATCGCTCTGAAGACATTCCAGAGGATCCTCGATCGTCGTAATGATCCAAAGGGACGTTGGGAGAAATCATATCCCGGTACACGTCCTATGAAGGGATTCGCACTCCCGATGATCATCTGCAATATGGCTCTTGAGGTGGAGAATATCCTTCCTGACAAGACTATGCTTGACCAGACCATCGACGAGTGTCTCTGCGAAATCCTCAATGTGTTCTATCACCCTGAACTGGGCGTGATGCTTGAGAACGTTTCGCCTGACGGAACCCCTATCGACTGCTTCGAAGGCCGTGAGATCAATCCTGGTCACGATCTTGAGGCATTATGGTTTATGATGAACCTCGGTATCCGCCGCAATGACAAGGCCCTTATCGACAAATGTGTAGAGATCGCACTTAGCGTTGTCGAATTCGGTTGGGACAAGGAGTATGGCGGAATCTTCTACTTCAAAGACATCAAGGGAGCTCCTATGCAGAAGCTCGAGTGGGACCAGAAACTCTGGTGGGTACATCTCGAGTCTGCAATCTGCTTCATCAAGGCATATCAGCTTACAGGCAACGAGCAGTGCCTCGAGTGGTTCCAGAAGATCCACGACTATATGTGGGCACACTTCAAGGATGCTGAATATCCTGAATGGTACGGTTATCTTAACCGCCGCGGTGAAGTCCTTCTTACCCTTAAGGGTGGTAAGTGGAAAGGATGCTTCCACGTTCCAAGAGGTCTCTATCAGATCTGGCAGATCCTTGAAACATTATAAGACACAAAGAGACCAAGTTGACTTGGTCTCTTTTTTTGATCATCTCGAGCGAACGAAGTGAGTCGAGAGATCTTTTCATCAATACTTATCACTATGTCAATAAAGAACCTTATTGCAGTCCTTGCGCTTTCACTCGCAGTCTGCTCTTGTGATAAAAAGAGTACAGTACCTGTCTTCCCTGATGAATGGAAAGACCCGACACCGGCTATCACAGAAAAGCGTGCCTTCATATGGATTGAAGGAAACGCCAATTTCCCGGATTACGGTGACAGCAAGGAGAATATCGCGCGCGATATGGCAATGATCGCAGATTGTGGCTTTACAGACATTGTAGTTGATGTAAGGCCGGCAGGAGCCGGTGGCGATGTGTTGTTCAGGACAGACAAATGTCCCCAGGTGGATTTTATGGGAGCTTGGATCGACGGTGTCTATACCCGTGTGGAACGCAGCTCCGATTGGGATTACCTTCAGGCATTCATAGAAGCAGGTCATAAGGCCGGCCTTAGAGTTTATGCCGGCTTCAATACATTCTGCGGTGGACAGCAGTCCGGTTTGGGAAGCCACGGCGTATTGTACAGGAACGAACCTGTAAGTCAGTATGCTACTATGCTCAATACGGCTGATGGCATAGTGTCCATTATGAATGTCTGGGCAGATGAAAAGTTCCTGAATCCTGTCCATCCGAAGGTTCAGGAGTATACTCTTGATCTTCTTGCAGACCTCGCAAAGTATTCAGACCTTGACGGTATCATATTGGATCGTGGAAGGTTCTACAGCGCTCAGAGTGACTTCTCTGACTATACCAGGTCTGAATTTGAGAAATATATCGGAACTAAAGTAAAGAACTGGCCATCTGATGTGGCTCCGGCCGGTCATGAACACTTCGTTCCAAACCCTAAGCCGGTCAATTTTATGCAGTGGGTGGAGTTCCGTGCCAAGGTCATTCACGATTTTATCGTGAAGGCAAGGGAGACAGTTAAGTCCGTTAATCCGGGTTTGGATTTCGGAGCATACTCCGGAGGATGGTATGAGCAGTATTATGATTATGGACCCAACTGGGCCAGCCCTACCTATCAGGCAAATAAACACTTTTCCGACTGGGCTACTGCAAAGTATAATTCATATGGTTTCGCTGATCATCTTGACGTTCAGATCATAGGAGCCTATGCTTCATATAGTGCCGTCTATGGAAGCTATGAATGGTCAATGCAAGGATTCTGCCGTCTTGCACGAGAGAAGACTAAGAACGGCCCTAAACTCCTGATCGGAGGCCCGGATGTAGGAAACTGGAACTGGGACGGAAACGCAACTCTGAACCAGGAACTCCAGGCGGTGACTAATTCAGTAAAAGCCTGTGCTGATGAATGTGACGGCTATTTCCTATTTGACCTTGTTCACCTCAAACTGGAACCCCGTAAATGGGATGCAGTAAAATCAGGAATATCTCAAATAAAATAAGTGTATGAAAAGACTGTTTATCCTTATTGCAATGCTTGCAGTTCTGCTTGGCTGCAATTCCGGTCAGAAGTTTACCAATGCTCAATTCGAAACTCCCGGATGCCTGAAGGGTATGCCTATCAATGCAACCTTCCTTGATGAGGTGAGCTGGGATATCCCTCACCAGAATTGGGGAGTAGAGGAGTGGGACAAGGATTTCCGTGCGATGCGTGATATGGGCATCAATACTGTGGTCCTTATCCGAGCAGGCCTTGGCCGTTGGATTGCGGCTCCGTTCGAGTCGATCCTGGCTACAGAGGACGTATATTATCCACCTGTTGACCTTGTGGAAATGTTCCTATGTCTTGCAGATAAGTACGATATGGCCTTTTACTTCGGAATGTACGATTCAGGCAAGTATTGGCATATCGGAGATTATATGAAGGAAATCGACCTCAATATCAAGCTGATTGATGAGGTATGGACTAAATATGGCCACCATAAGTCATTCCAAGGCTGGTATCTTTCTCAGGAAGTCAGCCGTAGGACAAAGAATATGACGAAGATCTATGCCGAGGTCGGAAGGCACGCAAAGGAGGTCTCTGGCAATCTTCCTACAATGGTCTCTCCATACATCCACGGCGTCAAGACCGATCAGGTGATGTGGGGTGACAAGGCTACCACGGTTTCCGAGCACGAATACGAATGGAATGAGATCCTCAGCAATCTTGAGGGGGTCGTGGATATCCTTGCATTCCAGGACGGTCAGGTTGACTATCACGAACTCTACGACTATCTTGTAGTGAACAAGAAACTCGCTGACAAGTACGGTATGAAATGCTGGACCAACTTCGAGTCCTTCGACAGGGATATGCCTATCCGATTCCTCCCGATCAAGTGGGAGAAACTTCTTCTCAAGATGGATATGGCGCGCAGAGCAGGAATGGATGGAGCCATCACTTTCGAGTTCTCACACTTTATGTCTCCAAATTCCGAATACTCCCAGGCCGGCCACCTGTACGACCGCTACTGCGAACACTTCGGCATCAAGAACAAGTGGAAAAATAGATAGTTCCCTTGCCCAATGTCAGGTTGAGCGAAATCGAGACATCACCGGCTGGTGAATGTGATGCCCTCGCAGAAGAAATGGCGCTTTTTTGTGCGAGAATCCAGAAAAGACCCTAGAATACTATGTTATGGACACAAAATAGCAATCCTTGCAGAAAAATTGAACGATTTTTTTGCAAGGATTGTTTGTTGAACTTTCATAGTTACTTCACACCTACTATTGTTCAACTTCCAGAGTTTAGGTTTATCAATCAGTTTCTGTGAAGGGTACTGTGTCGTTACGATATCGCAAGGCATCGTCTTGCTTGAGATGCTGGAACGTGATACTTCCTCTTTATGAGTTCTGCAATGTTTTCTCTTTGTTCAATTTTCATTTGATACAACGAACTCATTCCGTAACTCGGAATAAGAACATTGTCAATCTCGTGACACAACATAATGTCAGTCATAGCAGCATAATTTGCACGACCATACTCGTTTCTTAGCATTGTATTGATGTCGTGAAACTGTACGCCTTCCTCGATAGATTCAAGGGTAATTGCTGGTTGGTCTGTCTGGTCTTGCTGCTGTTCGCGTATCCATTCCTCTCCGGACAATCTGTTCATATAATATAGAAATGAACGTGCAGTAGAAAATTGATGCTCGAGATCCTGCGAGTCGATTACGGTTTCTGGCAGAATCATCCCTTCACTGTTCATTAGAAAACCCTCCGGGAGTACGCTTCTGCAAGGTAAGAATCTGTATGCGGATTTGCTCGGTAGAATGTTGCAGGAGTTCTGCCATCCGAATTCCTTCTTGAACATCCCTCTTATTGAAGAGAATTCATATCCGAATGGTGTCGCACATACACCGTGATGAACAGGATTCCTCAGCACATAGGCGACAGCAGTCAACAAGTGGTAAAGTCCCACAAGCTCGATCTTAAAAAACTTCTTTTCACCAAGCCTTCCAGTTCTAGAGTACTTTGCATTGAAATACTTGTTATATGCATACCTGAATTTCATCATTAACTTTTCCGGGTTAGCAGTCCGTACGATGATATGAACGTGATTGCTCATAAATACATAAGCGAGTAAAATCGCTCCGGTGTTGTGTGCGCCTATGCAAAGACAGTTTATACCTCGGATAAAATCTTCCCTTGATCTGAACATCGCCTCACCTTCCGATAACAGGCATAAATGGTAAGTTTTCTTCATTTTTTTGGTTTCAAAAGTAGAAGTACTTTTATGGAAACGCCTTCAAAAAAAGAAAAACCTTGTTAAAAAAAGAGAAATTATTTAAAGAAAAAGAAAAATCTGCATACGACATCAATCCTCGCAGAAGAAATGGCGCTTTTTTGTGCGAGAATCATAAATAGTGTTGTAAAGGGGGTGTTTTAGACACAAACCAAGAATCCTTGCAGAAAAATCGAACGATTTCTTTGCAAGGATTCTAGTTGAGGTTATTAGGGTTAGCGGATTAATATATAAATTCGATAAGCTGAATCAGCTTCGCCAGAAGAGTTTCTTATTGGTGAAGAAGCAGGTGACTGCTACCATCAGAAGGGTATAGACAAGTCCGCGAACGATGCCCCAGAACGGAGAGCCTACGCTGATTGAGTTCAGCCACGCTCCGATTCCGCACATCGCAAGGATAGGCCCCACGAAGAAGTTTGTAACCGTATAAGCAAGCATAGGGTTCTGGCCGCATCCGCTGAGGCCACGACCCTTGATGTGCCACTTCAGCTCAAGCGCAAGTACAAACGCTCCTGTAAGCGCAGTCATACCGGTGGTCGTAAGCATATATGCAAGGTTGCAATGGTCCTTGGTGATGCCTCCGTCAATAGGGTCGAAGAGGATTCCCACAAGCATAAATGCGAATCCGAAATAACCCATCCAGGTCATAATGTTTCGTCTCTTGTATGTGAGAAGAACAAATGCGATGCACATTGCTACGGAGATTCCGAAATCCGCGAGGACGTGTCTTGTGAAGAGTCCCCAAAGCTGCACGAGCATTGCCGCGAGTGCGATGCCGGACGCAGCAAGATGATGGCCATCGATAGTGACAGCTTCTCCTGATCTTGAGTGAGCCTGAAGTTTGTCGCCTACAATCGAACCGGCGATGGCAATCACGAGGTACTGCATAAAGTCCCAACTGAAGAACCATCCTATGCTGCTGAATCTCGGTGCCCAGTTCAATGTATCAGGTGCGTATGAACTGAGAGCCTTGACTGATATGATGAAAAGCAGGACGAGCCAGCGCAATCTGATGTTATCCTTGGTGAACATCCAGATAAGTCCTCCGAATATGGCGATGTTCGCAAGAATCATAATGATGATGTCGCTGTTCCACCTGTTCAGTTTCAGCCCGAACCAGTCAACTCCGATTACAGCCATTGCAACAAGCAGGAACATTCCCGCATTGTTGACAAACTGGCCTTTCTTCTCGTCAGGAAGCCTCACAAGAGACATAAACATCACGCCCCAGAGAGCCATCTTGAACAGTTCCTGAGCGACTGCAGGCAGTGGACTTGCATAGAGCTGGTATGCGTTTCCGAGTACCAGTGCAAAGATTGTCAAAGTCAGCCATCTGCGGAAAAGACTTCCTGTCACAGCCCACTTGCTGGTGCCGTTCTCAAGCCTCTTGCGCATCGCGAGAGGGAAGGCTGCTCCCATTGTGAACAGGAAGAACGGAAAAACGAGGTCAACCCAGGTGATACCGGGTATCTCTGGGTTGAACTCGTAAGTCGGTGGCGGAGTCTGTCCGTGAAACATCCACGCAGGCAGGTCTGAATAGTATCCGATATTTGCACATAGAATCATCGCAAAGATCGTGATGCCGCGGAGGATGTCGATGGTTATGATTCTTTTGTTAGTTTGGCATTTCATAGTGGATAGTCTTTGAATAGACTCTACCGAAGCGGTCTGTAACCTTCACTTCAAGTTTCTTTGCTCCCTTTGTCATAGGTGCCTTGAAGAGATGAGTTGTCTCGGCAGCGTAAACCCAGTTTCTCTTGAGGCTTGAAGGGTCCTTGTAGAGTTCTCTTGCCTTCATATCAGTACCGGTGAACTGCTCCATATCGCAAACCTTCTTACCGTCTTCATAGTATTCAACCTTCCACTGTGGGTCAAAGTCCCATACGTTTGCTACAACGTGGCCAGGGACAGCAGGGTCTATATATGCAGTGAACTGATGCTCTTCCTTGTGTCCGCAGCCCTTGTAGATCCACTTCACCTTGTCTCCGTTCATATCGAATGCCTTGTAGCCTGCAGGAGTACCGTCGATGCAAGTGCTTCCACACCACCAAGCGCCGCAGAGGCCTGCGATGTTGATCTCGGTGATGCTGTCAGTGATCTGCTGGAAGTCAGATGTGTGCATATGGCCGGAGAGGATGAGTGTCTTGTACGGCTCAAGCATAGCATAGAGGGCGGTCTTGTTCGCAAGGTTGTCGCCGATTGAACCATACTGGAAAGCGTCGCGGTCTGCCTGGCCCAATGTGGTAGGGATGTGCATAGCGAGCACTACCATATGATCCTTAGGTACATATGAAAGGTCGTTCTCAAGCCAGCGGAGCTGTCTCTCATCGATGAGGCCGATATAGAAATAGTCGCGGCCTACATAATAGTTGTCATTGAGTACGATATAGTGAACCTTACCTACGTTGAAAGAGTACCAAGCCGGACCGTACATAGTCTGGTAGTCCTTCATTGAAGTCTCGTGTGAACGACCGTAGTTTGTCATATCGTGGTTGCCGATTACAGTTCTGAAATCGATCTTGGTACCGGCCATTATCTTGTTGTACTCAGGGTAGATGCTGTGGTCCCAGCCTACAACGTCTCCGAGGCAAAGTCCGAAAGTGTAGTCGTTGTCGTGCTTCACTACGAAATCCTCGATGTCCAGAGCGTAAGGCTGGAGCTCTTCCAGCTCGCTTCTCTCGCTGATCTGAGGATCTGCAATTACGATCACATTATGGTTTGTATCGTCTTTTCTGTTCTTGGTAACAACGAAGTCATAGCTCTTTACTCCGTTCTGGATCTCCTTGAAGAAGCACTCAGGGCCGTTGAGGGTCTTCGATACATAGCCTGATGGAGTGCTGATGAATACGAATCTGCTGTCTTCATCGACTGTCAGCTTGAATCGTCCGCTTCCCTTTGTCACTGCAGTGTTGAGTCCGTCGGAAACAACGACTCCGGCTACGCCTTTGCCCTTTCCGTCCTTCACACTTCCTTTAACACTCTTGCAGTCGGCGTTGAATACGCAGAGGACTGCGATCAAAATCGTCAGAAATACGTTTTTCATAAAGTTTCTATTTTTAACACACATTAATTAAATTCTATCTGTAAGGCTTCTCTTCCATCTCCCAGCCTGTGAGGGTTGCAATGTATGGAATCATACAGCTTGCCACCTTCTTGTGACCCTTGTAGTTAGGGTGCCAGCTTGCTCCGAGGTCGTCTTCGTAGTTGTGGGCTGATTTCGATACCGCCATATATGCTACGTTCTGCAGACCGCTCACAACTACTGCACTGCGTACATAGTCGTACAGGTAAGAGTTGGCTGGCGATGCCATACAGAGGACAGGAATCTGCTCTCCGTAGTTTGCCTTGACGCTCTTGAGAAGTCTGATGTAGTTTGCTCTGAAGAACTCTTCGTTAGGCTGCTGGGCAGTCGAGAAGTCGTTTGTTCCGAGATAGATCACGACGACGTCAGGAGTGTATGGGGCATCTGCAGGGTTCCATACAATTTCTTTGTCGGTGTCGTAGGTCTGAGTATAGCGGTCAGGCATATGGTAGCCTGGGCCGTAATTGTCATAGTTGCGCACGATTCCCTGGCCGGAGTGGCTCGTGAGATTGTAGTCCGCGTTGAAATAGCGTGCTGTGATTGCTGCGTATGTAAGGTTGCAGTTCTCGGTCTCTGCAAGGAAAGGATCATCCTTGTCTCCGCTTTCGGTACCATATCCGCAAGTGTATGAATCACCGATGAATTCGATGTGTCTTTCCTTGCGTCCGTTTGCCTGAAGAACCTCACCTTCAGTAATGAACGAATGTACTGTGAAACGTCCCTGCTCACCTTCGGTCCTCTTCTGGAGGATCACTTCGTGCTCTCCCTTGCCGAGTCCCTCGGCAAGTACGATCACAGTGTCCTTTGCAGCGACAAGGAACTTGCTGTCAGCTTCAGGCCCCATAGGCTTGTCAACCCAAAGGTTGAACCAGCAGTTCTTCGTGTCCGAGCATTTTACGGCAAGCGAAGGACCGTTGAATCTGACTCTGAAATATACGCCGCTCCAGTCGTATGATACGTCGTTGCCCTCCACGAGGATTCTGCCGGTGTACTCGATGCGGCTGTCTGAAGCCGGTGTCTCCTTGTACTCTTTAGCCTTCTTGGCTGAAAGTCCGGTTGTCAGACAGAGTCCGAGAACCGTCATCAGAATTGCGATTTTTCTGTTCATATCTTTATAAATGTCTTTGCATTATATCTAACTAACAAAGTTACACAAATATTACTGAAATATTTTAATTTTGTGGGCGCAAATAATTAAAAAAACGAAGAAGTTTACGAAACTTGTATGGCTGTGAAAAATATGAGATTTTTATTGGTCTTTGCGGCGGTGGTTGCTGGCGTGCTGAACGCATCGGCTCAGATGATCGTGTATACGGACGCAACTGAATTTCCGCTGTATGGAAAGGTGTCTGAGCAGACCAATGTGCGTTATGAGCGTCTGCCGTCAGAACTGGAGGGAGTGAGCAGGGATGCCGTATGGTATCTCGGACGCAATTCGGCTGGTCTGTTCATCCGTTTCCGTTCAAACTCCACATCGATTCACGCGAGGTGGGAGTCCACTTTCAACAATTCGATGACACATATGACCGATACCGGAACAAAGGGACTCGATCTCTATGCCATCGTAGATGGAGAGTGGAGACACGTCTGCAGTGCACAGCCTCAGGGAAAGAAATCAGAAAGGGCGATAATCAGGAATATGGATCCGATAGAGCGCGAATATATGCTCTATCTCTCTCTGTATGATGGAGTTTCTTCGCTTGAGATCGGTGTCGACGAAGATGCTCTTCTTGCACCACCTGCGGTAGATCGCCCTTCCCGTGAAAAACCGATTGTGATGTATGGCACAAGCATCCTACAGGGTGGTTGCGCCAATCGCCCTGGTATGGCGCATACCAATATCATCAGCCGCCGCCTTGACCGCGAGGTCTTCAACCTCGGCTTCAGCGGCAACGCATTGCTGGATATGGAGATAGCTCAGCTTATGGCTTCTGTTGAAGATCCGGGACTTTATGTGCTCGACTATGCTCCTAATGCATATGCCGATATGATCGACGAACACGGTGAGGAGTTCTTCAGAGTAATCAGGGATGCTCATCCTGATGTGCCTGTAATCTTCATCGAGGACGTGATCTTCCCTCATACCATATACGATAACGCGATTCTTGAGGAAGTCACAAAGAAGAATCAGGCACAGAAGAGACTCTTCGAAAGACTGAAGAAGTCAGGAGAAAAGCGCATATATTATATCTCTGCAGAGGGAATGATCGGAACTGACGGAGAGGCTACCGTGGACGGCATTCATTTCACTGACCTCGGAATGATGAGATATGTGGATCACGTTATGCCTACCATAAAGAAAGCACTTAAGAAATAGAACAGATGAA
>JAFYWC010000002.1 GCA_017546585.1 Bacteroidales bacterium
AGTCTGTGTCAGGCCAGTTCTTCCTCCTGCCTCACTATATGCACGTAAGGGACAGATGGGGTGTGGATGCCGGACTTCGCATTGCCAAAGTCTTCAGGCCTGAAGATTACAGCTCTGTATTCCAGGCCAATGAGCAGATCGCCTATCCTGAGGTGAAGGCCTGGTTCAATGTCTTCCCGAACGCAATGCGCGTCTATGCTGAGGTAGGCGGAGGCAACAAGCTGAATACATACGCATCTCTTCTTGAGAAGAACCACCATATGGACACGTCGTTCGGTTTCGGAGGCAATAGCTTTATGGACGTGACTGTGGAGAGGGTGTCTACAGTTCTCGGAATCGAGGGCCGTATCGCATCGTCGGTTTCGTACGACCTCAAGACCGGTTATGTGAACTACGGAAACGCGCTTCTTGATGCCGTGGCTGTGGGAAATCTTCCTGAGGCGGACGGACTTCAGTATATTCCTGGTTTCGGCTATGACAAGTATCAGAAGTTCTTCGTTTCCGCTGATTGGAACTGGAGAGCGGAGAATATCAGATTCGACGGAAACCTGAACTATATCCACGCTTGGGGCTTTACAGCCGACAACGGACTCTTTGCTCCGTCGCCGTTCACAGGTGATGTGTCTTTTGAATACTGCTGGAGCAGAAGAATTTACGCTGGTGTAGACTGTGAGTTCGCCACTGGCAGAAAGGGCTCGCTCCGTCTTCCTGAGGAGGGTGCTCTTGTGGAAGCTGCAATCCCTGGTTATGCAGATCTCGGACTCTATTTCGAGGTGGCTGCAAGCCGTATTCTTTCGGTGTGGGCGAGGGGAGGAAATCTCCTTAATATGACAATTCAGAGAAACCCTGTTTATGCGGAAAAAGGTGTCAATTTTACCGTGGGAGTTTGCTTGAATTTATAAGAAAAATTGTTATATTTGTGGGATTGATTTTTGAATAGAAAAACATAACAGATAATGAGCGAAGAAGTAATCAACAACGCTTCAGCGGAGCAGTACTCCGCGAACAGTATCCAGGTGCTGGAAGGCCTTGAGGCCGTAAGAAAGAGACCTTCGATGTACATCGGTGATGTAGGTGAGAGAGGTCTCCATCATCTCGTTTACGAGGTTGTGGACAACAGTATCGATGAGGCTCTTGCCGGATATTGTACACACATCGACGTAATCATCAACGAGAATAATTCAATCACTGTAAAGGATAACGGTCGTGGTATCCCTACCGGTATGCACGAGAAGGAGAACCGTTCGGCTCTCGAGGTCGTTCTCACAGTTCTTCACGCCGGCGGTAAGTTCAGCAAGGACAGCTACAAGGTGTCCGGCGGTCTCCACGGTGTGGGTGTATCCTGCGTGAACGCGCTTTCTGACTATCTCAAGGCTGAGGTTCACAGAGAGGGCAAGATCTTCGTACAGGAGTATTCACAGGGTAAGCCTTACAAGCCGGTTGAGGTTGTAGGCGAGGCTGAGGATACAGGTACACACGTTACCTTCCATCCGGATCCTGAGATCTTCCAGGTTACTACAGTCTACAAGTACGACACTCTCGCTGCGCGTCTTCGCGAGCTCGCATACCTTAACAAGGGTATCCACCTTAC
>JAFYWC010000034.1 GCA_017546585.1 Bacteroidales bacterium
ATGGGACAGAAGACTAATCCTATAAGCAACAGAATCGGTATCACCCGTGGTTGGGACTCTAACTGGGTAGGTGGTAACTACGCAGAGAAGATCGCAGAGGACTTCGAGATCCGTAAGTATCTCTCAAGCCGTCTTGCAAAGGCTTCTCTCTCAAAGATCGTTATCGAGAGAACTCTTAAGCTCATCACTGTAACAATCCACGCTGCAAGACCAGGTGTGATCATCGGTAAGGGCGGACAGGCAGTTGATCTCCTCAAGGAGGAGCTCAAGAAGGTAACTAAGAAGGATGTTCAGATCAACATCTTCGAGGTTAAGAAGCCTGAGGTTGACGCTCACATCGTAGCAGACTCAATCGCTCGTCAGATCGAGGGTCGCGTTTCATACCGTCGTGCTATCAAGATGGCTATTGCAACTGCAATGCGTGTTGGTGCTGAGGGTATCAAGGTTCAGATCAGCGGTCGTCTTGGCGGTGCCGAGATGGCAAGAAGCGAAATGATCAAGGAAGGTCGTACACCTCTCCACACATTCCGCGCTGATATCGACTACGCACTCGCTGAGGCTCACACTAAGGTAGGTGTTCTTGGTATCAAGGTATGGATCTGCAACGGTGAGGTTTACGGTAAGAAGGACCTCTCTCCTAACGCAGGTGTAGCAGCTCAGGCACAGCAGTCTGGCAACAACAACAACCGTGGTGGCCGTAACAACGATCGTCGTCGTGGTGGCCGTGGCGGACGCAGAGAGAACAAGTAATTGTAACTCTACATATTATGAAAGGGATGACAGTTTGTCATCCCTTTTTTGTATATTTGTACGGTCCGTCGGCACGCTCTGTGGACGGGTTTGTAAGTATAATGATGAAAACATTGAATAATATGAAGATCAGAACATTTTTATTTGCTGTGGCTGCTGTAGCGGTTGCGGCTTGCGGTCAGACCGCAGAGGAGAAGGTCAAGGCTTTCGAGGAGGCTCATAACGCCTTGATGGAAGAGTATCAGACTATGATGGATTCTCTTGCTACAGACCAGGAGAAGGCTATGGAGTATTATGAGAACTTCGTGGAGAAATACAAGGAGTTCAATCTTAAGGCGGCAAAGAAGAACTCTGACAACGATGTCGCTGTACAGGCTCTTATGAACCTTTACGGTCTTATCGATGACGAGCAGGTCGAGTCTGTAATCAACAGAATGTCTGAGGAGATGCTCCAGAACGAGAAGGTAGCTTACCTCAAGAAGGGTCTTGATGCAAGAAAGGCTACTGCAGAGGGCAATATGTTTGTGGATTTCACTGTAGAGCACGTTTACGGCTATGACAGAAGTATGGATCCTCAGCCTTTGAAGCAGGAAGTGAAGTTCTCTGACTATGTAGGAAAGGGTACTTATGTGCTCGTTGACTTCTGGTCGCCTTGGTGCGGACCTTGCCGTCGCGAGATTCCTAACATCCAGACTGTATATGAGCAGTACAAGGATAAGGGCCTTCAGGTTCTCAGCCTTGCTGTTTGGGAGAGAAAGCCTCAGTCACACACTATCGAGGTCGCTGGTGAGCTCGGTATGGACTGGCTCCACATCAACAACTGCGGTCAGATCCCTACTGACATCTATGGTGTAGAGGGTATTCCTCACCTTATGCTTATCGGTCCTGACGGAACTATCCTCAAGAGAGGATTCCACGGTCTCGAGGGCATCCAGGCTGCTGTAGCAGAGTACCTTGACTAATGACAATCAAGGAGAAAATAGCATTATTTCCACATTCCCCAGGCGTCTACAGATATTATGACGCCGAGGGGAATGTTATTTATGTGGGTAAGGCGAAAGACCTGCATAAGAGGGTTGCGCAGTATTTCGTGCCGGCGGAGCGCCTGACGCGAAAGACGGCGGTGATGGTGTCCAAGATTGCAGACGCACAGTACACTGTCGTGGAGTCGGAGGCTGACGCCCTTCTGCTGGAAAACAACCTCATCAAGCAGTTCAAGCCGCGCTATAACATTCTCCTGAAGGATTCGAAGACATATCCTTGGATATGTGTCACAGCGGAGGAGTTTCCGCGTGTATTCCTTACCAGACGCCTCGTCAAGGACGGATCGAGGTATTTCGGCCCGTACAGCAGCGTCGTGCACGCTAGAAATCTGGTGGAATTTATCCACAACGTCTATCCGCTCAGGACCTGCAGGCACAAGATCACTTCCGACGTGATTCTCAGGGGCAAGATAAGACCTTGTCTCAACTTCCATATAAAGAAGTGCAGAGGATGCTGCGCAGGTGCAATTTCGCAGAAGGAATACAACCAGAACATAGAGGAGATAGTTTCCCTCCTCAAGGGAGGCGGAAGGGAGGTCATCCAGCACTATAAGGGGCTGATGACCGCCGCAGCCTCCGAGATGCGCTTCGAGGACGCGCAGATATACAAGGAGAAGATGATGTCGCTGGAGCAGCATTACAGCAAGTCTGTGATTATTAATGCTGCAGTGGGTGACGTGGATGTGTTCTCGCTTGTGATCGATGCCCAGGAGGCGTTCGGAAACTTTATGAGGATCAGAGGCGGTGCTGTCGTGCAGTCCCTGAACCTCGGATTCAAACTGATGATCGAGGAGGAACAGGAAGCCGTTCTCGGTATGTTCATAGCTGAGATACAGTCCAAGTTCGGCGATTTGTCCAAAGAGGTGATTGTGCCGTTTCTGCCGGATGTGCAGCCTGACGGCTCGGAATTCAAGGTGCCCGTCAGGGGCGACAAACTGGCACTGCTTGAACTCAGTGCCAGAAACGCAAAGGAAATGCGCGTGAATGCGCTCAAGCAGCAGGAGCATACCGATCCTGACGCATATGCGAACAAGGTGATGGAGTCGCTTCAGAAGCAGCTCGCTATGCCTGTGCTTCCTGTGCATATTGAGTGCTTCGACAACTCGAATATCCAGGGAACCAATCCTGTGTCGGCCTGTGTGGTTTTCCGCAACGCCGTGCCTTCGAAGAAAGACTACAGACATTTCAAAGTGAAGACTGTAGTCGGAGCGAACGACTACGCTACGATGAAGGAGGCCGTAAACAGGAGATATTCACGTATGCTGACCGAAAATCCGGAGGATTTGCCACAGCTGATCGTGATAGATGGTGGAAAAGGTCAGCTTTCATTCGCATATGAGGCTCTCTGCGAGCTCGGAATCATCGATAAAGTGACCCTTGTTGCGCTTGCGGAGCGTATGGAGGAGGTCTATAGGGTCGGAGATCCGTATCCTCTGTTTATCGACCGAAATTCGCCCGCATTGAAGGTGCTTCAGCAGATACGAGACGAGGCGCACCGCTTCGGCATCACCTTCCATCGCAATCTTCGCAGCAAGGCCCAGGTGCAGTCGGTTCTGTCCAGCATCAAGGGAGTCGGTGAAAAGACCGAGCAGAGGCTGCTGCTGCGATTCGGCAGCGTCGCCCGCATTGCCTCGGCATCCGTGGATGATGTGGCAGAACTTGTCGGAAGGACGCTAGCAGAGCGCATATTGAATGAACTTAACAGAAAAGACGATGAATAATAGGGTATTGAGCCTTTATGACTGGTTCCTGATAGTCGGTGTTATCGCCTCGAACGTAATCTATACGCTTCTTACAGGCGATCTGGACATTGTGGGTTCGGTTGCGGGCATCGCAGGTGTGTTCTGTGTCGTGCTTGTGGCCAAAGGAAGCATCTGGAACTACCTTTTCGGTATCATCAACGTATCGATGTACGCCTATATATCATATAAGGCGAGCCTTTACGGCGACGCCGGTCTCAACGCCTTGTATTATGTCCCTATGCAGTTCATCGGATGGTGGCAGTGGCGCAGGAGGGGAGCGGCGGTTTCGGAGGCAGAGGCGGCAGGACAGGGCGTGCAGGTCAAAGCGCGTCGCTTTGACTGGCGCCAGAGAGCGCTGCTTGCGGCAGGATGTACTGCAGCAGTGGTCGCTGTAGGGTTTGCATTAAGACATTTCGGCGATCCTCAGCCGTTCAAGGACTCTCTGACTACAGTTCTTAGCATCGTCGCTCAGGCTCTTATGGCTCTTGCGTTTATGGAGCAGTGGGTTCTGTGGATCATCACCAATGTAGTCAGCGTGGTGATGTGGTCCGTATGTGTTGCGCGTGGGGAAGCTCACGCAGCAGTTATGGTGATAATGTGGGCATTCTACCTCCTGAATTCCATCAATGGACTCAGGGTATGGCTAAGACTCAGCAAGGAGGGCTCCAACCTCTAAAATTTTTATTTTTGGATTTTTTTTATTTAATTTGCAGAGTTTTAGCGCAAATACGTGTAAAAGAATATAATTTATTAATTAAAAACTAAACGTTATGGCTAATATTGCAGAAGACGTAAAGGCAATCATCGTCGAGAAATTGGGCGTTGATCCAGCAGAGGTAACTGAGACAGCAAGCTTCCAGAATGACCTCGGCGCAGATTCACTTGACATCGTTGAGCTCATTATGGATTTCGAGAAGAAGTTCGATATCGAGATTCCAGATGATGACGCTGGTGACAAGATCACTACAGTAGGTGACGCTATCAAGTACATTGAGGACAAGGTAAACGCTTAATTTTGTCTGAAATAAACAGAAAAGGCTGGTCAAACGACCAGCCTTTTCTCGTTGTATGTATCAGCATTATTTTTCTGCAGTCTTAGGTACTGAGAATGTTACCTTCAATCTTGGAAGTTCGTTGATGTCATCGCTGTATCCCGGACCGTTGAGTGTACATCTGTAGTATCTGTCCTTGTCAAGTTCGATGCTGTACTCGGCGTCCGATCCTGAGCTGTATGCGCTTGCATACTGCGCCATCATCAGATAGTTGTAATAGTTGTTGTAGCCGTAACCGCCATATCCGCCGTAGCCGCCATAACCGCCATATCCGCCGTAGCCACCATATCCGCCGTAACCGCCGTAGCCATAGCCATAGCCGTATGGGTCATACATCATATTGTTATAGTATGAGCTGTACATAAGGTTCTGGTAGTAGTCGTCCATATATGAACTGCTGCTGTCTTCCGTATATACTTCCTCGTACATAATGAGCATCCAGATGTCATACTTGTCGATGTTCTTCTCGTAATTCTCGTCCTTCTTCAGCTTCATAATCTCCTGGACGTGATGGCTGATGTCCGGTGAGTACATCGCGAGAGACCTGTTTATGTCTCCCTGGTTCTCTGTCTCGATGCTGGAGTCTGTAAGACCGGCATATGTGACGTATGAACCGTCTGAACTCTTGAGTCTCAATGTCGGGCTGAGAATCATAGGGAATTTGTCAAGGGCCTCGTAATCTGTTCCGACATTGTATGGAAGTATTACGGTCGCCTTGTTGATCACTGCTTCGCTGATGTCCTGGATTCCTGCTGCAGTCATCTGCTCCTCGATGATCTCTCGGATCTCCTTGGCTTTGATCACCGGCTTCACGCCGCTTCCGCCCTCTACGTAGAGCTCTGCTCCGGCCACCACTCCGCCGTCAGTGTAGTCTGTAACGGTCTCGTGCTCGCTTGTGTTGAATGCATATTGTGCGAGCTCGGAGCTGCTCTCAAGGTTCTTGAGGAAGTCTCCTGGGCCGAAGATGAATACGAAAGAAGTATCAACGTCTTTTCTGTCATCGTAATCGGCTGTGATCTTCAGTTCCGCGTAGTTTCCGGTGATGTAATACTGCGAGTCGTATTTCACGCCGATCTCGAACATATTGATACGTCCGCCAGGTCCGGCAGGAGTGTCTGTTGTGATGTAGATGCCCGGAATGTCCTGGAGATAGAGCGCAAGGCTGTCGTGGTCCGCCTTCTTGAGTCTCTCCACGAAGTTTTCTGTGTACTCCCTGCTGAAATCGAAGCTGAGTGAGTCTCCTCCGTCATATACGGGGACTCCGTCTGTGATCCTCTTCGAGAGGTCGAGATACTTCTCCCTTGCTTCAGCGTTCATAAATGTTCCTGAATACAGAACTGTAGAGTCGAGCGGAGCCTTGAGTTCCGAAACGTATACATTCTGGATTATTCTGAGCTCGTTGCTGTAGACAGTCGAAAGGGTATCTCTCACTGCAGTGAAGTGGAAGCCTCTGACTCTTACGTTTTCACCGAGGTCGAGGGTATCGACAAGAGGAACAAGCGTGAAGCTTGCTCCCTTTACTGTTGTTCCGAGGATGTCGTCGTTGACAGCTCCAAAAGTGAATCGTGTCGAGCTGTATCCTGAAAGGCTGTCAGCCATCTGAAGCCTTATCTGTGTCAGCGGAGCCGGTTCCTGAGGAAACACATCCCATTTCTGATCTGTCGGGATGAAGCTTTCGCCGAGTTTTTCATTGACGTTTACACAAGAAGCAGAGAAAAGCAGTATCGCACCGATTACCGCGAGGCGGCAAACTCTGACAATTGAATGATGATTCATTATAACTGATCGTAAAAACTGTTGTAATCTTCTATGTATGAGCCGTTGCTTACAGATTCTGCGTTGTACTCAAGGATAGGAAGACCTGATTTTGCGCAGTGCTCCATAAGTCCGGCATCCAAGCCGTCCGAACCGTAGATGATACCGTCGGAATAGTTCGCGGCGAGTTTTGCAAGATTTATGCCGTTTGCCTCCTTGAGAATTTCCACATCCTGCTCTGTAACTCCACCGAAGAGAACCTTGTCCTTGAGGTCTTCAGGGAACTGCTCTGTCGAGATGTCGTCGTAAAGCGAGAGAACTACCTTGCTGTTCGAGAAGATAGGGTCGTCGATGTATGCCTTCTTGAGGTAGAGCGGGAGAATGTGTGAGATCCAGCCCTGGCAGTGGATCACGTCCGGTGCCCAGCGGAGCTTCTTTACCGTCTCGAGGACTCCTCGCGCAAAGAAGATCGCTCTTTCTCCGTTGTCCTTGAAGAAATTGCCGTCTGCATCGTGATAGATGCTCTTGCGGTGGAAGTAATCCTCATTGTCGATGAAGTATACCTGCATTCTTGCAGCTGAGATTGATGCCACCTTGATCACCAGAGGTCTGTCGACATCATTGATCACGATGTTCATTCCGGAGAGTCTGATGACCTCGTGCAGCTGGTTCTTTCTTTCATTGATACATCCGTATCTTGGCATAAACGAACGGATCTCCTTTTTTCTTTCCTGTATGCCTTGTGGAAGATATCTTCCGATGTTTGCTATTTCAGTCTCCGGGAGATATGGAAATATCTCCGAATTGACGAAAAGTACTCTCTTGACAGAATTTCCCATACTGTTTAATTTTAGTGACAAAATCTCTACAAAGATAAGAATATTTTTTGATATTTCACTATCTTTGGCCCCAATTGGGAATGCCGTATGGGTAAAGGAGATAACAGAATAATGAAGCGCAGACTGGCAAATGCGTACCTCTCGTCAGTCATCAGCATCAGCCTTGTGCTGCTGCTTGTGGGAGTGGCGAGTATGCTGCTGGTGAATGCCAAGGGGGTGTCGGATTATTTCAAGGAGAACCTGCAGGTGTCGGTCCTTATGAAACAGACTGTCTCTGAGGAAGATGCGATGGCATATTGCGACTGGCTTTCGAAGGAGAGATATATCAAGAGCACGACATATGTGTCCAAGGAACAGGGAGAAAGGGAGCTTGCGAGACAGCTCGGCGACGATTTCCTCGACATTTTCGAGACTTCTCCTATTCCGGTGTCCATCGACGTGACTCTCACAGCCCAATATGTGTCTTCGGACAGTCTTGAAGTGGTCCGTGCAGAGATTTCCGAATCTCCCCTCGTGGAGGAGGTGAATTATCAGCGTTCGCTTGTGGACGCCCTCAATGCAAACCTCAGCAGGATATCTGTGATCCTGGGCTTCTTCATCGCCCTGATGCTGTTCATTTCCTATGTGCTCATCAACAATACGGTGCGACTCAGCGTCTTCGCTCGCAGATTCACCATCCATACGATGAAGCTTGTCGGTGCGACCAGGCCGTTCATCCGTGCGCCGTTCCTGGTGCAGTCCTGCTTTCAGGGCGTATTCTCTGCATTCATAGCCATCATCGCTCTTCTCGGCATCCTCTTCTTTGTCAGAAGCGAGTTCGAGCAGCTCTTCGAGATTTTCCGTCTCGATCTCCTGCTTATGGTTATGGGTATTGTTCTTGCATCGGGTATAATTATTTGTCTATTAAGTACTTACTTTGTTGTAAACAAACTCATCTCTCTTAGGAAAGATGAACTCTATTATTAGATTATGGAAGAAATGAATCCAAAAATGGCGATCACTCCGAAGGGTCTTCGACTCCTTTTGATCGGTCTTATAGTAATGATTTCAGGCTATATCCTTATGGTTGGCGGCGGAAGTGACAATCCTGAGGTGTTCAACTATGCGATGTTCGACTTCAGAAGAATGGTGGCGGCTCCGATCGTCATCATCCTCGGCATTGTGATAGAAGTGGTAGCGATAATGAGAGTCTTCAAGAAGTAGGATGGAGTGGTTTGAGGCTATACTTCTCGGTCTTATCCAGGGATTGACCGAGTTCCTTCCGGTGAGCAGCAGCGGACATCTCGAGATCGGCAAGGTCCTTCTGGGCGTCGAGACTACAGATGACCTTCTTTTCACCACTATGGTTCACGCTGCGACTGTTCTCAGTACGATCGTAGTTTTCAGGAATCAGATCTGGGATCTTCTCAAAGGATTTTTCTGCGGTCTGAAAGGCGTGAGGATCGAGAATCGTGCGCTTGTGTGCAATGACCAGACTGATTATCTGCTCAAGATGGTCGTATCTATGATTCCTGTCTTTGTTGTCGGAGTCTTCTTCAAGGACAGTGTGGAGTCGCTGTTCGGCTCGATCAGTGTGGTGGGAGTGGCGCTTGTCGTTACTGCTCTGCTTCTTTTCTTCTCGGATTATGCTTCAAAGTTCGGAGGAAAGCTTCAGCAGAAGGGAAACACATACAGAAACGGAATTTCTTACTGGCAGGCCTTGGTAGTGGGCCTCGGTCAGGCATTTGCTGTAGTTCCGGGCCTTTCGCGCTCCGGCACCACTATTTCGACCGGTCTCATCTGCGGCGTTAAGCGCGAGGTGATGGCCCAGTTCTCGTTCCTGATGGTTCTCGTTCCGATTCTCGGCGAAACCTTCCTTGAGCTTGTCGGCGGAGAGTTCGGAGCTTCATCAGTAGGCGCTCTTTCGCTCGTGCTTGGATTTGCATCTGCCTTTCTGTCAGGACTTTTTGCGTGCAAAGTGATGATAGCCCTCGTCAAGAAGGCAAGACTCAGCTGGTTTGCGCTTTACTGTCTTCTCGCTGCGGCAGCTATTTTCATATTCGCATAAAAATCTGATCCTCAAATGGGTAAGAAGCGCTCATACTTCGTGTCTGATGTTCATCTTGGACTCCGGGTCGCCGATCCTGCGGCCAGGGAGGCCCGTTTTGTGGATTTTCTCCGCTCTTTGCCGGAGGATACCGCTGCGCTGTATCTTCTTGGCGACATATGGGACTTCTGGTATGAATACAGGGACGTTGTCCCTAAGGGTTACGTTAGAGTGCTCGGTACCCTTGTCGATCTTATGGACAGGGGGGTCGAGGTGTATTTCTTCCAGGGAAATCACGATGTCTGGACGTACAGCTATTTCGAAGAGCTCGGAATGAAGCGTCTTGAGCAGCCTGCTCTTGTCGAGATTGAGGGGCGCACCTTCTGCCTCGGACACGGCGACGGCCTCGGCCCGGTGCCGTTCGGCTATAGATTCCTCCGCGGCGTCTTTCATAGCCGTATACTCCAGTTCCTCTTCAGTCTGCTGCATCCTTGGATCGCATTCAGCCTGGGCAACGGCTGGTCAAAGAGCAACCGACTGGCGCGTCGTGAGGAATATGTCTTCCGTGGGGAGGATGAGCCGCTTTATAAATTCGCCGCTGAATATGAAAAGACCCACAAGGTCGACCATTTCATATTCGGTCACTACCATTGTGGGGTTTCTATGAAGACTCCCGGCGGAGCCACTTTCAATGTTCTCAAGGACTGGATGTCCGGTTCGCCTTATCTGTATTCCGACGGTATCTCCACTATCGGAGGATCCTTCCAGAACAGCGACATATAGAAAGCAGGGAAATCCCCGTCTTCCCACATCTCGACAAGATCTTCCACCATCTTGTCTTCTCCTTCCGGATCATACGGCTTCCTCAGGTCGGAGCCGAACATCTTCGCGACTCCGTTCCAGAATCGCGCGGCTATGCCGTTCTTGTAGTCTTTGATTATGTCGAATGACGATTTTCCTATCTCCCTGTCTATCAGTTTCATAAGAAGCGCACCCTGGCTGACTGTCAAGCCTCTGAGCGGCTTCTCGAATACGTCGAACAGTTCCTTCTGAACGGAATCGATGTACTTGTCGCGTTTTGCGCGCTTGAGATTGTCTGCGGCGATCGTGCTGTCCGCTCTGGCTACGATTTTCTGCGCCACGAGCGCGTATGGATATGTCTTGCTGAAATTGTGTACGAGCTTGTAGTATTTCCTCCAGTCCTTTCCTTTCTGCTTCGGAAGTCTCGAGTATACCTTCGATGCGCGGATCTCGTCGATGAATATCGTATCCTTTCCCTCTACGATATAGTGCATCACCTTGTCATTGGCGTTCCCTTTGGCTGTCTGTGCGCTGCAGTCCTTCTGTCCTGTGCACAAGGCGGCCAAGATTGTCAATATTATATATAAGGTGAATTTTTTCATCTGCGGATGTGTTGTTTTTGCCTGCGTATCATTGCAAAGATAGCAATCCCGATCATTTCTGCAAATCGCGTGCTATACTTTTGGCCGGATTTCAAGGGGCTGGAACGGCGGTAAAAATACCTGTCCGCCCGCGGTCAAAACTGCGCATATAAAGTTTTCAACCACATTTGTAACTGCGTGAAAATGCGCATTTTAGCATTCAAAAATGTCGGTCAAAAATATGTGAAAAATTTGCACAATAGTATTGCACTTTCAGAAAAAATTACTACCTTTGCATCCCAATAATTGAGGACCACTCCGCCCAACCAGCTGATACTCAATTAGTTAGGGATATTTGAAATGTTTTTATAAAGAATAGAACAATGTTACAACCAAAGAAAACAAAATTCAGAAGGCAGCAGAAAGGCCGCATGAAAGGTCTCTCACAGAGAGGAAACCAGCTTGCATTTGGCTCTTTCGGTATCAAGACCTTGGAAAACTGCTGGCTTACAGGCCGTCAGATCGAGGCTGCACGTCAGGCTGTTTCACGTTATATGAAGCGTGAGGGAAAAATCTGGATCAGAATCTTCCCTGATAAGCCTTACACTAAGAAACCTGCCGAGGTGCGAATGGGTAAAGGAAAGGGTAATCCGGAGGGATTCGTATGCCCTGTAACTCCAGGCCGTATCCTCATCGAGGTTGAGGGCGTATCACTTGAGATCGCTAGAGAGGCACTTCGCCTTGGCGCTCAGAAACTTCCTGTGACTACGAAGTTCGTGGTACGTAGAGACTATGTAGAATAATTTAATGGAGGAAAAGAAAAATGAAAGCATCTGAAGTACGCGAAATGTCGATCGCAGATATCCGCGAGCGCATCGAGATCGAGAAGGCAAATCTCGACACAATGAAGATCAACCATACTATCTCTCCATTAGAGGATACATCTAAGATTGCAAAGGCAAGAAAGGACATCGCACGTATGATGACTATCCTTGCTGAGAAAGAGGCACAGAACTAAAAATTGAATCCAAAATGGAAAGAAATCTTCGCAAGGAAAGAATAGGTGTTGTGGTCAGCAACAAGATGGAGAAGTCTATCGTGGTTGCAGTTGAAAGAAAAGAGAAGCACCCTATGTACGGCAAGTTCGTAAAGAAGACCACAAAGTTCGTAGCTCACGATGAGAAGAACGAGTGCAGCATCGGCGATACAGTTCGCATTATGGAGACTCGTCCTTTGAGCAAGACTAAGAACTGGAGATTAGTAGAAATCGTAGAAAAAGTTAAGTAATAATGATACAGCAGGAATCACGTTTACAGGTGGCAGACAACAGCGGTGCAAAGGAAGTTCTTTGTATCCGTGTTCTGGGTGGTACCCGCCGCCGTTATGCAAGAGTGGGCGACAAGATCGTTGTTGCAGTTAAGAGCGCAATCCCTGGCGGTGACGCTAAGAAGGGCGCAGTTTCAAAGGCTGTAGTTGTCCGCACTAAGAAGGAGATTCGTCGTCAGGATGGTTCTTACATCCGTTTCGATGACAATGCTTGCGTTCTTCTCAACAATGCAGGTGAGGTTAAAGGTACTCGTATCTTCGGCCCTGTAGCAAGAGAGCTTCGCGAGAACTATATGAAGATCGTTTCACTGGCACCAGAGGTCCTCTAATCAAGAAGTCAATATGAAGAAGTTACATATCAAGAAAGGCGACACAGTCTATGTAAACGCCGGTAACGACAAAGGTAAGACCGGTAAGGTGCTCGAGGTGATCCCTTCAAAGGATCGCGCAATCGTTGAGGGTATCAACATTGTAAGCAAGCACGCAAAGCCAAGCCCAAAGCATCCTCAGGGCGGTATTGTTAAACAGGAGGCAGGCGTTCACATCTCTAACCTTCAGGTAGTAGATCCTAAGACAGGAGCTCCTACAAGAATCGGCCGCAAGGTAGTTGACGGTAAGAATGTACGTTTTGCTAAAAAATCTGGAGAGGAGATTAAGTAATGGCAAAGAAGAATAATACAGCAGAAGTATCAGCACTTCCAACAGGCTACGTTCCAGCTCTTAAGAGCGTATACAAGGACGAGATCGTTCCAAAGCTTATGAAGGAGTTCGGCTATACTACAGTAATGCAGTGCCCTAAGCTCGTTAAGATCACTATCAATGAGGGTGTTGGCGATGCAACAGGTGACAAGAAGCTTGTAGAGACAGCAGCTCAGGAGCTTTCTATCATCACAGGTCAGAAGGCAGTTATCACTCGCTCAAAGAAGGATATCTCGAACTTCAAGCTCCGTAAGGGAATGCCTATCGGAACAAAGGTTACTCTTCGCGATGTGAAGATGTATGAGTTCCTTGAGAGACTTATCCGCGTTTCTCTCCCACGAATCAGAGACTTCAACGGTATTTCTGAGAAGATGGACGGAAAGGGTAACTACACTCTCGGTATCAAGGAGCAGATTATCTTCCCTGAGATCGACATCGACAAGATCAGCAAGATCCTCGGAATGGAGATCACTTTCGTGACTACAGCTCAGACCGACGCAGAGGCTCACGCGCTTCTCAAGGCTTTCGGTCTCCCATTCAAGAAGAATAACTAATAAAAGAGAATACAATGGCTAAAGAATCAATGAAGGCTCGCGAGGTAAAACGCGCGAAATTGGTTGCTAAGTACGCTGCTAAGAGACAGGCTCTCAAGGAAGCAGGTGACTGGGCTGCTCTCGATAAGCTCCCTAAGAACTCAGCTGCTTGCCGTATGCACAACCGTTGTTCTCTCACTGGACGTCCAAAGGGATATATGCGTATGTTCGGCATCAGCCGTATCCAGTTCCGTGAGATGGCAAGCAACGGTCTCATCCCAGGCGTAAAGAAGGCAAGCTGGTAACATATAATTATTATTAATATTAACAATTTGGATATCGGACGCTTCCGAGCGTCGGTTTTCAACTAAAAACAAAACAAAAAAATGACTGATCCAATTGCAGACTTCCTCACCAGAGTACGTAATGCGTACCTTGCAGGAAAGAAGGTTGTAGAGATCCCTTCTTCAAAGATGAAGGTAGCTCTCACAAAGATCCTTTGCGAGAAGGGTTACATCCTTAGCTACAAGGTAGTTGAAGGCACCCCTTCAAACACAATCAAAATCGCTCTCAAGTATCATCCACAGACTAAGACAGCTGCTATCAAGAAGATCGAGCGCGTGTCTAAGCCAGGTCTCCGTAGATATACTGATGTAGAGAATATGCCACGCGTTCTCAACGGACTCGGTATCGCTATCCTTTCTACATCAAAGGGTGTCATCACTGACAAAGAGGCACGTGATCTCAACGTAGGTGGTGAGGTTATATGTTATGTATATTAATCTAAAACAAACGAATAATGTCAAGAATTGGTAAATTGCCTGTAAACCTTCCTGCCGGAGTTTCTGCAGAGATTCTTCCTGGCAACGTTGTTAAGGTTAAAGGACCTCTTGGTGAGCTCAGCCAGAAGGTTGATGTAGACATTACAGTCACCATCGAGGGTACAGAAATTAAGTTGACACGTCCTACCGATCAGCCACGTCACCGTTCACTTCACGGTCTTTATCGTGCGCTCATCAACAATATGGTAGTTGGTGTTTCAACAGGTTATACTATCCGTCAGGAACTCGTCGGTGTAGGTTACCGTGTGGATGTTCAGGGCCAGCTCCTCATCCTCTCTCTCGGTTTCTCACACGAGGTTCAGATTATGCTCCCTGCGGAGATCAAGGCTGAGGCTGAGCCAGTAAAGAAGGGTCAGAACCCAGTACTTTGCCTCAAGAGTGCAGACAAGCAGCTCATCGGACAGGTTGCTGCTAAGGTTCGCTCACTCCGTAAGCCAGAGCCTTATAAGGGTAAGGGTATCAAGTTTGTCGGCGAGCAGCTTCGTCGTAAGGCTGGTAAGTCAGCAGGTGCTAAATAATAGGAGGACTA
>JAFYWC010000035.1 GCA_017546585.1 Bacteroidales bacterium
GCAGCCTATGGGTGTTACCGCTATGATTCACCGTATGGGCTACGAGTATCAGTGGAAGATGCTCCTCGACGAGCTCTACGCACAGATGAAGATGGAGCACCGAGATCCTGAGAACTTCACAGACCGCAACCGCTGGTTCAATGCCGAGGTAGCCACTAAGATGGCAAGCGAGTATATCGGACTCCTCAAGAAGCGTGTAGATATGATTAAGGTACGCAAGTGCAAGGGTGTCTCTTATAAGCGTATCGCTGGCAAGAACATCTTCGTATCTGACCTCTACAGTAAACTATATCGCCCGTTGGAGAGTGCCATGTACGCTATCCGCCGTGCTAAGGGTGCTGCAAAACTCTATGAGGCTGTGGCTGAGTTCAATTCTTTGCGCCTCAAGATGCACTGGCAGACCCCGCAGTGCAGTGCGTGGGTTGATGCCTACAAGGGTTCGGGAGCCTTCTTCACGATGCAGAACCTCATCCGCTTCCACGGCTGTGTGGCATACGATGATGCCGGTAAGCGTCTGGACAAATACCAGTCGTTGGCGTTCATCACCACCAAGGCTAAGATGTACCGCAACGGCGATGGCTGGCGACTCTTGGCAGTATTGAAGAAGATGCTCGAAGACAACGGCATCGACCTCAAGCGCAAGATGGCCGAGTGGCGTAAGAAGTAGCCAGGCATGATTGGCAAGCAGGTATTGATGGGCTGACATATTTAGCACGGCCTTGTTCAAGCGACCCGCGAACCGGTATATCAACCGGTTCGCGCGTTCATCACAAGGAGTTACATCTACTGATTAGAGTAATGCCCCCTGTCGGCAATCATACCACCAACTTGTGGCAACCTCGATATGAAGGGCCATCACATTTACTACCGTCCTGCGGATACGATGCCCTCCCAGCTTGATTAGCTGTTGGGCATCCTTCCGTATGACGCTTACATCAAACAATTAGAGTAATGCCCCAGAATGGCATTCATATCTTTCAACAAATAAAACTACAACTATGAGCAAGAAACAACTACGACGCAGAGCATATTTGCTCTCAAAAGTCCGTGAGCAAGGTATCCGTTGCAAGACACACGCAAAGACCATCTTCTGTCCTTATGGTGAGGACCCTGTAAAGATGCCTTATGTTGGCAACCTCATCAGCGAGTTCCAGTTCTGTGTACAATTTGAGATGGTAGCTTAATGGAGAGAGGGGCAATAGCAACGCTTAAAGTACCATACTTGGGTTACCGCCGCATAGAGCTCATTGAGCAGTATGGAGTACAGTGGCTCGTGAGGATATGCGAGAGCGGCAAAGAGATAACAGTCTATGAGGACGAATTTGAGTTAGACTAAAAAATCAGAATCATTATGGCAATAGGAATTATTCAGGCTATATGTGGCAGCTGTTCGTGCGATGAGCAGCAGGCACAAGAGTACCTCGATGACGAACTCAGGTATCTGCGTGAACTACGCGAGGTAAACGATATGCAGCATAGCGACATTGAGTTGGCTTGCACAAACCTCGGCATCGAAGCCGACTATGAGGAGTATTTCATACAGGCATTGGCCGTATAGAAAGGAGGATATTATGCACGCAGCAGAACAATATCTACGCAATACAGCAAACCCGCCATCACTCTATGTCCAGATTGATGGCAAGCGTCGCAGGTTATTCATAAACCGTGACTACAATCAGATTGGCATCATCGCACCTAACAAGCGCAAGAGTGGCTACCTCTTCTCTGACTGGAACAGTATCGAGAAGATATTCTATCCCAACGATGCGCCACAGAAGAGTCCCGAGGAGAGACGAGCGCAGATGGTGCAGAAGTATCAGCGGTTAGCCCAACAAGCAACATTCACCGGCCCCTACATCAAGAAAGCACTCAACCCCGATCCAACAAAGTCGCTCTATGAGAATGGTCTGACCACAGGAACAACAATCGATGGTCAGGTGATATCACTCAAAGCCGTGGAGAAATGGTGCGGCGAGCTAACGATGCAGATGTTCCGAGATGCTATTCGCGATGGTCGAAGATTCCACTCTGAGCGCTTCGACTTCCGTGGCTACGACGGCTCACTATGGGTTGAGCCGTGCGAGATTGAGGGCGACACCTCGGGTAAGCAGTCATTGAACGCAGGCTTTAGCAAGGAGTATCGAGGTTGTGGCAATGGCTACTACTATATCCTTATCAACGATGACAATTTTATCGGTTACGACATAGACTAAACAATAACAGTTATGAGCAGACAACTACACTTTGGAAAGACCTATCAGGTACAATATGGCTATGGAGGGCTCTTTGGCAGCGATGGCCAGGACGCATTATACGATATCTTCTCGATGTTAGAGATTGAGAATAACGCCGAAGATATCTACACCGACGACTACGAGGTGGAGCGTGAGGAGCTTAAACGCCTACGCCAGATGCTTACGGACAAAGACGAGAAGTATCAGGAGAACGAGGAGGAACTTATGAAGTGCCTCGAAAAGATTGAGATGACTCTCGACAAGTTTATCGATGTGCTCGATACGCTTATCAACGAGAGCGACCAGCAAAATGAGTATGTACTAATATCGTGGTATTAATATGAGCGAAGAGAGAGATTTGTTGGTATGCGAGGAGTGCGGTTCTACCGACATTCAGACGCAGGCGTGGGTAGATCCAAACACCCACGAGTATATCGGTGAGACGGGCATCGACCGTGATGACAACTGGTGCGGCGAGTGCGAGGAGCACAACTACTTCTGCACCAAGACCGAGTTTGTAGAGCGTATGGAGGCTTGGTGGGGCGACACCGACTTCCCGACGATGGAGAAGGTAACGGGCTTCCGTCAGGACGACTTCTCGGCAGAAGATGGCTATCAGGAGTTTGTTGATGCCTGCAACGAGTGGTGGAAAGACAAGTCCTACGATGAGAAGCGAGCAATCTTCAAGGAGCATAACAGCGAGGAGTAGCCTATGGTATATCAACTTCTTAAAGACATTGAGCAGCTGCTTGGTGGTAAGGAGTCACTCACAGCTGCCGAGCAGAGCATTTTGGAACGCTCCTCAAAGGTTATTGCCACGATGCGCAATCCCGAGGATACCGAACTACTCAAAAAGGATGAACTTCTAATCCGCTACTGTCCTGCCACGAAGCACCCCGTGCTTGTCTACTACGATGGTGACGGTATGTGCTCCTGCCTGCACAACGACACCGTGGAGGAGGATATGGAGGATGTGAAGCGTTGGCTAAAAGAGATGACACAAGAACAAACCAACAGCAATATGAACTACGACAAAGAAGAAGAGTTAATGGATGAGATACTCTCGTCCGAGGAGAACTGCGAGACATTTATGGAGGTCGTGATGTCGGAGATACAGTCCGACGAGGAGACCTACCGCCACAAGGCACACCAGCTTATTCAGGCATACCGTGAGGATAACTGCGGCGATATGCTGATGGCACTCTGCGGCTGGTCGATGCACTCCTTACTTATCAAGTATCAAGAGAAAAAAGAGCAAAGCAATGAATAGAATTTTAGAAGCAGTGAGGGCGTACTTCAACGCCATTGAGAACCCCACAGATGAGGAGAAGCGAATACAGGCGTTGCTTGCCGAGGGCTTCTTCCCGATTACCTCGGTATGCCGTGATGACCTCAAAGCACGAGGCTTCGACGCCGACAAGGCCACAGATGAGCAGATGCAGGAACTTGCCCGCAAGATGGCGAATGACTACTGCGAGCAGCTCTTCTGGGATAGTATGGAGATTATAGCCGAGCTAATGGGCATACCCAAACGAAGAGTTGATTTCTGTCCCAAGTGCGAGTCGGAGTTGATATACTTCGATGTTACAACGGGGCAAAACCGATGCTCCAACTGTGGTCAGGAGTGGGACAACAATACCTACGCTATAGTAGAGTTCCCCGATGACGGCACCTACTTCGAGCAGGAGGAGATTGGCTATCCTGTTTTCGACAGAGAGGATAACGGAGCAAGGCTTGTCCCCGAGTATGAGTATATGTTGCAGTATGGCAGAACGCCTGACCGAGAGAAGTGCTATCGTGCTGTTGAGTGGCCCGAGTCGCAACAGTTTATCGGCAACGAGGAGTGCCTGCTTATCAACGATGACGAGGGCCTTGAACTCTTCGGCTCATCAGCGTATTGGGTACCCGTAAAACTCTTGGAGAAGGTATGATAGCACTCATAGACCCATTCAAGGAGGAGATGCTGGAACGAGGTTTCTCGGCATATCATCTCGGCATTCACGTCAATATGCTCACCGGTGAGATTTCACTTATCAAGAGCGACGAGGCACTGAAGCACGCTAAGGAGGTGCGTGACTACATCAAGGAGCGAGAGATTGACGACATAGCCACCTACGACCACGAATCGGTGATGGAACTTGCCAGCGACTTTGTTGGCGACCATATCGTGCCGGAGGGTGTAGATGAGGAGTATGGAAACTCTGACGAGTATGTCGACCTGCTCGACTGGTGGTGCGAGATATTCTCCTACAACATAGCGGAGTTGGCGATGTGCCACTACTTCGAGACACACAAACATCTTGCAGACAGATAACCGGGCGGTGAGCAGCAATGCTTACCGCTTTTTTAATAACCTTTTAAAACAAAATCATTATGGCAAATCAAATGGTAATGGCTGCTCCTACGCAGTTCAATTTCTCGGTGAACAACATCGAAACAATGAGTCTCGACACACTGCGTCGTACTCACAAGGAAAACGACATCTACGGTCAGCCCGTCAAGGGTATCTACCACTACGAGGTTATCCAGCGTATGGCCGACCTCTGTGAGAAGCACAACCTGAACTACGAGGTCGAGGAGATCTTCGCAGCACAGAACAAAAACAAGAATCAGCCCGGTGTAGTTGTGCTGCCACAGGTGGAGCGTGAGTTTGGTGTGCAGGCTGTCGAGGCACATATCCTTCGCCGCATCTACACAACAATCCGCATTAACGATTGGGAGACAGATGAACTGACGACAACGCTCGTCGTGGCATTCCATCAGGATGGCATTCAGGCGGCCATCGGTCCCTGCGTGAAGATATGCCACAACCAGTGTATCCTCTCACCGGAGCGCAGCGTGGCGAACTATGGTCGTGATAAGGTAACGACAGAGGAGCTCTTCTCTCGTGTTGATGAGTGGCTCTCTAACTTCCACACCAATATAACCGAGGACCGTGAGCGTATCAAGCGACTCAAGTCTAAGACCGTAACACCTACGGAACTGTACGCCTTCATTGGTCTTCTCACTGCTATCCGTGTATCACACGACAGCGCCGACAAGCGTCTATCGTCACAGGTGGAGACCTATCCACTAAACCAGGGACAGATATCGGTATTTACCGAAGACCTCCTTAAACTCAACCTGGAGAAGGGAAAGATTACCCTCTGGGATATATACAATGTAGCCACTGAACTCTACAAGCCCGGACGCACGGACATCCCTGCGATGATTCCGCAGAATGGAGCTTTGGCGGAGTTGCTACTAAGTCAAAACATAGCCACAGCATAATATGACACGCATCAAAGGACAACTCACGACAGCCGACTACCTTCCCATAGCCGAATTTTACAAACTCATAAACAATCTTGAAGCCGATGGCCAGTATATGTGGGAGGCGTACTGTTGGCTCTCGTTCTGCACCGCCTTCCGATGTTCGGATGTGCGGACACTGCGCTGGCGAGATGTGCTTAACCGCACAGAACTCGTCCGCATAGAGAAGAAGACAAAGAAGAGCCGTATGGTTAAGTTTAGTGATGATGTGCGACAGAAGACACAGCACCTGTACGAGCTGTCGGGTTGTCCTGATGTGGATAGTCTGATACTATATAACCCACGAACAGGTAAGCCCTACACGATAGTACACATCAACCGTCAGCTCAAAGTCTTCAAGGCTAAGTATCGAATGAAGATCCGAGCATTCTCAACTCATACCTTCCGCAAGACATTCGGCAGGTATGTTTACGAACTTATGAAACGCTCCCCGGAGGCTTTGGTGCTGCTGAATCAGATATTCAAGCACTCGACCATTGAGACCACGAGACGTTACATCGGATTGGCACAGGAGGACATCGACAAGGTCTTTATGTCAATCCACATATAATTTCTGCCGGGCAGACACTCCTTTGGGGTGCTGCTCGGCTACTCTTTAACTACAAGACTTCAACAATATGAGCATACAGATTGGAAAACTACTCGCGAACGGCACTGTTCGACACATAAAGGTAACAAATGAGGAACTCTCGGAACGATTCCTCAGAGTCCTCAAACGATTTTATCCCAATGAGGAGCGTGTGGATGCACTCATCGCTTTGGGTGATATTCACCGCTTGGGTCCTTCACCTTACGGCAAATGGATAGACTGCCGTGATGAGATACACTGCTTCGGGGCTATCCGTGATGGGCGTAGGGATAATACGCACCTGCCACGCACGGCAGACAGCGTGGAGGTGTTTCGCTCTTTTGCCGATGACTGCTTTCTCTTTGCCGAGGGTAAGTGGTACTACCTCGCTATGGAAGAGCAAATACCTTTAGAAGAATACGACTTCAAGCCCAACAAAAACACCATCTGCAACCTTACCATATTCCGCAATAGACAAGCATCCCTCTGCCCGGTACCACGAATGAATAGTTGGCAGGAGATTGAGGAATATGCAGAGCGAGGGGGCGAGATACTCTACATCTTCCGTGGTCGCAGACTGGTAAGAATAATTAAACCATCAACATTTAACGAGGAGAAGAAATATGTATAAGAGCATTAAAGTAGCATTGGAATATCTGCCCGAGGAGTTTGTAACACAAGAGATGGTCAACGAGGCAGTAAAGTGTAAGGATGTCGAGGTCTTATCATATATTCCTCAGCGATTCTTAAACACACAACTTATAGAACAAGTGATTGCCAACTGCGACAACTGTTGGCATAGCTTCAAACTAAAACATATCCCCGAGGAGTGTCGTACAGAGAGCGTATGTGCCTTTGCCGTGAAGAAGAGTTGGCGAAACATCTACGCTGTGCCTGCCCACATTATGACACGAGAGATGGCGCTGAAGGTGGTGCGGAATTGCGCCGGCGACCTCGATATTCTCTCGGCAATCCCTGCTCATATGTGGGACAATGAGTTGGCGATAGAGGCTATGGTGTCGCTCATAGGAAATGTACATCGTATTGGAGACTACACCAATGCCATAATGCGTGTGGAGATAGTACTCGGCTATCTACCTGCATCGCTCAAGACACAGGAACTGTTTACTGCGATGCTTCAGCGTGAGGCTCTCGATGTGCTCTGTGTGGACAGAGTAACACCCACTAAATTCAAGAACAAACTCTATTACCAGTATCTTGCTAAGCGAGACCTCTCGATGGTGCCTCACAAGTATATCTCATACGAGGTGCTCTATGCTGCAGTATTCTCGGAGC
>JAFYWC010000036.1 GCA_017546585.1 Bacteroidales bacterium
GGTAATGCACTCCGTCGTATCTTATTGTCTTCTCTGGAAGGTTTTGCTATCACATCGATCAAGATCTCAGGTGTGGACCAGGAGTTCGCAACTATCCCGGGAGTGATCGAGGGTATGCAGGACATCATCCTCAACCTCAAGCAGGTACGTTTCAAGAGAATGGTGGAGACTGTAGACTCAGAGGTGGCAAATATCGTGATCAGCGGCAAGCAGGAGTTTACCGCAGAGGATATCTCTAAAGGATTGTCTTCTTTCAAGGTGCTTAACCCTGAACTGCACATCTGCTCTCTTGAGCCTTCAGTTAAGATCGAGATGACCCTCACAGTCAGCAAAGGCCGCGGTTTCGTGCCAGCTGATGAGAACAGGGACGAGAACGCACCTATCGGAACTATTCCGGTAGATGCGATCTACACTCCGATCAAGAACGTTAACTGGACTGTAGAGAACTGGCGTGTAGAGCAGAAGACCGACTACGAGAAGCTCAACCTGGAGATCGTAACTGACGGTTCGATTACTCCTAACGTAGCTCTTCAGGAGGCAGCAAACATCCTCATCTACCACTTCAAGTTATTCACAGACGACAAGAAGCTTTCACTCGAGAGCGCAGTTGAGTCTGAGTCAAAGGAGCTTGATGAGGAGTCACTCCATATGAGGCATCTTCTTCTCACCAAACTTTCAGATATGGGTCTCTCAGTGAGAGCATACAACTGTCTGAAGGCTGCGGACATCGATACATTCGCTGACCTCGTTTCTTACTCACGTTCTGAGCTTATGAAGTTCAGAAACTTCGGTAGGAAGTCACTCAACGAGATCGATCTCCTCGTAGAGAAGATGAAGCTTTCATTCGGAATGGATGTCACCAAGTATAATATTGAACCTAAGAAAAAGAACGTTTAAGCAATATGAGGCACAATAAAGCAATCAATCACCTTGGTCGTAAGAGCGGTCACCGCAAAGCGATGCTTGCCAATATGGCTACTTCACTCATTCTCAACAAGAGAATCCAGACTACTGTAGCTAAGGCAAAGGCTCTCAAGATGTACGTTGAACCACTCATCACCAAGTCAAAGGACGATTCGACTCACTCACGTCGTATCGTATTCAGCTACCTCAAGAACAAGGAGGCTGTTACTGAGCTCTTCCGCACAGTAGCTCCTAAGATCGCTGACCGTCCAGGTGGATACACTCGCGTGTTGAAGACTGGTTTCCGTCAGGGAGACGGTGCTGATATGGCTCTCATCGAGCTCGTAGACTTCAACGAGGCAGCTCTCGCTTCTGCTCCTAAGGCAGCAAAGAAGACTACTCGTCGTAGCTCTAAGAAGGCTGTTGAGGCTGCTCCAGCTGCTGAGGTTGAGACACCAGCTGCTGAGTAATCACACAGAACCAGCGCAGCATCACGCTGCACACTATAAATCCGGAAGCCCTAGGCCTCCGGATTTTTTTGGTACGCCCAGCATGGGCATGTTCTAACGGGTGAAAGTCCCCAATGCGCCCTAATGACGGGAAGCATATAGCCAAAGGCAAGGGTGTCCATCGTGAGATGGAATCTGAAGGA
>JAFYWC010000037.1 GCA_017546585.1 Bacteroidales bacterium
AGGCGAGGCTGAGGATACAGGTACACACGTTACCTTCCATCCGGATCCTGAGATCTTCCAGGTTACTACAGTCTACAAGTACGACACTCTCGCTGCGCGTCTTCGCGAGCTCGCATACCTTAACAAGGGTATCCACCTTACACTCACTGACAAGAGAAATCTTGTGAATGATGTGGATGAGAATGGAAACGAGCTTGAGACAACTCACTACAGAAGTGATGTGTTCTACTCGAAGGACGGTCTTCGCGAGTTCGTGGATTACCTTGACGGTGGTGCAGAGAAGCTCATCGAGTCTCCTATTCACCTCGAGACAGACAAGATCATTCCTATCGAGATCGCTCTCCAGTATAACACAAGCTACACTGAGAAGATCTACTCATATGTAAACAACATCAACACCATCGAGGGTGGTACTCACCTTCAGGGTTTCAAGATGGGTCTTACAAGAACCCTCAAGAACTACGCTGACAAGCAGGGTATGCTTGCAAAGCTCAAGTTCGATCTTGCAGCCGATGACTTCCGTGAGGGACTTACTGCAGTCGTTTCAGTAAAGGTTGCAGAGCCTCAGTTCGAGGGTCAGACAAAGACAAAGCTCGGAAACGGTGAGGTCGTTTCTGCCGTATCACAGGCTACTGCAGCTGCTCTCGAGGCTTATCTCGAGGAGAACCCTAAGGAGGCGAAGATGATCGTCGAGAAGGTGATTCTTGCAGCGACAGCGCGTCACGCAGCACGCAAGGCACGTGAGATGGTGCAGAGAAAGACAGTTATGTCTGGTGCCGGAATGCCTGGCAAGCTCGCTGACTGTTCTTCACGCAAGCCTGAAGAGTGTGAGCTCTTCCTCGTCGAGGGAGACTCTGCGGGCGGTACTGCAAAGCAGGGCCGTGACCGTATCACTCAGGCCATCCTTCCGCTCAGAGGTAAGATCCTCAATGTGGAGAAGGCTATGGAGCACAGAGTGTTCGAGAGCGAGGAGATCAGAAATATCTACACAGCCCTCGGCGTTACGGTAGGTACTGAAGAGGACAGCAAGGCTCTTAATCTCAGCAAGCTCCGCTACCACAAGGTGATCATTATGACCGATGCCGATGTGGACGGTAGCCACATTGCAACTCTTATCCTGACATTCTTCTTCCGTTATATGCAGGACCTCATCAAGAACGGTTACGTATATCTCGCGACTCCACCTCTCTACCTCGTGAAGAAGGGCAAGGAAGAGATCTACTGCTGGACAGAGGCGCAGCGTAAGGAGGCTACTCTCCAGCTCGGAAAGGGTTCTGAGAAGGGTGTCTTCGTACAGCGTTACAAAGGTCTTGGAGAGATGAGTGCAGAGCAGCTCCAGTCTACCACAATGGATCCGGAGAAGCGTCTCCTCCGTCAGATCACTATCGAGAATGCTGCAGAGGCAGAGCGTACATTCTCTATGCTGATGGGTGATGATGTACCTCCGCGTCGTGAGTTCATCGAGCAGAATGCGCATTATGCAAACATCGACGCATAATTGCTGAAATATAAAATATGAACGAATATCTTGTTCCTTCCATCTGCGGAAGGGCATACCTTTACGGCAGCAATGCCGATGCATCAGTGTCGTCACGCATCGTGGCGGCACTGACTATGCAAATACAGCCGGCTCTTCTTGAGCAGGCGTTCAATGAGGCGATGGTCAGATTCCCTCAGATGGCAGTCGGCCTGGCTGTCCAGGATGAGCGACGCGTCTTTGTGCCGGTTGAGGCTCAAGTGCCTGTGTTTGAGGCTTCTGAAGCAGAGTCTATGGATTTTGCGGACGAGCGTCTCCGTGGATATTGCTTCAAGGTGTCATATTGCCACAAGAGCATTTTCGTTGACTATCACAGAACATTGGCTGACGAGTACGGAATGATGGCCTTTGTCAAGGCTGTCCTTCTTCGCTATCTCGAACTTGACGGATACCCTGTAAGGACAGACGGTTCTGTGAAGCTGCTTTCAAGCGATTATTTCGAAGCCGAGGGCGATGATC
>JAFYWC010000038.1 GCA_017546585.1 Bacteroidales bacterium
TCCGTCAGGCCAGACTTTTGCCGCCGGCTTCCTTCAGATTCCATCTCACGATGGACACCCTTGCCTTTGGCTATATGCTTCCCGTCATTAGGGCGCATTGGGGACTTTCACCCGTTAGAACATGCCCATGCTGGGCGTACCGAAAAACGCGCACAAATTTTATGTTTTTGTGCGCGTTTGTATGTATTTGATGGTCAGTTATGACAGTCTGTGTGCACCGTCGCTGATTACTACCGGGATCACTACTGGCTCGTGACCGTATTTCTCTGCGAACGAAGCCTTGGCCTTTGTGATGAATGCATCGTAGAGTTCTGCCTTCACGAGGTTGATCGTGCAGCCTCCGAAGCCGCCGCCCATAATGCGCGAACCTGTAACACCGCACTCCTTAGCCACAGTAGCAAGGAAATCGAGTTCCTCGCAAGACACCTCATAATCCTTTGACATTCCCCAGTGAGTCTCGTACATACGTGCTCCAACTGTCTCGTAGTCGCCCTTTCCGAGCGCCTCACATACGTCGAGGACTCTCTTTTCCTCACCGATCACATAACGTGCACGGAGGTAATCCTCCTCAGAGATCTGATCCTTGATCGCCTCGAGCTGATCCATAGTGGCACCACGGAGGAAATCCTGGCCAAGCACCTTTGCAACGCGCTCACAGGAAGCACGACGGTCGTTGTATGGAGAACCTACGAGTTCGTGTTTCACGCAAGAATTGAGAAGCACAAGCTTGTATCCGTACTGTTCAGGATCGAACGGGAAGTATTCAAACTCCATAGAACGGCAGTCAAGACGCATAAGATGACCTGCCTTGCCGAAGATGGAAGCGAACTGGTCCATAATTCCGCACTTCACGCCGCAGTAGTTGTGCTCTGTGCTCTGACCGATGCGCGCAAGTTCGAACTTGTCGATTCCGAGGTTGAAGAGTTCGTTGAGAGCATTTGCGAATGTGCTTTCAAGAGCGGCAGACGATGACATTCCGGCTCCGAGAGGAACGTCTCCGGCGAATACTGTATCGAATCCCCCTACGACTCCGCCTCTCTTCTGGATCTCACGGCACACACCGAAGATGTAGCGTGCCCAAGCCTGTTCTGGAGCATCTTCTTCATTGAGACCGAACTCGCAGTACTCGTCGAGATCGAGTGCGAATGCACGTACCTTTGAAGCACCGTTAAGTTTGATTTCAGCAAGCATTATCTTGTCGATTGCACCTGGGAAAACGAAACCGCCATTGTAGTCGGTATGCTCTCCGATAAGGTTGATACGGCCTGCAGATGAGTAAAAGTCGCCTTCAGTCTGGAAAAGTGTCTGGAATTTTTCCGCAATTCTCTGTTTCATTGTTATGTATTTTTAGTGTTATCAGTAAAATCCTCCAAATATAACAATTGTTCCCGAAAGGACAAACGGCAGTTTCCCAGTTCTTTCAGTTTTAGTACACCTTCAGGACAACCGGGCAGTGGTCGCTGACTCCTCCGATATAGCGTGGTCCCGAATATGTCCTTAGAGGCTTCAGACCTGGGTATTTCTTCTCGTAGGTCATAAGAAAAGGCACCTGAAGTATCTCCATAGAGGATTTTTCAGATATGGATTCAGACACCATAAACATATCTATGAGATCCCATTTCCCTTCAAACCTTATGGTTCCCTGACCTGCACGGAACAGACTGTCTGCCTTATTTACAAGCACTCCATCCAGCATTCTGAAATGTTCTCCGTCCGGGGTGTCATTGAAGTCGCCCATCGCTATGACGGGGACTCCGGAATCCGCGACCGCAAGCGAGTCGCACAGATTCCGCATCACCGTCATAGCAGCATCACGACGCGATTCCGAAGCTTGGGAACCGCCGTATTTCGACGGATGGTGATTCACCAATACATTCACCCTTTCACCGCCTGCAGTCTCCAGACAGACCTGAAGAATATCCCTTGTAAGCAGTTTCTCTGCGTCATATTCCGGAACAGTCACAGACGAAGATACCTTCCTGAATACAGAACTCCTATAAAGCAGGGCCACATCAATTCCACGACGGTCGTGTGAATCATAATGCACCACCTTGTAGTCACATTTACGAAGCAAAGTCGAACTCAGCAACTTGTATAACACTCCGGAATTCTCCACCTCTGCAACCCCTATGATATCCGGCATCCTGCCGTACTTCTCCCCTATCCAGAACATAGTCTTGGCTATCGCATCACACTTGGTATAGAACCTTGTCTTTGTCCACCTTCTGCTTCCTAAAGAAGACCATTCCTTGTCCGACTCCCCTTCTCCACCATCCGTATAGTCAAAGAAATTCTCCAAGTTCCAGAACACCACCAATGTCGAATCCTTTCCGTAAACATACTGACACACCAATGTCAGCATCAAATATATCATTAACCTTTTCATATTACACATTACACTAAGAAGATTGCCACGGCTTCTTCAAAGCCTCGCAATGACGTAGGGTGACGTTTCTCCCAATGACGTAAAGTGAACGCTACTCGCATTGACGCAGGGTGAACGTTCTTCCCGATGACGTAGGGTGAACGCTCCTCTCCATTATATAGGATATACACTCATCGCAATGACGTAGGATGAGCGTTCCTCTCCATAACGTAGTAATCACTTCATAAAGACTACCTCAATATCATTGCAATAAGTAAATATCCATACGTCATTGCGAGGAGCGCAGCGACGTGGCAATCTCCGGCATAAGATCATTCCGCTCTGGATTCATTCCGTCAATCATTCTATCCTTTCTGTTCCTGCTCCACGACTTTATCTGTTTCTCACGTGCAATTGCCTCATCAATACTACTATACTCTTCATAATAGACTAATTTATGACAATTATACCTTGAAGTGAATGACCTGCTATCAAAAGTCCTATGTTCCTCCACCCTTCTTTCTATATCATTTGTGACTCCTACGTATATGGTAGAATTTGAGATGTTGCTCATTATGTAAATGAAATATTTACTCATATGTATTTGTTTTAAAGATTGCCACGTCGCTTCGCTCCTCGCAATGACGTAGGAGGAACGCTCATCGCAATGATGTGTTGACGCCTTATCGCAATGACGTAGGATGAACGCTCATTACAACTATGTGTTGATGACTCATCGCAATGATGTGCTGATGCCTTATCACAATGACACTCGGCTGTTTACTTTACTCGCAATTATTTGTCATTACTATGACATCAGCATTGTATTTTCTTGTCACAAAAGTGCAGGGAAAAAATCGGAAAGTGTTTAAGAAAGAGAAAAACTTCGTTTAAAAAAGAGAAATAAATTAAAGAAAAAGAAAAAGTTAGCGTAAATTTGCGCCTCGATTATAAACTAGAAGAAAAAAGAAGAAAGAATGGCACTTAAATGCGGTATAGTAGGACTTCCTAACGTAGGAAAATCAACATTGTTCAACTGTGTAAGTTCAGGAAAGGCACAGAGCGCAAACTTCCCTTTCTGTACAATCGATCCCAACATCGGTTCGACAAACGTTCCAGACAAGAGACTTGAGGTGCTCGAGAGCCTCTGCAACCCTAAGAGAGTTCAGCCTGCAACTGTAGAAATCGTGGATATTGCAGGTCTCGTGAAGGGAGCCAGCAAGGGTGAAGGACTTGGAAACCAGTTCCTCGCAAACATCAGAGAGACTGATGCCATCCTCCACGTACTCCGTTGCTTCGACGACCCTAACATCATACACGTTGACGGAAGCGTAGACCCTGTCCGTGACAAGGAAATCATCGACTGCGAGCTCCAGCTCAAGGACCTTGAGACAGTGGAAAACCGCATTGCAAAAGTACAGAAGCAGGCTACTACAGGAGGTGACAAGAATGCAAAGAAGCTCTATGACCTCCTCTGCAAATATCGCGACGCCCTCCAGCAGGGTAAGTCTTGCCGTACTGTAAAGCCAGAGAATGCAGAAGAGGCACAGATGGCAAAGGAACTTTACCTCCTTACAAACAAGCCGGTTATGTATGTCTGCAACGTAGACGAGGCATCAGCAAAGGACGGAAACCAGTATGTAGAGCAGGTTCGTGAGGCAGTAAAGGACGAAAAGGCTGATATCCTTGTGATCGCTGCCAAGATCGAGTCAGACATCTCAGAGCTCGAGAGCTACGAGGAGCGTCAGATGTTCCTTGAGGAGATGGGACTTGAAGAGTCAGGAGTAGTAAGACTTATCCAGCACGCTTACGCTCTCCTTAATCTCCGTACATATTTCACAGTGGGAGTTGAAGAGTGTCGTGCGTGGACTATCAACGTAGGCGACAAGGCTCCTCAGGCAGCCGGTGTCATCCACTCTGACTTCGAAAGAGGATTCATCCGCGCAGAGGTGATCAGATACGACGACTTCATCCAGCTCAAGTCAGAGGCAGCGTGCCGCGCAGCAGGCAAGCTCGGAATCGAAGGAAAGGAATACGTCGTTCAGGACGGTGACATTATGCACTTCCTCTTTAACGTATAAGCGACTCGATAGAATTTTTGAGATCATCATAAGACGGGACGGGATCATCGGTATACATATACCTTATGATTCCGTCCTTGTCGCATATGAATATGCGTGGAATCCTTGTAGTGGCAAAGAGATTATACACATCCCTGGTCTCCTGGGGCGAATAAGGCATATTATAGCCTATTTCATTCCAATAAGCCCTTATCTCATCTTCTCCTTCTTCACGACTTATAAGGGCAAATCTGACCTGTTCTAAGGTATATTCATCATATACCCTCTGTACACCCGGCAAAGTCTGCTGACAATCGGGGCAGGACGTATGGAAAAACATAACAAATGACACGCCGCCTTTCAGATCTTCATCACTCACTACTGCTCCGCCAATCATCTGCACAGTAAAATCCGGAAGGGAATCCCCTACCTTAAGATCGGTTCCTGACGGAACCTCCTTGATGCATCCGCAAAGAAAAGCCAGAGCGACAGCAAATATCATTGTCCTGAAAACTCCCATAGTCTCAATCCATTTTCCACAAATATATAAAATAAAAAGAGACCGACCATAAGGTCAGTCTCTTGATGATATTCAGTCGTACTGGTTATCTATTAATAGAAACGTGCAGTGTTGTCCACCACATCAGCTGCCTCCATCATAACAGGGAGAAGCATTCTGAGTGTAGAGTAGTTCATCTGGAGATCACGTGTCTTAGCGTCAGCCTCAGTGAAGAAAGCACCCTCTGAGCGACCTGTAACCTTGTAAACATATACGCCAGTGTTACCCTTTACCGGACCGTTTACAACACCCTCCTCAGCTACTGAAGCAGCACCGATGAACTTGTTGTCAAGACCTGCAGAAGTGAATGAAGCGAAAGTCACACCCTCCTTAGAGCTTACTGTAGTACCGAGAGCCTCAGCAACAGCCTCAAGTTCAGTCATACCTGCGATCTTCTCAGCAACCTCAGCTGCCTTCTTCTCAGCAAGCTTCTCCTGGTAGAGGATAGGCTGGATTCTTGAAGAAACCTCAGCTACTGGAGTGTAACCCTCCTTGTGAACACCCTTGAGAGCAGCAACAACATAGTACTTGTTGTCGATTGAGATGATCTTTGAAACCTCACCTGCCTTAGCCTCGAATGCCCATCTTGTAACCTCCTTAGTGTGCTCTACAGAACCGAGTCTGTTAGCGCTCTCAGGCATCTTGTTGTATGGGTGAGCGTAGAGACCCTCCTCCTCAACTGCTGCCTTGAAGCCGTCATACTTGCCTGCTGCCTTTGTAGCAAGAGTATTTGCCTGAGCGTAGAACTTGCTTCTTGTAGCGTCGCTAGGAACAGCTGTCTTCTCAAGAATAGCGATTCTCTTCTTTGCAACAGGATTCTTTGTATCGAGAACCTGGAAAGTCATACCGTTGATGCTCATCTTGGTTCCCTTAGCTGCAGTCATAAGAGCCTCGAAACCAGGAACCTGTGGGATCCACTCTGCTGTAGCCTCTGCGAGAGCAGAATCTACATCCTCAACAGATGAAGCGACATACTTTACGTAAACTGAATCAGGAACCATTGCCGACTCAAGAACTCTTACAACCTGGAATGTGTTGCCGTTCTCGATAACGCCTGAAACATTAGCATTGCCACCGAACACGAAGTCGTTGATCTCCTTTGAAACAGAGTTGAGCTCACCCTCCTTGTACCAGTGTGCGTCATATGCTCTGTCTGAGTTTGAAAGGAGGTAACCCTTCATATTCTCAGTAGTAGAGAAAGCATCGTAAGCGTTGATTACTGCGTTGTTTGCAGCAGTGATGTCATCAGCAGAAGGAACGATCTCGAACACTACATACTCGATGTCTCTGCTTGCGATCTGCTTGTAATTCTCCTTGTGAGCCTCGTAATAAGCCTTGATCTCCTTGTCGGAAACAACGATTGTTGTATCCTTTGCAAAGCCGTAAGGAACCATAACGAACTCCACATCGAATGTGTTGTTATTGTCCTTGATCTGCTCAGCAACCATAAGGTCGTTTGTGAGTGAGCTCATTGCGAAGAGTGACTGATACTTTGTGTAGAACTGATCCTTGTTGACTGCGTCAATGAGGTTGTCCCAGAAAAGTCTCATACGGCCAGTCTCGTCAGCAGCAACCTCGCTCTCAAGCTGAATAAGAAGTTCAGGAGTAAGATTACCCTGGAAAACCTGCATAAGGACATTTGACATCATTGCGCCAGACATAAGCTGGAACATCTCCTCCTCACCTACGTTGAGACCTGCAGCCTTTGCTGTAGGAACGAAGAGATAGTTGTCAACGAACTGCTTCCAAGCCTGCTGACGTACCATTGCAAGCGCCTCCTCACCCTGAACAGGGCTACCGTTCATCTCGCTGATGGTAGTAAGTTTATCTACCTCTGCCTGGAAATCCTGATAAGAAATTGATTTTCCGTCTATCTTACCTACGTTATACTTTGATGACATAGTGTTTGAGACAGACTGAAGAGTAGCCGGATCGATAATGAAAGACAACAGTGCCACTGCGATGAGCACTGAAATCACGATTCCGAACTTTACACGGATTGTTTCAAGAACTGACATTTTATAAATATTTTTAAATTATTTTCCCGTATTGAGCATTAAGGTTGCGAATATAGCAATTTTCTGCCAATCCAAAGCTATTTTTTTAGCAAAGGACCGATAAAATTGACAGAATCTATAACAACTGCAGTGCTGTCCTGCACCACTATGCCGTAACTGTTGAAAGGATTGAAAATTATGGAATTCCTTGCCCTCTGATCCGATTCCATTCCGTATCCCTGCATAAATCCGTCAGGGGAATACATCTTGACGTAACAGTGGGTATGGATCCTCTCGTTTTCCTGATCCCAGTAAAGGGTATCAGTCTCCATAACCTCCTGCTTGATGAGATTCTTCACGACAACATTGCCGTACGCCTCCCAGGTTTCCCTTCCGTCGTTATACTTCAGATGCTTCGCATTGTCCGCAATAATTTCGGTCTCAAGGAGTCCTTCGTCGGTATATCCATACACAGCGAACCCCTGAGGGAAAAGTTCATAGGAAAGAGTATCCCTCTCGTATTTCTCCATAAGCTCGGCAACGGCCCTCATCTCCATATCTCCGTTCTTCGACTGGATGATGAACATATTGGTGACCACCTGCACAGGAGTCTCGGAAATCACGATATCCTTGGCTTCGCCCAGTTTGCCTTTACAGGAATAAACGACGAAAGCAACCGCCACAGCGGTTGCAATCATCTTTATTGTATGTCTGATGTTTTTCAAACTGTTACTTCTGAGTTCTTACAGTAGTAACTGCTCTCATACCACCGCAAGATACTGTATATGACTGACCTTCAGTAACGTCGTACATAAATGCCTCAGCAGTCTGTGGATAGTATGAAGAGTACTGTCTGATGTGGTTGTTTGCCTCGTCAGCGAGTGCTGGATCAGCATTCTTAGCCTTGTTCATATAATCTACAGCAACCCAGTATGGAGCTCTTCTCTCGATCTCGTTTCCACCGCATACAGTAGAACCCCAGATAGTTCCGATAAGCATATAAGCCTTACCAGCCATTGCAGGATCAAGCTCTGCTACCTTCTGAGCAGCCTCGAATGCCTTTGCGTTCTTGCCGTTCTTGTAGCTGAATGCAGCAAGCTCGAAGAGGTAGTTTGCATCAGCTGCAGCGTCTGACTCCTCAGAAGCAATAGCCTCCTCGATGAACTTCACAGCGTTGTCAACATCGCCTCTGCTTGAGTAAAGTCTGTAGAGATAGTATGCTGAAGTGTGTGATGGCTCGAGAGTGTAAACTGTCTGAACTGCATTGAGGAAGAGGTTGTTATCCATACATCCCTCAGTGAGGCTCATCATTCTTACGATGTTCTTTGCAAGCTCAAGATTCTGGCTGTCAGCCTCATATCTTGGAGTGAAGAGAGCGATGAGGTTGTCGCAGCTAGCCACCTGGCTTGTGATGAAGATACTCTCGAAGTCTGTGCGTGTCTTCTCGATGCTTCTAGCCTCTACATCGTTCTTTGCAGGAGCCTCGTCGAGATACTCCACACCCTTCTCGAAGATCTCGATTACAGACTCGGCGTCAAGAGTACCGAGCTTGTAGAGATCGACTGCAGTGTTGAGCTGGAAAAGGAAGATGTTAGGTCTTGTCTTCTCCTTTGTCTGAGCTACTACATTGTTGAGTCCCTCAAGAAGTTTCACTGGCTCATCCTTCATATAGTTGTACATATCGAGAGCCATATTGTTGAGTGAGCTCACTGCGTACTTAGGCCAGAACTCGACACGCTGGTTGTAGAGAGTCATAAGCGAATCTACGAGCTGTGCCTTGTAAACAGGATTGTTCTGGTTCTTCTGGATGAGGTTACGAACCAAAGTAGTACCATCCGAAAGCATAGAATATCTTGCTGTAGGAGGGCAATACTTGTAAGCCTGTCTCCAGTTAGGAAGAGCAGCATCATAATTCTTCTGCTTGTAGTACTCAGTGTAGTATGAGAGATACTTGATACACTCGACACTGTCTGCACCGAACTTACCCTGAGCAGATACCTTGCTGCTGCCGATAAGCGCTGCGGCAGCGACTGCGATTAACAGTACAATTCTTTTCATAGTATTATTTTGTGTTTTTAATTATTATTCTACTGATACTGAACCTTTCTGAACCAGATGTCGTGGATATTGAAACCGATGTTGAAGGTAGCATATCTTTCTCTGATCATATTGTTCCTTGTGCTCGCTCTCTGTCCGAGATCGACTCCAAGTGAGATTCCGTTGTAAAGCCTGAATACCGGCAGAGTCACACCCAATGTGATTCCCATCGAATTGACGTTGTGGCCGTCAAGCTTGTAATATGCCTGGTCGTAATAAAGTCCGGCCCTATAGGCACATTTCTTATAATAGTATCTGATGTCGTTTCTGTTAGGCACGAACTCGAAACCTGCTCTGAACGACTGCGACACTGTCGAAGCGAACTTCGAGTCTCCGATCACCGAGAATCCCGGTGCTGTATCGAAACCTGAATTTCTCCAGTCCGATCTTACATAATTGAACTCGGCAGCCCAACGCTCTCCTCCCTTGACAGAGATTCCGATTCCGATCTCGTCACCGAATCTCATTCCGGCGCTAGCAAGGGTGTCCACACTGAACTTCAGCGTATCTGTCACACTGGACTGGTTTGCATATCTGTAGTTCGTAGAATATCCCTTCATATTGGTGCCCATCCTGTATGTGGCTCCGATGATCATAGATACGTCTCCACCGAGCTTCTGCTCATACTGGAGTCCGAACTTTCCGGTCACTCCCCTTACTGTGAGTTCGCTTCCGCTGTTGATCGACCTGTATGAAGAATTTGCATAATCCATATTGGTCACCTTGTCGAGATTACCGAAATAGTAGATCATCTCGGCTCCGAGAGAAAGCTGCTTCCAGAAAGTCACTCCGGCACCTACAAACAACTGGTATACACTTCCTGTTCCGTAAGAGTCGTAAGTGATGTTTCCTGTATTTCCGATGATATTAGGATCCGTCTCGTATGAAGAGAAGTCATATCCCATATCGCTGAACGGAGTGATACCCACCATAAAGGCCGATGACCTGTAGATAGGGAAGCTCATCACGAAATCATAGATATTAAATGTGTTGTGAGCCGATTTGATATCACCCTGCTTGTATACGGTATTGCTTGAGGTAAGTCCGAAATCAGCCATAAACGAAAGGGAATCCCTTGCTGTCACAGCCGCAGGGTTCAGATAATTGATCATCCTTCTGTTTCTTGCGGCAATTCCTGTTCCACCCATACTTTTGTTGAAGGCTGTTCCCTCTTTCGAGAGGTCTCCGATTCCGTAGATGGAATACGGAGAATACGCACCATAAGTGCCGTCCTGCGCAGACAGAGTAACACCTATGATGAGAAAAGCTGACAGCAAAAGTATCCTTTCAATCTTTCTAATCATATTCTAAAGCTATTAAAGCCAATCCCATAAGTACGAGATTACAAACTACAAAGATGGAGTTTTTCCTTTTCTTTGCAAAATAAATCGCATCTCCACCAGTAAAAACAGATATATTTTCGGGATAACGGGAGATGTATCCGTCTATTTCGAACATCATACCTGAAATAACCCCCGAAGTTATAGAAGATGCAACATCCGTACCAATCTCTTCAACCTCTTCCGGAGCATCAAGAAGAGGAAGGGTTCTGGAGTACCTGTTGAGCGCTTTGAACCTGGTCTTGCAGCCCGGTGAAACATATCCTCCGCAGTACTTTCCGTCCTTGTCTAAAGTGTCCACGGCAAGCACCGCTCCGAAATCGAATATCGTGCAGGATTTTCCTTTGAAAAGATATCTCGAAGCCACTATAGAAGCGACTCTGTCAGGTGTTATCCATTCAGGAAGGCCATAATTTCCTATGATCTCATCCACAACGACAAGCCTTTCACACTGTCCCTCCAGCTTCTTCAGCTGGCCGGAAGTGAAATGTCTGATGCTGCTCAGGACCATCGTCTCGGGCTTATCCTTGGATGTAAGGGACAAGATGTAGTCCAGCATCCTTTCTCCCTGGTAGCGGAAGGTCTTTCCGAGGGTGATTCCGTCTGCCCAGGCAGCCTTGAGCGATGTGTTTCCTATATCGATGAGAAGATTAGCCACTGTATTCTGTTTTAAAGGATGGCAAAAGTAAGAATTATCTACAATTTCTTCAATATCTGGTACGCCTTGGAGATTCCGTCCA
>JAFYWC010000039.1 GCA_017546585.1 Bacteroidales bacterium
CCCACTTGTACTTGTTTTCTCTGTTAATGAAAGCCATAATATTTATTTTTTATTGATTTCTTTATAATTGATGTCAGAATGACTGCCCGAAAGGCGACATCTTGGCAAATTTAATCAAAAAAAATGAAAGACAGAAGAATAACTCCCCTGTCTTTCGCAGAAAACAAATATACAATTATTTATGGTTTACAATGTCAAGCACGCCGTCACGCGTCATCGAAATGCAGAAATGGCGGTACTCCTTCTCACCGTCGTGGCTGAGCTGGAAGACAATATGGATGTAATATATCTTCTCCACATTCTTTGAAGTGATGCGTCCCTCCTCGTCTATCGAATCGATAGGCACCATAGGATTGTCCATTTTGTGAGTGAACCTGTGCAGATGAAGACGCATAATCTCATTGATTCCGCGCATCGGGTATCCTACATTTCCAGCCAACGCGGCATCATCGATCGACACCCTTTTGCGGTAAAGCAGAACCTTCTCCTCGAAGATCCTTGACTCATCCTCCACAGCGGACGCCTCCTCGCGAAGTTTCCTGACATATTCAGGAGCACGTGACTTGGATATGAAGTCGAATCCTTCCTTTATCTCACCGACACGGTTCTTTCCGATCGTGATGCTGGCCTTGTTGTCGTAGTACTTGTTGCCGAGCTTATGTGCGAAATAGTACCTGAGCAGGTCCTTGATGCGGTCCTTGAGCATATAGCTGACCACAAGCACAAGAAACAGAGGCCAGGTGATGTTGCCGTATTTCACCTGGGTGATCCAGGCTACCGCCGTCGCAAAGATCATAGCCGCTCCGGCCGCGATGCTGTAATATATCTGTTCTATGGCGACACCGTCCTTCTTCTTGTCCAGACGGATATAAAGTTCACTCTCGATGAACTTCTTCAGCATTCCCCTGTGATACACCAGTTCCCTGTCGTGCTTAGGGTCCCCGTTCATCACGCCGTATCCCTTGGACTTCTTATATGCATACTCGTTCACGAGGAACTGGGTGAACCTTTCGCGTATGTGCGTGCGTGTCTGCGACTCGGGATATGAATCCACATTCCTGATCAGTCGGATCGTCCTGAGTTCCAGCACGTGGCTCATAAACTCGTCGCACAGTTTGAAGAGACTGCGGGTCTTTTCAGGAACAGTCGGCACGTCGATTATCCTGTACAGTTCCCTGAACTTCTTCATCACAAGGCCCGCATTGGAGATATAGTCCTCCACAAGATATTCCGCCGAATCAAGCGACCCTGCATCCTGCATATGCTGCACCTGATCGCGCAGGGCGCTCTTGAAGATGGCAGCAAACATCTTCAGATGGTATTCATATGCATCCTGCTCCTGAACAGGATTCTCCACCACCTTTTCCAAGGCACTGCGAAGGAGATTCAGAGGCTGGGAGCCATCCTGGACTATGTCACGCAGGAGATATACCGGAGTGATCAGTCGGACATTCGACTTTATGTCACGGTAGAACTGCTTCTTTCCGTAGTTTTCCGAATTGATGTCCAGGCTGTTGGGAACGAACATCCAGGCGTTGACCGAAAAGTCATCCGGCACACCGTCTTCGACACAGTTGAATCCGAACTTGAACTCAACAGAAAAATTATCGTGCTTCTTCGCGTTTATCGATATCATATTAGAATAGTCCTGGAGTATAACCGAGCCAATGGAGGACAGTCTCACCCCAAACAAGAATCATCACCCAAGCGATGATCATCATTGTGATACCAAACTTGAAGGTGTCGCTCCAGCTGTAATGGTTTGTAGTATATAGCAGCGCTGCCGGCTTGCTGTTGAACGGCAGCACGTAAACGTGTTCAATCAAAAGTGCCACAGGGAACGAGAGGCTGAGAGGCGGGAAGCCGAACTGCTGCTCCACACCGATGGCGATAGGAAGGAATACGAGAGTTCTCATATTCTTGGACTGGAATATCAGTCCGCTGAAAAGCATCAGTCCTGTAAGAAGAAGGTACAGAACGACGAAAGGTGTGCTTGCAGTGATGCCCAACGCATCCATTCCTGCACCCACCATCATTGAAGGAAGATCAGTCGCATTAAGACCTGATCCGATGACGTAAGCACCTGCTGAGAAGAGCATCAGGTGCCAAGGAATATCGACATCATTCCACTTCACGACACCGATACCAGGCATCAGGGCGATGATCGCACCGATAAGCACTACAACCTCAGCCGACACGCCGTGGAGTTCCTCTGTCACCCACATAGTCAACACGCCGACAAAGATCGCGATGGACTTGAACTCCTCTTTTCTCATAGGGCCCATAGCCACAAGCTCCTCGCGCAGACGCTCCATACCTCCGAGGATCTGAGGCTTTCTCTCCTCAGGCTTCATCGGGAATATGAGCTTGACGCCCACGAACCAGCCGATGATCAGAAGAAGCATCGCCAACGGGAACGCAGCCGCAAGCCACTTTGCATAAGTCATCTGCACAGTGCTGTACGCACCCATAAGGAGCGACACGGCCAGAAGGTTCGCACCCGAACCGGTCATAAAGGCACTTGCACCGATGTTGATCTGGAAAAGATTCTGGAGCACGAGGTTACGGCCGAAGTTATTTCGGTTGCCCTGGCTTGCTCCGAAGATAGCCGCCACGACCATAAAGATAGGAAGAAGGATAGTCGCCTTGACTGTCGTAGCGGAAATGAACATCGACAAGACGACATTGATGATGAGGAAACTGAAGAATATGCCCGCAGCGCTCTTACCGAATTTCAGCACGAACCAGAGAGCAAACCTCTTTGCCACACGTGTCTTCACCAGCATACTGGCAAGCACGAACGACAGGATGTTGAGCCACATCACCGGATGACCCAGCTGAGCAAACGCTTCCTTCTGAGTCACCACATCACACAAGATGACACCGAGAATCACCATCAGCGAAGTCAGATAGCTCTGCACCGCCTCAGTGATCCAAAGAACGATTGACGCACAGAAGATCGCCAGCATTGCGTAGCAAGCCCTGATGAAGGCAGCCTCGCCGATGACATTGAGCCTTGCCTGCGCCTTGCTCGACAGAGTTGAGAAATCAAGATTGTCAAACAAAGGGATATCTACCACCCAATATATAAGTATGAATACAAGGGCCGCGATAGGGCCTCCAAGGCGGGCCATCCACTTCTCGAATCCGGACTTCTCCATCTTCGGGAGTTTCTCCACCTTATAATTATTCATATCCAGGGGATCAAACACCTGTTCCTGCTTCACTTCTGTATTCTTGTCGGTCATAGTTTATTGTTTATTTAAAAGATTGCCACGTCGCTACGCTCCTCGCAATGACGTATGGATAACATCCATCCTCTGTACGAGACAGGTCGTTCACCACGTCATTGCGAGGCCCTGTAAGGGCCGTGGCAATCTTCAGAATAATTATTTAGCCCAATTCTTATATGGGTTCTTCATAAGCATAGAGTTGTAGTACTTAACATCTCCGGTAACCTCCTCACCGAGCCACTCAGGCTTTACAAAAGCCTCGTCCTCAGCGGCAAGCTCAACCTCAGCCACAACAAGGCCTTCGTTGTCACCGTAGAATTCGTCTACCTCATAAGTATGGTCACCAGCCTCAACGAGGTAACGTGTCTTGTCGATCACGCCAGGCTCGCAGATCTGGAGAAGATCCTGAACCTCAGATACAGGAATCTCCTTCTCCCACTCGAAACGGCTTGCACCGCTCGCTGAGCCGATACCCTTGATGGTGATGAAACCCTTCTCGCCCTTCACGCGTACGCGTACTGTGCGCTCAGGAACTGAGCTGAGGTAACCCTGAGTGATGCGGGTAGCCTTCTTTGCAAACGGCTTGAAGTCGCCTGCAACCAAGAATTTTCTTTCGATTTCCTGTGCCATGATATTACTCGTTTGCAAGTGGTTTGTCAGACATACCGATCACGCGCTTGATAGCCTGGAGGTAGTTGATGTTCTCAACACCCTCGAGACCGCAGTCAGCGATAGTCTTCTTGATATCCTCGATCTCAGTAGACTCTGAGTTGATGGTCACGATCTTGGCACCGTTGATGAGAACGTTGCCAACCTCGCAGATAGTGTTGTTCACCATATAGCCGAAACGCTGCTTGTGCACGCGTACAGCTGCGAGGTCCGGATTAGCCTTCACCATTGCCATGAACTCGTCGTAAGTATACTCGTCCTTATCAAGAGCCGGCATCTCAACCATAAATGCTGGGAACACCTCGTTCTCGAGGACAGCGCGTGAGATAGGGAACTCACCCTTCATAAGAGGATTCCACTGCTCGAGGCCGTCAACTGTCTGGACATAAGTCTTGATGTCCATCTTGCCGTTGCGGATCTTGGTGTTGTTGATGTCGTTCTTACGTGAGATGATGTAGATCTCGTCGCTCTCGCGCTCCCAAACCTTCTCAGGAACAGGAACAGAAAGACGAGCCATTCTCTTGTGTGCCTCGCAGAAGCACTGTCCGAATGAGCGGAACTCAAAGCGTGGCTTTGAGATTTCACCGATTTTCAATTCTGCCATAGTTCGTTATGATTCTATAGTGTTTGAAAATTACATTTCAGGAGCCTGCTCGATGTCAGCAACCTTAGCGCCGTTAGCTGCGCCCTTTGTAGGATCAGCGTATGCCCACTCACCTGTTCCGTCTGGTACGCGTGAGAATGTGTGCTTCTTGTCGTTGTTGAAGCCAGATACCTGGTTCCAACCTGCACCTTCCTCACCACGTGCGTAAACGTCAAGAACGTTCTCCTGTGCGCCTACAAGCTCGATCTTGAGGTTCTTCTTACCTGAAAGACCACCCTTGAATACGTGGTTTGCACTCTCGTAAGCGTAGTTTGGATCACCACCCTCAGCCTCGTCAGCAAGGTCAGAACTCTCAAGAACAACATAACCCTTAGCTGCGATAGTCATACCTGCCTTACCTGTCCAAGTTGTAGACTTGCCACCGTCCTTAGATGCGTCATACTTAACAAGAGAAAGACCCTCGAGAGAAATTGCCTTGTCAGTTGTGTTGTAAAGCTCGATGAACTTGTCAGCACCAGAAAGCTCGTTGAGAACAACGCCTGTTACCTTTGTGTCGTTGCCACCCTGGTTTCCGCTACCATCTACGATAGGGTTGTCCTTGTTACAAGCAACGAGTGCGAATGCAGCCGCAGCTGCGAGTACGAAAAACTTTTTCATAATGTTTTTGTGTTTAAATGTTAGTTAATATTGGTTTGTGTTGATTAGAATGCAACCTGGAAACGGCATGCGAGCATATGATAGTCAATACCCTTGCCGCTACCTCCGTTAAGGATGTCGCCCGGATACTTGCTCACGTTTCCGCTAGCGTCATAACCTGTACAATATGGATTCTTGGCAGTCTTGTCAGTACCGTCCTGAGCACCCTTACCGTTTGCGAATACGTCCTGATCGTTGTACTGGTAGTTGATCACGAACTTGACGTTCTTGGTCACGTGGTAGTTGATACCGAGTGAGTAAGCATAAGCCGAACCTCCCATCGCGTACTTGGAGATGTTGAAGTCGCAATACTCGACGCGAGCGCAGAGCTCGATGTCACCCCAGTTTCTGCCGTTTGTCGTACGAGTGTACTTAGCTCCGCCGGCATCGTAGTTCTGGCTTCCGCCGAAGAGGAGGTATCCTGCCTGTACATACCAACCCCAAGCCTGCTGGAAGTTTGGATTCTCGCCGACCTTTGCCTCCCACTTAGTCTCGTCTACGAAAGGCTTACGTGCGATGTAAGCACCCTCCCAACGGAGACCCTTGTGGTGTCCTGCAAGCTCGAATGTATAAGCGAACTCGTGGTCGAGGTATGAGATAGCGTCTGTATCCATATACTTCTTACGGTTGACGCCTGTTGTGTTACGAGTGCTGTAACGGATTGCGTTGTAACCATCAGCACCGCCTGAAGTCTTAGGATTTCTGTAAGAAGCAGCCGCACCGATGTGGAGTGAAGTTGTCTTGTTGTTGATCGGGCGATACACCACCTTGCCTGTGTAAGAAAGACCGCAGTTCAAACCGTAGTCCTTGTTACCGTCCTGGAAAGCTGTCATTGTCTCAGCATCCTCAAGAGCTGGTCCGAACACACCTGCACTGGCCCAGATATGAGGGAGAGAGTACTTTACATTGATACCCATATGGCGTGAAGGTGCAAGATATGTCACCATCGGACGCTCCATAAACTGAAGATAACGTGAAGTTGTGTTTCTCTGGATAGAGAAGTTCTCCTTGAAGTTACCGACCTTGATCTCAAGGTTCTCGACACCTGTGAAGCCGAGATAAGCATCCTTGATCTCAGGAGTACCTGAAGTCCAGTCAGTATCGAGCTCACCGTACCAGTTCTTGTCGAGCTGAGCCTTCACAGCGAAACGAGTACGGCGCATAAGCATACCGTTACCGATCTGGGTGAGGTTCTTGTCATATCCGAAGAAGACAGCAGCGTCTCCCTGCACACGGATATCAAACCAGAACTTGTAGTTAGCCTCCTTGTTCTGGAACACGAGGATACCATCCTGGGCAACTGCAGTAACAGGAACAGACTTCACCTTCTGTCCGTACTGATTCGTCTCAGCATTCTCCTGAGCGAACGCAGTCATCGCAGCCATAAGCGCGAAAAGCGAAATGATTACCTTTTTCATTGTCTGTAAGGTTTAGTTGTTAATAGTTTGGTTATATTGATTTGATGAAATTAACGAGATTGTCTCCTTTGTCGAGGTTGAGTTTCTGTCTCAGTCTGTAACGGCTGATCTCCACGCTCTTCGGAGTTATATTCATAAGGGACGCAATGTATTTTGACGAAAATCCCAATCGCAGCAATGTCGCCAGACGCCTCTCCTGCTGTGTCAGGTTCGGGAAATTCTCTGAAAGTTTTGCGCTGAAGTCCTCGTGAAGGGACTCGGCCTGTGCATAGAAATACTGGGAGTCTACATCGCGGTCATAAGACAGGCGCTGTCTAATCGCCAGACTCAGCTCGGAAATCAGCCGGTCTTTCACCTCCGCATCTTCCGACTTCTCAAGATTCTTGATCATATCACTCAGCGACTCGAGGAACTCCCTCTGCTCAACGATGCTCAATGCCACATTCATCACCTCCTGGCGCTTCATTTCAACGGCATTGTGCAAAGCCTGATTCTCCGACAGAACAACCTTGAGCTCCATATCGCTCAATGCACGACTGTGCTCGTATATCTGCTGACGCTGAGCATATACGATACGGTCGGTTGCCTCTCGGTTCATCCTCTGCCGCCTTGCATAGCCTGCGAAAGCCAAGGCCAGCAAAGCAAGTATGGCAGTTGACATAACGATGAATCCGACCATAGCATCTTCAGGGCCTTCGCCGATGATGGAAAGAAGAAGATATGCCAATATGAATGCTCCAGCGGGCACGACTGTAGCTGATATCGCCTCCTTCACATACTCCTCATTGTCGACAAGACGTGACTTCTGGGCCACCTCAGATCCGGCAACAGCCGCCATAACCAGAGTGGACATCGAAAGAGGCACCGGCGCAAGATATAAAAGCGAAGTCGTCCACTCGAAAGAGAAGAACAGGAGGGTTGCAGCAACTGCAAAGCCTACTGATATTACCGCATAGATGGAAAAGTCGACAAAAATACCTGATGTAGTACTGTTGGCACCCTTGCCCAGCTTCATATACAGCAGCATAACGGCACCCACAGCAGCAAGAGCTGTCAGAACAACTGTCGTCTCATCCCGCATCATATCTCCGATTCCGCAGAGAAGGCCTCCCCAGTTGTAGCCCACGGCACAGGCCGTCAGGATTATGCATAAAATGACCACCTGCCTCATATAGAATGACAGGGTTATCATATGAATGTGCACACGGCTGAAAACGAGTCGGAAAAAGAAACGAAGACCGGCTGAAAGTGCAAAGGACATCACAGGGGCGGCAATAAAAGAAAGAATGAAATGCCAGTCGACGACATCGCCGCCCTTGCTCCTTGCCCAGCAGGCTCCAAGCGATCCGAGCAACGCATAAACTACGGATCCCTTTATTGTGAAGAATTTCAAAGTTATCAGCACTATGAATGACGACATCAGCATCACAATCATAGAGCGACAGTCGATTTCACGCAGACCTATATGTTCATATACAGACTCTTCCACGATTCCTTTAGAGCTCAGCCACAGCGCCACGAGAAGGCTCACGAACACAAGCCAATCGAAATCCCTGCCTCGCATTGCACAGGTAGGCCAGTACACGCCGAATGCACTGGAGTACTCACTGGTAAAGAACCATAGAGCCGCTGCCGTGATGTACAATATGAGGCAAAGCATACCCATACTACAATGTCCTCCTGATAGCCATTACAGCCAACTGGTCTGCAACATTTTCAGCTCCCTTGGCAAGATTCTCGATATGGAGGGCAAAATATCTCAGATGGAATTTCTCACTGAGCTTGAGTGAAGGCATATTGTGGAATACAGTCCTCTTGATGGTCTGAGAATATTTCACAGCCTCCTTCTCATAGAAATATGCCCTGCTGATCTTGTCCGGAACAGTTTCTGGGGCTTTGAAATATGCCTTGGCAGAAGGTATCACAGCCTCGACGGCCAAAGTGGAAAATTCAGTAAGCTTCATAAACTCAGGGTTGAGTTCAGAAGGTATGAAAGGAGTCTCGATCTCAAACTGGAAGAGACTGTCGCAGAGAGTGTCAGTAATGTTTCTTGTCTTTTCGAAAAGTCGCATAATGTCGGCACGGGAACGCACCAAGGCAGTCTGGGTGTAAAGAGCATTCTCGATTTCTCTTCTGAGCACTCCGGATTCGCTGTCAATCGCAGTCATCCTCATCAACTTCTCGTTGAACTCGTCAGTGTTGGAATACAGGAAATTTCTGACGCCTTCCTTGAAGACAAGCACAGCCTGATCCATAAGATCAAAATACCTGTCGATATCCTCGATCAATTTATTTGCTTTCTTTCGTCCAAACATACCTATGACATTTTTACACGGGCAAATATATGAATTTATTGATTGTAGAGTAAGTTGTTATATATGAGCAGTGGTGATCACCCGAAGGGCGACCACCACTTAATTCGCTATATTTCAATTACTTAAATAACAGTCTCACACAGACATTATAATAGCTGCAGAGAGTAATTGTAGAGGTTTTTGCTATGTGCAGAGGTTTACTTTTTACGTACAAATGCTATTGTATCACCCTTCTGGACCTTGTCTCCCTGCTTTGCACAGGTGGCGATGATGTGGCCGTCTGACATAGGCATAATCTCGATCAGACCGTAGTAGGTCTGGATATATCCGAGAGGCTCGTCGGCTGCCACGGCCGTGCCGATGACAGGAGCCGAGGACGCATCGTCCAGATCGAGATTCCAGAGGACCTGGCCCTTTACCGGAGCCTGCACCGGTTCCGCATCAGGATACTGCTCCCCGATCTTTGCCCTGGCCACTGCAAGCTCCTTGTTGAAACGTTCCTTGGCCACTCCGGTCTTGTAATCGCGGTACTGTCTTTCGTGCATTGCCATTTCGAAGAGTTCCTCATCGTCCTGACCGCAGTCCCATCCCTCTTCAGCCATCATCTGGCGATACTTTTCGAGTTCGTCCGGGAACTCGTCCTGAGGATTGCCTGTATAGAATTCATAGCCTTTCTGCTTTGCAAGTGCGATGATTTCCGGATCGAGCGGACCAGGAAGCTGGCCCATTCTGCCGAGGATCATATTCCAGGTGTCCTTGTCGATGGTTGTCCAGCGAGGCTGCCCCTTGAGGATGTTCATAAGATTCATCAGGGCAGTGTTCTTCACATACTGGCTGAACGGAGTCACGAGAGGCGGGTAGCCCAGACGAGGCCATACATATTCCACTTCCTGGAAAAGCATCAGCATCAGCTGGTCGACGGTCAGTTCAGGCTTGCCCTGGGCGCGGAGCGAAGCGTTGATCGCGCCGTGGAAGCCCTTGAGGTCGGCCATCATCGAGCCCATCATTCCTCCCGGAAGGCCGCAGCCCACAAGGAGAGAACTCATATGCGAATTCGTAGGGTCGATCCAATAGCCGAGGAAGTCGTCGATATACTTCTGGGTGAGGCTGCGCACCTCCATATATGCCTGCATATCGATATCTTTTACGCCGAAGCCGTCAGCCTTGAGCATCTCGCGGACGGTTATCACGTCCGGATGCACCTTTCCCCACGAAAGCGGCTCTACGGCAACGTCCAGATAGTCTGCGCCGGCGCGAGCCACCTCGAGCATCGAGGCAGGCGAGAAGCCCGGTCCGCAATGACCGTGATACTGTACGACCATAGAAGGATATTTCTTCTTGATGCGGGCAGTGAGTTCGGCAAGGAAAGCCGGTCTTCCGATGCCGGCCATATCCTTGAGGCAGATCTCGTCACAGCCGTATTCCACGACCTTGTCCACTACTCCCATATAGTAATCCACAGTGTGGACAGGAGAATTGGTTATGGAGAGGGCCACCTGAGAGATCATTCCAGCCTTCTTTGCATATTCCACGCTGAGGCGGAGGTTGCGGTGGTCGTTAAGGCCACAGAACGAACGCGAAATGTCGGTACCCTGAGCCTTCTTGACCTTATACATAAGTTCACGGACGTCTGCCGGAACAGGATTCATTCTCAATGCGTTAAGGCCGCGCTCGAGCATATGCGTCTGTATGCCCGCCTCGCGGAAAGGGGCTGTCCATTCGCGGACAGCCTTGTTCGGGTTCTCTCCAAAGAGCAGGTTCACCTGCTCGAATGCGCCTCCATTGGTCTCGACACGGTCAAAACACCCCATCCCGATGATCGCCGGAGCCACTTCTTTGAGTTGTGCGACAGTCGGAACGTATTTTCCCGAAGACTGCCACATATCCCTATATACGAGGGAGAACTTTATATCTTTCTTCATTCTTCTACAATTGGGTCACGGTGACTTTGCCCGCCGCGATCTTCGACACCAGCCCCTGGAGCACTTTTCCAGGACCGGACTCGACGAAGTTGTCTGCGCCGTCAGCCACCATATTCTCTACTGTCTGAGTCCACTTCACCGGAGCGGTCAACTGAGCAAGAAGGTTCTTCTTTATCTCCGCCGGATCCGTCGTAGGCAAGGCTGTAACATTCTGGTATACAGGACATACAGGAGTTTTGAAAGTAACGCTCTCGATGCCGGCCGCAAGTTCGTCCGCCGCCTGCTGCATAAGAGGCGAATGGAAGGCGCCGCCCACCGGGAGGATGAGAGCTCGTCTTGCTCCTGCCGCCTTCATCTTTTCGGAAGCTTCAGACACAGCCTCCACCGAGCCTGAAATCACGATCTGCCCCTCGCAGTTGTAGTTTGCCGGAACTACCACACCTTCAGTTTCTTCGCAGATGGCCTCAACCTTATCTGTCGAAAGGGCAAGGATGGCAGCCATTGTACCCGGGTTGGCCTCGCAGGCCTTCTGCATAGCCATTGATCGGATCGCGACGAGACGAAGTCCATCTTCAAAGTCAAGAGCGCCCGCCGCAGTGAGTGCAGAAAACTCTCCGAGAGAGTGACCCGCCACCATATCAGGCTTGAAATCGGGACTGCACATAGCGAGGATGACAGAATGTAGGAAAATCGCCGGCTGGGTGACCTTCGTCTGCTTGAGTTCCTCTGCAGTGCCGTTGAACATTATTTCAGTGATCTTGAAACCGAGGATCTCGTCCGCCCTGTCGAAGAGTTCGCGGGCCTTCGGATCGGTCTCATAGAGTTCCTTCGCCATTCCCGGAAACTGCGAACCCTGTCCGGGAAACATATATGCGTTCATAACAGTATTATGCTATTGTTACTATCGGGGCACCCTCAAGAACAGAGTCGCCCTCTGCCACGTCCACCGAGACGACTGTGCCGCCGGATTCGGCCTGGATCTCATTCTCCATCTTCATCGCTTCGAGTATGGCCACGGCCTGACCCTCTTTCACAACGTCCCCTACCTTCACCTTGATTCCGATGATGACTCCCGGAAGCGGCGAGTTCACCGGCCTCGCATTGCCTGACGGCACCGGAGCCGGCACTGTCTGAGGCTGCACCTCGACTACAGGGGCTTCATAAGGTCTGGCTGAAGGGGCAGGCTGTGCCTCTGACGACGCATCCTCTATCTTCACCTGATACACAGTGCCGTTCACGTTCACTTCCGCATAACTACCTGTGTATGAGTTTATAGCAACATTATATTCCTTACCGTTGATGGTATATTTCTTTTCGTTCATCTCTATTTCCTTTTGATGGTAATGATGTAGCTTTCCTTGTCGTGGCAGAGCGCATCAATGTACTGTTTCAATGCGAGCGCGATGACAGCTGCTGTAGTATTATCCATAACCTTTTATGTTAGAGAGGAAGATTGTCGTGCTTCTTCCAAGGATTTGACTGTTTCTTTCCTGCAAGCTGTTCGAGAGCGCGGATCACGCGGAAGCGTGTATTGCGCGGCTCGATGATGTCGTCGATGTAGCCGTAGCTTGCTGCTGTGTAAGGATTGCAGAAGAGGTCGTTGTATTCCTTCTTCTTCTCCTCTGCCACACGTACCCTTTCCTGCGGATCCTCAATAGACTTTATGTCCTTTGAATAAAGGATCTCCATTGCTCCGCCGGCTCCCATCACAGCGATGCTGGCAGATGGCCAAGCATAGTTTATGTCTCCACGCAACTGCTTGCAGCTCATTGTGATATGCGCACCTCCATATGACTTTCTCAAAGTGACCGTTACCTTCGGAACTGTCGCCTCACCGTATGCATAGAGGAGTTTCGCTCCGTGGGTGATGATGCCGCCGTATTCCTGTTGTGTTCCGCAGAGGAATCCAGGCACATCCACCAATGTCACGATAGGGATATTGAAGGCGTCGCAGAAGCGTACGAAACGCGCAGCCTTGCGCGAAGCGTTGATGTCGAGCACACCGGCGAGGATCTTAGGCTGGTTAGCCACGATGCCCACCGAGCGGCCGTACATATGCGCGAATCCCACGATGATGTTTTTCGCCCAGCTCTTGTGCACCTCAAGGAACTTTCCGTCATCCACGATGCTTCCGATGACCTTGTACATATCGTAGGCCTTGTTCGGGTTGTCCGGAACGATATCGTTGAGCGAATCGTCATAACGTCCCGGAGAATCTGAAGTCTCCACAAACGGAGCCTCCTCACGGTTGTTTGAAGGAAGGAAACTGAGCAGGGCCTTGATGGTCTCGATGCCTTCAGCCTCGTTCTCCGCGGCGAAATGCGCCACTCCGCTATTGCTTGCGTGCACACTAGCTCCGCCGAGTTCATCTTGCGTAACCACCTCACCGGTAATGGCTTTCACCACTCCCGGGCCTGTGAGAAACATATAGGATGTATCCTTGATCATCACTGTAAAATCGGTCAGCGCCGGAGAGTATACGGCACCGCCCGCGCAAGGTCCGAAGATGCCGGAAATCTGAGGCACGACGCCGGAGGCGAGAATGTTCCTCTCAAAGATCTCACCAAAGCCCGCGAGGGAGTTGACACCCTCCTGGATACGTGCTCCACCCGAGTCGTTGAGACCGATGAAAGGCGCACCGTTGCGTACGGCCATATCCATAACCTTGCATATCTTCTGAGCCATAGTCTCCGACATAGATCCACCGTTCACGGTGAAATCCTGTGCAAAGACATACACAAGACGACCGTCGACGGTTCCCATACCGGTCACCACTCCGTCTCCGTCGTACTTGCTCTTTTCCATATCGAAATTCGTACAACGATGCTGCACGAACATATCGAACTCCTCGAAACTGCCTTCGTCAAGAAGGAGGTCGAGTCTCTCTCGTGCAGTAAGCTTGCCTTTGGCGTGCTGGGCATCGATTCTCTTCTGTCCGCCGCCTATGCGTGCAGTCTCCCTGCGCGCCACAAGTTCCCTTATCTTGTCAATGTTGTTCATAACAGGGTCTCTATTGTTCCTATTCGTTCGTGTACTTTCTGAATACCAGGCATCCGTTGTGTCCGCCGAAGCCGAGCGAGTCAGAGGCAGCCATAGTGATGTCTGCCTTCACCGGTGTGTTCGGAGTATAGTCCAGATCACACTCCGGCTCGATCTCATCGAGATTTATGGTCGGAGGGATGATGCCGTTCTTGAGTGCAAGGACAGATGCCACGGCCTCCACAGCTCCGGCCGCTCCGAGCATATGCCCGGTCGCGCCCTTTGTGGAACTGATGTGTGCCTTGTATGCGTCTTCGCCCAGGGCCTGTTTGAACGCCATTGTCTCGGAAACATCATTGAGGGCAGTTCCTGTGCCGTGCGCATTGATGTAGAGGACATCATCAGAGGTGTATCCGGCCTCATCAAGAGCTGCCCTGATGGCAGCCGACTGCGTGAGACCGTCAGGTCTTGGAGCAGTCACGTGATGAGCGTCACAGGTGTTGCCATAGCCTGATATCTCTCCAAGGATCTCTGCGCCTCGTGCTTTCGCGTGCTCATACTCTTCGAGGATGAGCATCGCTGCGCCCTCGGCCATCACGAAGCCGCCTCTGTTCCTGTTGAACGGAAGGGATGCGTATTTAGGGTCTTCCGCACGCGAGAGGGCCTTTGCATTTGCGAAGCCTGCGATCGCAAGCGGGATGATCGCAGCCTCGGAGCCACCTGCGATGATGGCGTCGGCATAGCCGTACTTGATTGCACGGAAGGCTTCACCGATCGCGTGGGTAGATGTCGCACAGGCGGTCACCACCGGAAGGCAAGGACCGCAGGCGTTGTTTCTGATTGCGATGTTGCCGGCTGCGATGTTGGATATCATTGTAGGGATAAAAAGCGGAGAAACCCACCTTGATCCCTCTGTAAGAATCTTTTCGGATTCACGCATCATTGTCGAGAATCCACCGATGCCAGAGCCGACATAGACTCCGAACCTGAACGAATCGATGTTGCCGCCCTCTGCGGAACTCAGGCCTGCCTGCTTCACAGCCTGCCACGCTGCAGCGACTGCATAGACAGTGAACTTGTCCTGTTTTCTTGCAAATGCAGGCTCGATCTCATAGTCTGCCGGATTGAAGTTCTTCACCTCTCCGGCTATCTTCACAGGAAGGTCGTCAGTCGGAATGGACTGAATGAAGTCGATTCCGCAGACTCCTTCAAGAAGGTTGTTCCAATATGTCTGAACGTCATTTCCGATAGGGCATATGACGCCCATTCCTGTAATTACTACTCTTTTTGTCATAATGTGTGTCATTTCAGCGCCTTCAGCGCCTGATCGCAACCTCAAATTTAACACTTTTACCACTCAAAAGCAACTGCACCCGGCCCCAGACGCATTCTATGTGCATATTCCGTACCTCGCAGCCTCTGACACAGGACTTGCCGGCCCCGTCCAAGAGATGCATTTTAGGGAAAAGCGAGACAATTTGCGCGGTTAATCCATACGGATTTCAAGGCAAATTGCTATTTTTGTAGGAGATGTTTACAGTATAACTATGCTACTATCTAAAAGAATCGCCGTAGAACTCAACATTGCAGGCTGCAAGCTGAAGCAGTACACTGCAGCTATGCTGAAGCAGCAGAACGTGGACCTGACACCTGAACAGTTCCTGGTCATTGACCTTCTTTGGAACACCGGTCCCCTCTCCCAGCAGGAAATTGCCGACCAGATGCACAAGGACAAGAATTCCATCACGAAACTCGTTGACGCGATCGAGCGCAAGGGTCTTGTCGTGCGTCAGCAGAACCCGGCAGACCGCAGATCGAACACCATCGTCCTGACCGAACTGGCCGAGGGATTCAAGGATGACGCGAAGAGCAGAGGCATCTCGATTCTCGACAAGATGCTGACGGGCATCCCTGAAGATGAGCTGTACAGTTTCCTGGACACATTGAAGAAACTGTGCGATAATATGGTATAAGAAGCGCCGGATGGTATTTGACTACTATCCGGCGTTCTTGTTTCCGCATAGTGCGGAATAATCAGGTTGTATAGGTTTTAGTTATTTCGGTTTTCTTTTTAATCTCCCCTTTGATAGTAAACGCTTTTACTTTCGTAGTGCAAAAGTAGTAAAAAGACTCAAACATTCAAATTTTTGAGGGATTTTATTGCCGAACTTTGCGGATACGGTAGTCCGAACGGAGTTCTATGTATATGAAAATCGCGACTGCAGCCGCACCGATGAAGCCAAGGATCAGGTCCTCCATAGTGTCCCTCAATGCCTCCCGGCCCTTAAGCGGCGTGGACTCGTCGAAGGTCCCGGTGCTTGTCAGATATTGCTGAGAGTTCAGCCCGAATATGCCGTCTGCAATGTATTCGAATATCTCCCACAGGGCCCCGACTGCAAGTGCAAAACTTATTATCCAGACAGCCACAAGGACAGGTCTGACTGATACTTTCCCCTTTTTCAGGTCCATAAATGCAGATAAGATGACATAGCCAAGGATGCCAAGCATAACGCCCGAGATGCCGTGGAGAAGTATATCCCACCAGACGAACCTTCCATAAAAATCGAAGAGGTCGCCCAGCACCAGACCCGAGAAGCAGAATCCGACAAATGCTATTTCAAGCGCACGCGGGATCCTGACGTTGGCGACTTTGTCCAGAATCACAGGGATAAAGACGACAATTATCATCAGGCTGTTTTCAAAAATCCGAAAGGACATCTGGCCGGCTCCCGGATTGCTGTCTGCAAAAAGAAACGACGCAATCTGCACAATCAGCAGGAACGTGGAGATTACAAGTATCGTCTTTGAAAAGCCTGTTATGCGGTCAAGCGCCATCATTGGAGCGCAGATTTTACTATATCAACCACATCCTGGCTGGAATCTACATTGCGATTGCGTCGCTGTGCTTCAAGCATCGCCTCACGGGCTCTGCTGTTCTCGCACAGCACCATTGCATATTCAGCCTGCCGCTTCGGATCCGGCGACCAGAACGACATTCCTCTTTTGCTGAAGAAATGTGCATTCTTGTCCTCCACTCCCCTTATGGGAGCCGTATGGATCAACGGAATGTTCTTGATCAGCGCCTCAGTGCTTGTAAGGCCGCCCGGCTTTGTGAAGAGCACATCACAGGCATCCATCAGCAGAGGCACCTGGTCGGTATAGCCGATCGTCCTTACTATTTCCGAATGGCCGTATTGTTCTTCGATATGCATCTTCTGCCTGAGGTTCCTTCCGCACACGCATATGATTCTATCCTCTTTTGAACATTCGTTGAAGAGTTCGGTCATAAGGTTGTCCATATTGCCGAAGCCCATCGACCCACCCATTATCAGGAACCATCTGCCTGAGGTCGGGACACTTTGCCAGCCGAAGAGTTCAGCCAGCATTCTTCTCGCCTGATCGACCGGAGTTCTGCCGAGAAACTCATTTTCATTGCACGGAATTCCGGTAGGATGAATCTTCTCCATCGGAACGCCACCCTGCACATAATCTGCAACAAGGTCCTGATGCGCAATCATATACCCGTCAAGCCGGGTCTCACAGATGAGAGGATAGCAGAGATAATCTGTTGCCACAAAGAATGTTGAGATGTCCAGCGCGGACTTGTCCATCAGGAAGGTAAGGGCAAAGGCCGGAAAGAGATGAGTACACACTACTGCAGTATAGCCATTGTCCTTTATGAGGCGGAAGAGTTTCCGGTTATATATCTTATTGATCTGATAGACCGGAGAGAGCGGCTTGTGCTTGAGTTCGCTGTACCATTCGGCGATCTCGTACGGGGCTCCGACAAGATCGTTCTTCGCAAGGAAGTCATAGCTTTGGGAGATGATCTTGGAATACCCTTCACCTGCAAGGCTGAGAGCATCCACCAGGTCACAGATGTATCCTTCCGCTTCGAAAGCTGATTTCAACGCCTTGGCACAGGTGTTATGTCCCTCACCGGTACTGCAAGACAATATCAGTATTTTTGGTGCTGTCTCCATAATGTCGGTCTGTCTTTGGACACTCCCATTGCAAGAAGTTTTCCAAAGGGGATTTGCGGGCGCCTTGATTTATTCGGAGAAAAAAGGTAGATTTGTAGGGACCAACCTGAAACTGTAACCTAACCCTAAATATGAAACGACTATTTCTCATAGTCATCGCCCTTTGCGTAGCCTTACCAGCTATTTCCGGGACGAACAATACCATATTCAACAAAGAACATCTGAATGTGTCCGTGCACGGTCGCTATCAGCATATGCTGGACTGGCACGGCATCTACAATGATATGCTGATGACGCACGAGTCTATTCTGACTGGCGTACAGGTGGGTCTGGATACACATCCGTCAGACGGCAACTGGTGGTCGAATGCATACAACTATCCAAGCATATCCTTAGGATTCTCTTACGACAATGCCGGTTCTATGAAATATAGGCAAGGTTCTCATATGGGCGACTTCTACAGCCTCTATCTTGCTACAGAATTCGATTTTTTCCGCGCAGGCATCTTCTCATTAGGCCCAGTTCTGGAAATCGGAATGTCCTACACTCCTGACAAATATAATCCCAGCCGCAATGTGGTAAATATGTTCATCGGATCGAAACTGCTTGCAAATCTTGCGGGAGGACTGGAGGCGTCATTCAGAGTTCATCCACATTGGGAACTTGCTCTGACCGGCTACTTCGTTCATCATTCGAACGGTATGACACAGGCTCCGAACCTGGGTACGAACCAGCTTGCTGTGGGTACTAAACTGAAATATTACCTTGCTCCTCAGGAGACAGACAAGAGAGCCGCACTTGAAAAGCCGGATTACCCGAAGGGCTTGCGTTGGAACATTTACACGGCTTTCGGAGGACACAACTGCGACTGGGAACTTATCGCGAAAGGCGATGAGGCATATCCAGTGAAGTTCCGACTCAGAGCGACGTTAGGTGCGGAAGCGGCATACAGATACCACAGACTGTTTTCAACCGCTATCGGCATCGAGGGCAACTATGCGGACAATGCCTATAGGGAAACCGATCTTCTTCTACGTGGAACGGAGGATCCTGACGGATACTCATCGATCTACACATCGGCACACCTTGCCCAGTACTTCCATTATTCAAACCTCTCGATGAACTTCACATTCGGCGTGTATACATTCAAGAAGACAGGCATTGTCGAGGATATCAGCCGATGTTTCCAGCGCATAGGAGTGCGTTATCATCTTCCTTCATTCAAGACAGGTCAGATGTTCCTCAGTCTCGGTATGCGCGCCCACTATTTCGACCGTTCCTACTGTATCGAGTACGGCACGGGAATTACTTTCTAATGGAGGGATTTTCTACTTTCTAATATTTACACCTTTTGCCAGTTTTGTCTAAAAGTCGCACAAGGTGTAGCCCGAAACGGCAATTTGTGATGAAAATAGACACACCTTTGGCGAGTTTAGCCATAAAGTCGCACAAGGTGACAACCAAGAAGGTCAGAAGCTGATATCCAGAACACATAGTGATATCCAGAACAATCCCAGTGGCACACAAAGACCTATAAAACAACAATTTAGCGATTGTTTATTCCTTAAAAACCGAGAATAAACACAGACTATATTATTGATATTCAACAACTTAAGCGCCACCCACCTGCAAGGACACTAACAGGGAAGGCCACATAGGAAGATCTATTTCCCGAGGGAGATCTAACATTAAGACGGCCCGACGCGACTCGACCAGTCCAATTTATATAAATCTATGTAAAACGAGTCGCAGATCCGATCAAGCTTCGCCGCCACTGGCGTAAGCTTAGGGGAGCTTGCACAGAGACTTGCGTGACCGTGTCTAAGTAAAGGCAGTCTGCTATCCTCCCTCGGTTTTATATACTACAGCGTATTCAACAGCATTACAATAACCGGAACCGGAGCTCCGAACGTCAGCAGTATATCAGACGTATTCGTGTATCTTCCTCGATAGAGATGTTTCCCATCAAATGTGTAGATAATATCAGATGTATTAATATACCTACCCCTATAGATATGCTTACCATCCCAAGTATACAAAATGTCTGATGTATTGGTACAGCGTCCCTTATAAACGTGTTTCCCATCCCATGTGTACAAGATGTCGGAGGTATTAGTATATCGACCACGATATAAATGCTTTCCGTCCCAGGTATAGAGAATTGCAGATGTATTGGTATATCTACCATTGTAGATATGTTTCCCATCCCAAGTTGTCAAAATATCCGAGGTGTTTGTGTAGCGCCCTCTATAGATATGAATATCTGCCATAGCGTTATAAGTAAATCCTGACGCTGCAAAAATGGACAGCGTCAGGAACAAAGATAAGTATTTCTTACGTGACCTCACTTATAGTTTAGTCTATTGTATATTTAGTCCTATAGTACTCTGTAGTAGGAACAACTGCAACTGCTTCTACCCAAAGATAATTGGTGTAGCGCATACGAACATTCTGAAAACCGAGATAGAGCTTAGATGAGCCATTAGTTGGCACACGTCCGTTGCACGACTGTGTTCCGACAGTAGAACAGTCAACATCATACTTCAATGCAGATGTTCCAGCTGTACCATCCTGAAACTTCTTGGCTTCTGATTGACTTCTGAAAACATACATATCACAATAAGCATCCTCCTCTCGTAAAGGACGGTTATCATCCAAGAGCGTTTTTAGCAAACCAGAACCTTGATTACGCTCGTACAGTGGCAGACCCATAAACTTTATCTGATTGTACTTTACGCTTAAGTCTCTATGGAAATCGCCATCGGACGATCTATCCTGCTCACTGGTTGCTATACGCATTGAGTACAGAATATCTGTCGCACCAGTAGGAACTTGGACAGGAACGAGTGCAATTGATGATCCCGAGAATGCTGATTTCAGCTGACTTCGCAATGTGAATTTGCGAGGTTCTTCAAACAGATTCTGCATCTTAATGCCCTTAATTCCATATGCCCTAAAATCGCTCTTAGAGCAACTCACAGTTTCAGACCTTACAGATTTAGGATTATATATCCTATCCATATTGTCTGTACGGTATGATATGTCAATTGAGGCATACTGAGATGTGGAAGGTTTGATTTCAAGCAAGTAAATTCCAGAGTAAGCCACAATCAAAGAATCCTTAATAGAACTCTTGTTATAGGCCTTAACTGTGCTACCTGCATCCATATTATATATCTTTACCGAAATTGCAGACTGCAACGAAATCTCATAGTACAATCTATCTCCCTTTTCAAGATATACGGGGTATTCGAACATCTTCTCTAGCAACACATCTTGGCCCTGATATACAAGGACATTAGATTCCAATATGTAGCTCTCGGCCTTGACAATAGCAGCCTTCTGAGCCTCTTCAATTCTATGCTGAAGAGCCTTGCACTTATCTATTGCAGCTCGATTCATTCCAGTCGAATCAAAGTCAAAGGTAAGTTTCTTGGCATCGGACAAAACAGATATAAAAACCTGTCTATCCGTTCCTTTGCCAAGCTGATTGACACGTTCTTCAAGATCAGCAACTTTCTTCTCTGCTTTTCCATACAGAATCTTGGCCTTTTCAGACATTTTAGGCTCAGAACTATCATTCTGGTTACCTTGACAAGAGCAGATTGCCAATGCAATCAATATCACTGAAAACCATCTCATAGGAAAATGCTAATATATGTTAATGATTCTCTGAAGTTTAGACTTAACTACATCACAATGAAATCCTGGTTTCTCTGTTGAATAATATGAGTTGTTATCTATATATGTGTCAAACCAGAATACATAATGATTTAAGAACCTATGCGCTTCTACCTTGTTGCCAGTAGAGCAAAGATACAGAATCACGTCACTCATAAACTTATAATATGCCTCTGCGTCATATCCAGAATCTCCGTCAGAATCCCAAACAGAATATTGCCAAACTTTGTCATAGTCTCCTGTTGCCATAAAGGCTTTACGTAAAGAGGTCGTTACATTTAGCTCATAATTTTCTCCGGCCCCATGGCAGTAGAGGGATGGAAACCTCATATTACTATTACTACAATGTTCGGGAGTTATCTTTTCATATACATAAATTGCCTTGTCATACTCTTCAAGTTCAATGTACTCATTAATCAGCAATTCTGCATAATCATACTTTTCGAATCCTTTCTTCTTTTTAATAGCAGCTTCTGCCTCCTTATATTTACCCTCAGATATGAGATCTTCAATACTTGGAGTACATGATACCACAAGCAGCGAGACTACAAGCAATGCGCATAGTTTATACATTTTAACCATAGCTTTATTTCTTTTTCTTGCCAGTTACGGCTTTTGTTATACTTCCGCCGATCTTCCTTTCAAGACCTTGCTTGGTCATAGGAATACCTGTAGCCTTACTAACTTTCTGCTTAAGAGCTGAGATACCGACTGCTCTTTTCAGAGAAAAACTTAATCCTGGAATTTTCATAACAACATTCTATTTATAGACTCTTACAAATCAACATCTTGATGGATTGACATAGCAGAATTAGCCAATGGTTATTTATTAATCTGCCAAGCGACTCCGCAACTAATTGACCAGCATTGAGCAGGACTTCGCAAGTCCATGTTCGCCGCAAGGTCAAATTGCACCTTTCTGCCAATCATCCAGTTGAAACCAAAGTCCATAGCATAGATATTACCAAGGGCTCCAAAGTAATTATAGCTCTCAATGAAGCAGCCAAGACTTTCTGTTGCTGAGAATCCAAGACATACAGCCGCAAAAGTGGTCGCATTTGGAAGGGTTCCATCCCACTCTGCACCCAAGTTATATCCTACGCTCAACCAATCGTTGATTGGATTTTCAAAAAGAAGATATAGCGATGGTGCAAGATGATCCGTATTGAAACCCTTACTTGAAGTATATGGAACAGCGAAGTCTGCTAATACTGATACGGCTGGGATTGCTCCCTGACCTTCAAAACACTTTATTTTCGTTCCTACACTAAGACCAGAGAAGGCTGGTTTGAATCCTTGTGTAGATCCATCTTCCTTATATAAAAAGCCATCTCCTCCAAGACGCAGCTCCATATTCGGGAATAGACCATAACGAAGAAGAGTATTGCTGAATGTGATTGTCCCAACACCTCCATCTCCGTCATATTGAATACCCTGTTCCAACTGAATTACACCTCGCCCTACAACAGAAGGGCCAGTCGATGCACCAGGTCTATCAGCAGTAAACCCCACATCTTCCTGAGCCTTAACACTAAAGCAACATACTGCCAAAATAGCAGCGATGAATAGTTTCTTCATTGGCTAAAATTTCTTCAAAGGTCAATATATACTATCCTTCAATGACGTTATAGAAGGCAAGCATTACATCTACATACCACTGAATAATTCCTTTATCAGATTTATCCAGATGTGCAGTCACAGTCCATGCCCATTTGTTCTTATTCTTCTTTCCTTGCGAGAGAACGGCCGACTTAACAATACTATCTGCAGGCTGCTTTGCAAAGACATTTTCAATGATTCTCTTTACTTCTTCACCGCCGTAAGTTTCAAAAGCAACACCAGCCAGACTTTCCTTCATATTATACCAAGGACACATTTGAGCATTAATAGATTTTACTTTGTATACGGCGTAAGCTCTATCTGCAGGTTTGTTTCCTTTTATATCAGATACTTTGGAAATCTGTTGCTTAAGTGGAGTCCAAAGAAGTTCAGCCCAAGGTACATCAGTCACTCTCAGTTTCTTTGGTGTATCAAACGCCTTGAGGTTCGTAACTGCGGACATTTCAAGAGTAGCTTCGATGATGTCACCTAGTTCATCATCATTGTTGATAATCTCTGCAATCTTGCCAAGGAGTGCTGAAACGTAAAAAGCTCTATTACTCAAATATGTCTCTTTCTGACACATACGGAAGAGTATCTTCTCCCAGTCCTCATCAAACTCTTCTGTTGAATTAAGAAGTTCAACCTCATCCTCACTCAAAGGTCTCAGCTTTAGTTTAGACGCAATCTTGTCATTCCAATTCTTAAAGTCAGGCTCTTCTGCAAGCTGATTATAGATATATGGATATGCTATCTGGATACACACAAGGGCATAATTGATAAGCTTATTCAACTTGTCCGCCGCTGCAGAATCTATTGCCTTCTGCTTCTTATTGATAATAGAAATCAGTGAAAGCGTATTTGTCAGACGTTTAAGCGAACGAGGGTTTGTGCCTACTGACAGACGAGTAATCTCCGAGAGTTTTTCTGCCAGATCAGTATCAGCCAATTCCTTTTCTGTAAAGAATTCAATCTTGCTAAGCGCATCAACTAGGAAGGTATCCACGTTATATGATGCTACAGGCATTGAGAACGGAAGTTGAATAATCTTATCGAAGAATGACCTGAACTCTCTCTCATTCTTATCTGTAAGCTCACCAAATTTTGGCTTAAGACCTTTTATGACTACATCATAATCAATCGCAAGAATGAACACACAGTTCTCAAGATCAAAGATATTCTTAAGCAACTCAAGAATCTCGACTGCAACCGGTGGGTCAATTCTATCTAGGTCATCAATGTAGAAAGTAACACCCTTTTTGGAAGGATTTTCTTCAAGAATCTGTGAAATGATTGTCGATATTTCCTCCTTAAGCTGCACGATATCAGATTGAGCAGCATCCTCACCACCGATAAGTTCATCAACGAGACCACCATCAACGCCTACAGCTCCTGCTGCAATCTTTGTTCCGACAGTAGCCATCTTCTTGAAGATGCCCCCTATCTTCTTCTTGCTTTCATTCCATTTTTGCTTATCTGGATTGAGTGCCCCGAGCTGGTGAATGATTCCTTCAAGAATGCTCATAATGGCCTGGCTTGAAGACTTCATCAAAGAGAATTGCCATGTATTGATCCAAACTGGGTAATATTGGCTATTGTCGACATCACATAGATGATACTTCAGCAAGTTCATCAATGATGTCTTTCCTGATCCCCACTCACCCTGAAGGGCAATTGTAATAGGAGTATCAGTCAGCTGCACATACTCTATCAGCGCATCTTGATACACCTGAATTCCAAACAAATCCTCCTGCGTATGCTTACGAGGTACGTCTATAATACTTGATTTCATATTTCCTCAATTAATTAAAAATTGCAGCCAAAATTCCAGATACAACCAACGTTGCAATGAGATAAGCTGAAAAAGCATATCCGATTTTCTTCTTGAATACTTGCCAATTACTTAACCGCCAGAAATCTCGAGGTGCGATTATCGTATCACCGCTGATTGAATAAGCGATGAAATATGCTACGAATCCTACAATGCCACCAACGCCGTACAATGGATTTTCCATCCAAAGCACGACATCAAGGCCAAGCATGAAAGCAATAACGAGAATGAATGACAAACAGACTAAAACCCGCATTTTATTTCTTCAATCTGGCTAATGCCTCCTTAGCATCTTCAATCTGGCGTTTGTATCTTTCGATATCACGATCGTGACTTGCAGCTCGATCAATCTTTGATTTGCGATAAGATGCTTTTGACGAAGGAGTAGACGCACTTTTAATCATACGCGCATAATACTCATTATCCTTCTTTTTCTGCTCTTTTTCTTTAGCTATGTCTGCACGAAGATCAATGATCTTCTTCTTGTAATATTCCTTGCTCATAGTTTTAGTGTTTTATATTTTATATTCATCATATTTTCTAATCCAAACACACTCGTTTAATTCGAGTGATTTTGATTTGTCTATTTCAAACACTCCAACAAATTTGTAAAGTTAAAACCGAGATCGTCCTTTTCACGGAAGAATGTTATACGGGTCTCTTTACCCGCCTTATTAACATGGTTTTGCAAATGTTCATTCCTCTTTTGGGAGTCATTATTAGATTCATAGATAAATGTTTTATCTCCTTCCTCTTCTAATTTATTTGACCACTGCTTATTATCCTTTGCAGGGCACCAAACTATTACATTCTCCTTATTAGGAACATCAAAACCTGCTGCTCTAAGAAAACCACGATGCTTTGCCTTTGTATCAAATACTGCAGCGGCATCATCGATACTTTTTATATAGTCATCGTCCGAAACTCTGAAATAGCCTTTACGTTTGTAGTATTCCGGAGTCCATAATTCGTCATCCCAAGGCTGAAATTGATTACCCAGCTGCTCAACTGCATCCTTGATTTTTTCTACCACGTCATCTATTTGCTGATGCACTTCAGCCATTGTAAACGCTTTCAATGTATTCTTATCGCATAAAGCAATGCGTTCTATGCAAACACCTTCAACAGCTTTAATCTGCTTAATATCTTCACTCCTCAGCGCATCTTCATGCTCATTAGCAATATGTTGTCCCTCGTCGATTTCAACTATCATATTGATTTGCGGCAAGTATAAATCTGTAAGAGCATATTCTCCATTTTCATCACGTTTAAAATATTGCTGAGTAACAAAACGGATACTATCATCATTGAGTAAATCCCAAATACGCTGAATCACATATGCCTCAAACCTCTTGTTTCTGATTTTGCGAAGCAATCTAGTAATGTAATCTAATTTGTAATCGTATTCCATATTTCCTCAATTTAATAGCTCAAACAGCTTCTGTACGGCCTATTTTAATATGGCTATCCAGGCAACGGTCAGGTTGCCTGGACAAAATATGATGGTAAATTATTTACCTGCTGCCACGAGTGTTACAGAGTTGTCAGCGAGAGCTGTGTCATCAGCGTTAGCTACCTGAACACCGATACCATAGAGTTCAGCAACCTTCTTCTCGAAGTTACCAACCTGCATATTACCCTTTACTACGAGGTCGCCACCCTTGTGACCTTCTGCGCGGATAGATGCGAGAGTTGCATCGTCATCAGCGAAACCGCCCTTGCATGAAGCGCTCTTGTAAACGCGAAGTGTTGAACCGAAGTTCTCCTTGAAGTTAGCCTTAAGTGTCTTTACCTTAGTACGGCCATTGAGTGTAAATTCTGCCATAATTTTAGTGTATTAAAAGGTTAATAAGTTTATTAAATTTCAGCACGCGCAGCCTCACCGATAGTCATATCGTTCGGAACGAGCTTGCCATTTTTCTTAATCTGAACTGTTACTCCGAAATTAGTGTCAAAGAGTTTCTCAGCATCACCGACCTTCATGCTTGCCTTAACTTGGAAGCCGTCTGCCTTTGTATCAACCTCTTTTGAAGTCTTTGTGTTAAGCTGCTTAAGAGTAAGTCCGCCGTCAGCAATCTGCTTTCCCTTATAGAATACGAGTTCCACTCCGAATGCATTCTCAAACTCAGCCGAAAGAGTTTTAAGTTTCTTCTGAGGCGATACGTTAAACTCCGCCTTTGTGAAGTTGTCTTTAATTTTGTCTAAAAGTCCCATAATTGAATAGTTTATGTGTTTTATGTTATTCTTTTACATACCTGATTGCGCTTCCTGATCCAAAAGGATACGCAGAAGTATCTTTGTTTAGGTAAAGATCATTGCCCTCCTTATCATCTGTGACTCCCTCAATGTAATATCTCTTGGTCTTCATCAGTTTTCCGTTTTCATCTCGTTTAGACAAGAGCCATTTTGTAGTCGGTTTGATAACACATCGCACAACGCCCTTATAGACTCCGAGGAGATAATTTATTTGATCAGCATTCGCCTTATTTACATGCCAGTATCCTCGTGTAACATCATAAAGATTCGGACGAACCTGCATACCATCAACTGTCTTGATGCGATATGTCCTATTGAGATTGACCATCAGAAGTTGATGTCCTTTTTTTAGTTTGAGCGGTTGGCAATCGTATAGCTGATTAATCTCATCAACTGTTTTGATGCCTTCATCCCACTGATGATGGCCAGCGACTATATTTGTAAGAAGACTTTCCGTGTTAAAATCCTGATAAGTTAGAAAATCGATAAGGACGGATTCTACAGTTAGAGCATCCTCTTCTGTAAGCTTATGTCGAATGATATAGTGAAGTACTTTATGACCAGAAGAAATGATTTCCCTGATTTTATCTAGCTTATCCGTAACCCAATCCTCAGACTCAAGCGCATCACAAGCATGGGCAAACACACGATTGCCTACACCTTTTCCCACATAGAAGATTTTCCTATCCCTTGGGTCAACCAAGCAATAGACATAATACTTCAGTTCTTCTTGTGCTTTTTGAGAAAATTGGGGTATTTCCACGACTCAAGCAACGCTAGTTCTTCAGCCCCAAAAGATTCATCTATATACAAAGAAAGTGTGGAGCTGACTTTCGTTTATCTTAATGAAGGTTGTGGAAAGACCCTGTTAGAAATAAACGACACAATACCCCACACTCGGATAGATATGGGGTACGGGTACGCAGAACGCGACCTGCCACAGGTATCTATACGAAGTGAGTGTTGTTCCGTGCCATCCTTCTAACAAAGAAAACTTCCACATTTTCATTAAAGGACTTGCGAAAAACACTTTCACAATATGTAATATCAAACGGCAAAAACCGCAGGACCATACAAATATAGGAAAAAGTTTTTATAAACGGACAACACTCACTGGGGTATTGCGAAAGAGAAGAAAAGAGAAAAATGTCTAATCTCCAGACACCTCCAAATAGTGAATAAACTTGTGATTTTTGGGAAACTTTTGGGGAGAGAGGGATTTGCGCAGTCGCTACGCTCCTTTGCACATCCCATCCACCTCGCCGGTGGGGCCCTGGCAAGCTGAAAGGCCAGAGCTGGCGCTCTGATTTGTGTGCAAATAGGCCACTTGGAAAGCAAGCTTTCCAGTGACCTATTTACACACAAAAACCGGATGACTTTCGTCATCCGGCCTTTCAGTTTGCGGAGAGAGAGGGATAAAGACTATTATTAAAATAGAGTCTTAAATAGATTATTATCAATAACTTATTTCTGTCAAAAGATTTGTAGAGTCTCTAACATATCCTACTTGATATAAGAAAAATTTGGTCCATAATTTGGTCCACATCGCACATGAAAACAGGAAGTATATACTACTTCAAAGCAGCTGCAAATTCCAATAATTCCTCGGCAATTACTGGATTGTTGATACGCATCAGACTATCATCTTCCTTTTCATTGGACAGAAGGGTCATGCTACCATACCAGACAAGCGACTTATCTATGATTGCAAAGCGCTCACGGTATTTATGACATGTGATTACATTGACACCAGCAGAAATCAGATGCTCAATATGGGATTTATGCTGGTCTCGTCCATCCTCTGGATAATCTTCCGGATCTAATGTCAACACCACAACAGACACACCTTTTATCTGCAGACATTCACTCTCAGCACATAGCCAATTGACCTTTTTGAAACTGAATGACGGGCTGGATATAACCACACTTCCTGCAGCAGAAATTACATCCTTTTCAAATATATCGAAGTAGCTTTGACTATCGAATATAGAATTAGTAATCTCCTGTTTATCAATTATTTCAGAGCAAACCTCATATCCAATCTTTTTATATGCTCTCAAACGCTTATAGTACATCCTCTTAAGGGTCGGAATATGCTGATCTATATAGTCAAAGATGATGGCATCCTTCTTTCCTTCATAATCACGATTAAGACGACCGGCATGCTGCTCGACATTACCCTCAAACGAAATAGGCATTGCAAGAAGCATCGTGTCAAGACGTGGGTAGTTGAAGCCCTCACCCACATACTGGCCTATGGCAACAAGAATAATACTTTCATCCGCTCTTACAGCGGCCATATCTTCTCGTATAGCCGTTCGTTCCTTCAGACTTTTACCTCCCTGAAGCAAGAACACATGATCGGCTGAGCCTTGAAGCATATCATATAATTTCTGCGCATGCTCCTTGTATTTCGTCATAACAACCGGAGTGCGTCCACGCATGACACAATCCATAGTATCAGAAACTATCTGCATATTACGCAGCTCACTTTGCATGATGAGGCGGTAATAATCTGCCGGATTCCTATCCTCTGACTGATTCAGATCCACTAATCTGGTAAAACGCGGGTAAATGTAATGACCTATTCCCTGCTTCTGAGCCCTTTCCTTTGCTGTATATCTATGTCGAATAGGGCCAAGCTGCATAAACATCTTCTTGTCCTGCTTATCACCACGGTTAATCGTTGCTGACATTCCGTAGATATATCTTGCAGTAACCGCTCTTAACACGTTTTCGTGGGTTACAGCTGCTGCATGATGACACTCATCAACGATAACCATTCCATAGTTGCACACCAGTTCGTTTATATTATCCTCCCTGCCGAGAGAAGTAATCATTGCAATGTCAATTATTCCTGTGGTCGCGTCCTTTTGAGATGAGAATGTACCTATCAATGAGCTGCGCTTCTTGACACGTCCTTTGGGAGTCGTGTAAGTCGGAAGTTCCTCATTTATAGTCAGGAATGAGTTCAGGTCCTTAATCCAGTTGTTCATGATCTCAACATTATGAACGAGAACCAAGGCATTCACCTTTTTCTGTGCAATCAGATATGCACCCAAGACAGTTTTACCAAATGCTGTGGCTGCTGCAAGAACTCCTATGTCGTTATACAACATCTTCTCTGCTGCCACCTGCTGCTCCGGATAGAGGACGCCGTTGAAATGGACATCTATTTTACGTCCTTTCTGTCGTTTATCAACCACATTATAACGAACACCTGCGCCTGACAGTTGGGATATCAGTTCATCGTAACAACCTCGAGGGATAATAATATAATCACCTTCGTCATATCCGTTGTATACGATTCGCGGAGTGTCCTTTGTGGAGAAGCCCAGTTTGAGAGTCTGGAAGAACTGCGGATTTGAATAGGCTGCAATCCTTCTGATTGCATTCTGCATACGGTCTTTAAGTCCTTTCTTATTGACATATATACCATCAGAGAGCACAATCTTTACAGCACCCTCCGCATCTTCAGCATGGAATTCTCTCTTCGTCGAAGCAGGACTTTGTCCAAAAAGAAGAGGCGTCTGGCCAGCAGCAGTATCTTCTACTATATCATTCTGGAATATGGACATCGTGTCATCGTCAGGACACCATAGCTTTATGAAATCATCAACCTCTTTCTCGCTCAATTTCCTAGTCTCACGCAGGCGTTTCCACTGGTCCTTATATGTATTCCAGGATTCATCAACAAATGCGCTGTTACCATTTCTAAGAGCACGGCCTTGAAGTGGTAAAGCAATCAGGTTGCCAAGTTTGCCTTCAGGAAGGGAATCCTGCATTGGCATCATTCTGTCATAGTAAGTGAAGTTCTTCAAACTTACAGACTCAGCCCCTTTTCTCAGTAGTGCCTCACCGAATTTTCGTGCCTTGGATGCCTGAATTGGATCACTAAAGAAGATCCATACGTGAGCACCTCGTCCTGAACGGGATCTCTCAACAAGAGCATCAACACCCAAGGACATACACATCTGTCTCAGAGCATTAACTTCCTGCTGCCAATCTTTTGATGGCTCTGCGCTCTCATCGTGATTATCAAAGTCAAAAACAAGGAACCAGCACGTACCATTAGAGAACAACGGATATAGGCCTACAACATCAGTGCAATCCTCCTTAAGACCTTGCAGGTGCTGCAAAATAACCCTGCCTTTTAGTTCTTTATAGTCTTTTGAAGGACAATCCTGACATTTTACCCTACCACCATCTCGTTTGGGACAAATCGCAAACTTCCAAAAATTATTACACTGCGTATAATAACCTTTCTTTGATGAACGCAGTGCATAGACATCAGGCCGTCCTTTAAAATAGGAGTATAACAGATTTGCATGTTCTGGTCCCAGTTCTGGAAA
>JAFYWC010000040.1 GCA_017546585.1 Bacteroidales bacterium
CTCGTGAGCGGCTCCCGAAGGAACGTAGTTCCGAAGGGTGGATGGAGCGAAGCGGAACTCTGGCGGAGCCTTACGACAACTCAATGCCACCCTATAGAACGCAAGAAACCGACCCTTTTGGGTCGGCTTCTTTTTCATTCTGTTGTACAATCAATTAGTTGATGCCGTTCTTTACGATGTCATCATACTTCTTGTAACCAGCCTCATACTGCTCACCCTTAGAGTAGAAGCGGTAGTAGATGTTCTTGAGGTACTCGGCGATGCTCACCTTAAGGTTGTTGTCCTTAGTAACCTCGAATGCCTTCTCGAATGGCTCGATAGCGTCCATAAGGGCCTTCTCAAACTGCTCAACGAGAGCGTTGTACTTAGCGTCATCGTACTCGTTTGAAGCCTCCTCAGAAAGCTTTACAGCGAGCTCATAGTAGAGGACACCTGCTCCGATGTAACCGAACTCGTAAGCTGGATTGATGTCAGCGCACTGGTAGTAAGCAGCTACAGCCTTCTCTGTGTTGCCGAGCTCCTTGTAGATGTTACCCTCAACATAGTAGAGAGAAGCGTTGTTAGGCTCGTTCTGCTTAGCCATAGCGATGAGCTCGAAGAGTCTGTCTGGGTTCTCATTGTTCTCAAGATAGTAGTTGATGAGACCGATGAGGATGCTCTGGCTCTGTGGATAAGTCACGAAACCTGTCTCGAGGATCTCAGCGCCCTTCTTTGCCTCTCCGAGGTTCTTGTAAACGTCAGCGAGCTTTGCGAAAACCTCACCATCCTCATAGTAATAGTTGACAGCGAGACACTTCTCGAAGTAGTTCTTTGCTCTCTCATAATCCTTTACCATCCAAGCTGTGAAACCTGCATTGTAAAGAGATGTAGTGTCCACCTTTGCGAGAGGCTCAGTAGCCATAGCATCAGCTGCGAGACCGAAGAGCTGGCTTGCCTGTGCAAGGTCGCCGAGCTGATAGCTGTTCATACCCTCGTTGAGGTACTTCTGTGAAATCTGGTTGAGACCAGTGTTGATATCCTTAACCTTTGACTGCTTAACGTCAACCTCGTATGCCTTCTTGTAAGCCTCTACAGCCTTTGCAAGAGCGTTCTCGCATACTGGCTTGGTAACGTTGATCAGGATGATCTGACCGTTCTGGTTGAAGTAAAGCTCCTTGTCAGCGAAAACCTGCTTGAGGCAAGGCTCGCCACCGAGAACAGCCTGCTCCTCAGCAACTGGCTTCTGGTTGCCCAAAAGAAGCGGAAGCTCCTGGAAACCTGCACCTACCCAAAGGTTACCTGTAGGAGCGTTGTATGCATCCATATAAGCAGATGCGAGCTTTGTCCAAGTCGCTACCTTTACTGCCTTCTTAGGATTCTGCGCTGCAGCCTCTGCTGCCTCAACTGCCTTCTTTGCAGCCTCTGGAGTCTTCACCTGTGCATCAGCTACCTGTACTGAAAGAAGCACTGCCAATGCGATAAGAATTCTTTTCATAATGTTGTGATATTAAGTTAATTATTTGTATTCTCTGTATTCTCGGTCTGTTCAGTCTGCTCTACCGGCTGATCTTCCTCAGTCTTGTTTACTGCAGAAACCGCTGCGATAGCGTCACCGTCCTTGATGTTGATGAGGCGTACACCCTGGGTAGCACGGCCGGCCTGCTTGATGCCTGAAACCGCCATTCTGATGGTGAGACCAGACTTGTTGATGATCATAAGGTCGTTCTCGTCAGTAACGTTCTTGATAGCTACGAGTGAACCTGTCTTCTCTGTGATCTGGAGCGTCTTCACACCCTTACCGCCTCTGCTTGTCTTGCGGTACTCTTCGAAGTCTGTGCGCTTTCCGTAACCGTTCTCGCTGACTACGAGGATTGTGTGTGCAGCCGCATCCTCAGCTGTAGGATCGTAGGTGATCATACCTACAACCTCATCATCATCTTCAATATTTATGCCGCGCACACCTGATGCAGTTCTTCCGAGTGCTCTTGCATCCGCCTCATCGAAGCGGCAACAGCGTCCGTTGCGGCCTGCGAGGAGAATCTCGCTGTGACCGTTGGTCATAACTGCCTCGAGGAGTTCATCTCCGTCACGTACAGTGATAGCGATCACACCGTTTGTACGAGGACGTGAGTAAGCCTCGAGAGATGTCTTCTTGATGATACCCTTCTTTGTACCGAGGACAATGTAGTTGTTGTTGATGTAATCCTCGTCCTTGAGGTTCTTCACATTGAGGTATGCCTTGATCTTGTCATCCGGCTCGATGTTGATCACATTCTGGATCGCACGGCCCTTCGATGCACGTGATCCCTCTGGAATCTCGTAGACCTTGAGCCAGTAGCACTTACCGTTCTGAGTGAAGAGGAGCATAGTGCTGTGCATATTTGCGACATAGATGTGCTCGATGAAGTCCTCGTCACGTGTAGCGCTTCCCTTCATACCTACGCCGCCTCTGTTCTGGAGACGATACTCGGCGAGTGAAGTTCTCTTGATATATCCGAGATGAGAGATAGTGATGACCACATCCTCATCAGCATAGAAGTCCTCTGGGTTGAACTCTTCTGAAGAAAGGGCAATCTCTGTTCTTCTTTCGTCGCCGTACTTCTCCTTCATTTCGAGAGTCTCGTCCTTGATGATGCCGAGCTGGAGGTGCTCGTTTGCAAGAACGTCCTCACAGTACTTGATGAACTTCATAAGCTCGTCGTACTCGCTCTGGAGCTTTTCTCTCTCGAGTCCTGTAAGCTGGCGGAGTCTCATCTCCACGATAGCTGTAGCCTGAACCTCAGTGAATGCGAACTGCTGCATAAGCTCTGCCTTCGCATCATCGACGTTCTTTGAAGAGCGGATGATGTTGATGATCTGGTCGATCACATCAAGAGCCTTGAGGAGTCCCTCGAGGATGTGCGCTCTCTTCTGAGCCTTGTCGAGATCGAACTTGGTTCTGCGGAGGATTACCTCGTGTCTGTGTCTTACGAAGTATTTGATGAGGTCCTTGAGGTTGAGCGTACGTGGACGTCCGTTCACAAGGGCTACGTTGTTCACCGAGAAGCTTGACTGAAGCGGAGTGTACTTGAAGAGAGTATTGAGAACCACATTCGAGTTCGCGTCCTTCTTGAGGCGGATCACGATGCGGACGCCCTTCATAGTAGTCTCGTCGTTGATGTATGCGATACCCTCGATTCTCTTGGTCTCCACGAGCTCTGCGATCTTCTCGATCATCTCCCTCTTGTTGACCATATATGGGATCTCAGTCACAACGATGGTCTCACGACCTGACTCGCTCACCTCGATGTCTGTCTTCGAACGGATCACGATACGGCCACGGCCGGTCTCGAATGCGTCCTTGATGCCCTGGCGGCCCTGGATGATACCTCCTGTAGGGAAGTCCGGACCCTTAACGTAATGCATCAGTTCCTCGACAGTGATATCAGGATTGTCGATGTATGCGCAGATGGCGTCGCAGCACTCTGAAAGGTTGTGCGGAGCCATATTTGTCGCCATACCTACAGCGATACCTGACGAACCGTTGAGAAGAAGGAGAGGAATCTTTGTAGGGAGAACAGTCGGCTCCTGGAGAGAGTCGTCGAAGTTGTTCTGGAAATCCACTGTATCCTTCTCGAGGTCAGCAAGCACCTCGTCAGAAAGTTTCGAGAGCTTTGCCTCGGTGTATCGCATTGCAGCCACAGGGTCACCGTCCATCGAACCGAAGTTACCCTGTCCGAACACGAGCGGGTATCTAAGGCTCCAGTCCTGAGCCATTCTGGCCATAGCGTCGTAAACGCTGGAGTCTCCGTGCGGATGGTACTTACCGAGAACCTCACCGACGATACGGGCAGACTTCTTGGTCTGGCTGGTATGTCTGAGTCCGAGGCCGTCCATTCCGAAGAGGACTCTTCTGTGTACAGGCTTGAAACCGTCACGCACGTCAGGGAGTGCCCTGGACACGATTACAGACATTGAGTAGTCGATATACGCATTCCTCATCTGCTGGTCGATGTTCACCTGCTCAATTCTACCTGTTTTTACCTCATTTTCCATATATGATATTTACTTTTTATCTTGATTATACATCTTGGCAAAGTTACAAAAAAATTAGTAATTTTGTGCAATCAAGAACGATTTTAATAGTAACAGACACATTTTTTCGCATATATGGAAATCAGCATATCGGACGAGCTCAATTCAATCATCAATTTCTCGAGAGAAGAGGCTATGAGAACGGGCAGCTACGGCATCGCCCCTGACCATCTTTTCCTCGGAATGCTCCGCCACAGAGAGAACACCGGAGTGGACGCATTGCGCGGCACCGTCATCGACATCGAGGAGATGAAGGAGTTCATCGACGGCAGGATATTCACCAACGAGCACGTCCCTTATTCGGACATCGACAAGGTGTCGTTTTCACGCGGAGCACAGAATGTGCTCAGCCTCACAATCCTTGAAGCTACAAAGGTGCGCAGCGCCAAGGCGGCTTCACAGCACCTCCTCCTTGCCCTCTGCAGGGCCGGAGGTTCTTACGGCTACACATTTATGCGTGACCAGGGGATCGACTACGAGCACATCTTCAAATATCTGGACAGGAACGAACTGCTTGACAGAGACACTGCCGTGCAGACTCCGGACGAGGGCAGGAAGCCCGAGGAGGAGGCTCCGCAGATCCGCATCAGAGCAGTCCAGGAGAACGCCGAAGAGCCAGAGAAGCAGACATCTCCTCTCGAGGAGTTCGGATACGACATCACACAGGCAGCAAGAGAAGGCAAGCTGGACCCGCTCGTAGGACGAGAGGACGAGATCCAGAGGGTAATCCAGATCCTCGGCCGCAGACGCAAGAACAACCCGATGCTCGTGGGTGACCCGGGAGTCGGAAAGTCAGCCATCGTGGAGGGAATCGCGCTCAAGATCGTAGCCGGTGACATTCCGCCTGTACTTGCAGACAAAAGACTCATATCACTGGACCTCGGCTCTATCGTGGCAGGCACAAAATACCGCGGAGACTTCGAGAAGAGACTCAAGTCCATCATCAATGAGGTGGCTGCAAATCCGGATGTGATCTTGTTCATCGACGAGTTCCACACCATCGTAGGAGCAGGCGGCGCATCGGGAAGTCTGGACGCGGCGAATATGCTGAAGCCGGCGCTTGCGCGAGGCGACATCCAGTGTATCGGAGCCACTACTATGGATGAATTCCACAAGATCGTGGAGAAGGATGGAGCACTTGACAGGAGATTCCAGAAGATCGTGGTGGAACACACTGACGTTCAGCACACTATATCCATTCTCACCAGACTGAAGACCAACTATGAGAAGCATCACAATGTGGTTTACACAGAGGATGCGATCGAGGCTTGCGTGAGAATGTCGGAGAGATATATCACAGACAGATGTCTTCCCGACAAGGCGATCGATGCGATGGACGAAGCAGGCTCTATGGTGCGTCTGAAAAACCCGCAGAAGAAAGGCTGCGTAACTGCAGAAGATGTAGCTACCGTGATATCGAAAATGACAGGTATTCCGTCTGGAAAAGTTGCGGAAAGCGAAGGTGGCAAACTGATGAATATGCGTCAGAAACTCCAGAAGAGAATCATCGGACAGGATGACGCTATCGATAAGGTGGTCAGGGCAATACAGAGAAACAGAGCCGGCATCAAGGATCCGGGCAAGCCTATCGGTACATTCATTTTCTTCGGACCGACAGGAGTCGGAAAGACACAACTTGCAAAGTCGCTTGCGGAGTATCTTTTCGATTCGGAGGACAATATGATCAGACTCGATATGAGCGAGTATATGGAGAAGTTCAACGTGTCGAGACTCATCGGAGCGCCTCCGGGCTACGTTGGATTCGAGGAAGGAGGACAGTTGAGCGAAAGAGTAAGGCGCAAGCCGTACTGCGTCGTATTGCTGGACGAGATCGAGAAGGCTCATCCTGATGTATTCAACATCCTGCTCCAGGTTATGGACGAAGGACGTCTGACCGACAGCAACGGAAGGACTGTAAGTTTCCGCAACACCATCGTCATTATGACTTCAAACGTGGGCAGCAGGGAGCTTGAGGAATACGGCACTGGAGTCGGCTTCAACACTGCCGGCAAGAATGTGAACGTGAACCGCAAGGCTGTACTTGAAAAGGCTGTCAGAAAGGCATTCCCGCCTGAATTCATCAACAGAGTGGACGAGCAGGTATTCTTCAACCCTCTCACAAAGGAGGATATCGAAAAGATCATCGACATCGAACTCAAGGGACTCAAGCAAAGAGTCAAGGAAGCCGGATTCGGCCTCAAGGTCACAGCTGCAGCCAAAAGATTTGTCGCAGACACAGGCTACGATCCTAATTATGGCGCCAGACCGCTCAAAAGAGCCATCCAGAGACTCATCGAAGATCCGGTTTCCGAGCACATCATCGCAGAGCGTATGCTTTCCGGAAAGAACGCCAAAATCGGAGCGGATATCCGCGTGAGCCTTACAAAGGACAAGGAGGACACTCTGGTAGAATGGGTTTAAGCCACGTCCATTCCCATAAGTTCAAGATCCAGATCACTTATCAGATCCACAAGAGTTCTGTAAGAAGCTTCAGAAGTGAACATTGTGCTGAGGCCTGAAAGTGTATTGTCTGTATTCATAACTTTATGTTTTAAAGGTTTCTATCTGTTTGTTGATGCAAAGATAGACCCGCACTGTGCCAAGTTGTGGCACATTAAATAAATTTCTGGAAAATATGATAAAACTTGTAGTATTCGACCTTGACGGAACACTTCTGGACACCCGTAGAGACATTGCAGAAGCCTGCAACTATGCCCTCAAAAGCTGCGGCTGTCCCGAGCGTAGCCTTGGAGAGTACAATATGCTTGTCGGACGCGGCATCACCAATCTTTTCAGAGGCGCACTTCCCGAGGAATGCAGAAGCGAGGAGATGGTGGAGAAGATGAGATCCTTCTTCGTGCCATATTACAATGAGCACAGCTGCGACTTCACTGTCCCATATGAGGGAGTTGAAGACCTCCTTCATAACATAGCCGAAAAAGGTGTGGCTCTTGCAATAGCATCCAACAAATACCAGCAGGGGACACAGGGACTTGTCGACAGATATTTCGGCCGCTTCAGTTTCGCGGCCGTGCTCGGAGAAAGGCCGGGTCACCCTATAAAGCCGGATCCGTCAATCGTGTTGGAGGCTATGGAAGCGGCAGGGGTGACAAGTCCTGACGAGGTGATATACTGCGGAGACTCTGACGTGGATATGAAAACAGGCATCAGTGCAGGAGTGAAGACGGTCGGAGTGACCTGGGGATTCCGCACAAGAGAGGAACTCGAAGCCTATTCGCCTTGGATGCTTGCAGACACCGCCACGCAAATCTATGAAGCCTTGTCGCAGCATCTGAAATAAATATCTATATTTGAGCAGCAAACCCTAACAATCCTGATATGAAAGCAAACGAAAGATATACCGACAAACTTGCGAAATACATCCTTCTTGCAGCCGGAATCGGCATCGCAGCGGCATTGTGCTGGTTCTTCAAGAATGTACTCATATATATTCTCGTAGCTGTGGTGATATCATTGATAGCAAAGCCTATTATGGTATCTCTCAAGAAGATAAGCATCAAGGGACGCAAGGCTCCGGACTGGCTGCTCGCCGCCCTCTCGCTTGCCATCGTAATGGGAGTGCTGACAGCCGTGGCATACGTCATAGTCCCTATAGTCAGCGGCATCATCAAGAACATATCTATGAGCAATATCGAGGGAGCCGCCAAGAGCGTAGCCATCCCTCTTGCCAACCTCAACGAATATCTCAGAAACAGTTTCACTTCACTGGGCAGCGACTTCAGACTTGAAATAGCTGTTCTGCAGGAAGTCCAGAAACTGTTCAACCCAGCCTCATTCTCCAACTGGATAGGCTCTGCAGCATCATTCATCACAAGCCTCGGAGTGGGACTGTTCTCCGTGGTCTTCATCGGCTTCTTCTTCATCAAGGATGACGGACTCTTCACCGAAATAGTATGTGCGCTCGTTCCAGACAGACACGAGGCCACTACAGAAAAGGCGATCTCCGATATCGGACATCTCCTCTCAAGGTATTTCACAGGAGTGATGATAGAGGTAGCAGGAGTGGCATTGATCAACTTCCTCGGACTCTTTCTTGTCGCCAGACTCGGAATCAACGCAGCACTCGGAATCGCCTTCCTCACAGGCATATTCAACATCATTCCTTACGTAGGTCCTCTTCTCGGAGGAGCACTCGGAACACTGCTGGGACTCATCCTCAAGTACAGCAGCGCGACACCTGTAGGCCTGGACGTGAACTTCTGGATATTCACATCCATCCTGATAGCGATATTCTGCTTCACACAGCTGGTGGACAACTTCCTCTATCAGCCCCTCATCTACTCGACAAGCATCAAGGCAAAACCTCTCGAAATCTTCATCGTCCTGCTGATCGTGGGACACATCGGAGGCCCTATGTCTATGATCATAGCGATACCGGTATATACTGTTTTCCGCGTGATCGCATTCCGCTTCTTCGGACATATCAAGGCTATCAAGCGACTGATTCCTGACGAGAAGCTTATAACATCAAATGAAAATGAAGAATAATATGAAGAAAATCCTTATTGCATTCGCGCTTATATGGTGCGCATTTTCTGCAGCATCGGCAGCAGAGAAGATTTCCCCTGACGGAACATACCTTTTCGTCGAAAGAGACACCTGCGAACTCTTCCTTGACGTCTATAACCCAGCAAAGGGCAGCATCACCAAGATCGACGGCAAGACAAAACCAACCATCATATTTATGTTCGGAGGCGGATTCATCAGAGGAAACCGTGACGATGAAAGCTACAACGGATGGTTCAAGACTATGACCGACAACGGATACAGAATCATCTCCATCGACTACCGTCTCGGACTCAAAGGTTCCAACAAGGTGGGAGTGGCTCAGGTAAACGTACTGGACAAGGCCATCCATATGGCGGTAGAGGATCTTTTCAGCGCTACAGCATTCATCGTTGAGAATGCGGAGCAGCTGGGAGTGGATCCGACCAACATCGTCATCAGCGGCTCGTCTGCAGGAGCGATCAGCGTAATGCAGGCAGAATACGAGGTCTGCAACAGGACATCCTGGACAAAGACTCTTCCGGAAGGATTCAGATATGCTGGCGTGATGTCGTTCTCCGGTGCGATCCTCTCAAGAGAGGGTAAGGTAAACTATAAGGAACGACCTTGTCCGACTCTTATGCTCCACGGCACTGCGGACAAACTCGTTCCTTACGAACAGATCGCCTTCTTCAATCTTGGATTCTTCGGAGCCGGAAAGCTCGTGAAGAGATTCGAGAAGTTCGGATTCAACTATAATATGTATCATTTCATCGACTACGGCCACGAAATCGCCGGTTCGATGAGCACTACAACAGATCTCCAGTTCAAGTTCCTTGAAACAAACGTAATGAACGGAAAAGAGAGAATCATTGAAGCTTGGGTTACCGACCCGAACGTATGGAAAGGTTCGGGCCCGCAATCAAGAAAAGAACTTTACAGCAAATAGTCTGTTATTCGTAGACTCTTATGACTTCGCCTGTGGCTGAGTAATGGGTTCCTCCCATACGATTGCCCCAGGCGAATTTTCCTTCAAACCTAGTGCCGTCGTTATAGAAACACTTTCCTTTACCGTGAGGGAAACCGTTCTTGATCTCACCCTCATATACCACTCTGTACTTATCGATTGTCTTTCCTCGACCCTGGATGAGGATACCGTCTTCGAACGTTCCCTCAAGCCAGTAGCCGTCAGACATAGTGACCTTTCCTTCGATAAGGTTCTCGCCTTTGAACTTACCCTTGCAGGTAACCTTGAGAGATGTCACTGAAGTTCTCACCATAATCTTTACGCCGGCAGGCTTGATGAGAGTAGCCTTTCCGTATCCCGCTGAGATATTGTCGAACTTGAACGAGAGTTCATCGTTGCGCACAACGTTGCTCTTCCTTGGGTCCTGGCGTACAGGTTCCTTCACCTTTACAGGCGCTCCGTACTCGAATTCGCCCTTGAATACAGAACCGTCAGTCTTGTGGAGTTCACCGGATCCGTGAGGCACTCCGTCAGAGCACTTGCCCTGATATACAGAGCCGTCTTCGTTAACGCAGCGCATACTTCCCTGCACAAGACCTGCTTCCGAGAATCTTCCTTCATACCAGGTACCGTCCGAATATGTGATTCTTCCCTCTATGAAACTTCCGCTGTCAAAACGTCCTTCCATCACGACAGTCGGAGATGAGGTCGAGAAAGGCGCAAGTTTCACACCGCAACGTGTCAAAGAGGCACCTGCACCTACCGGAGCGTCCACGAACGAGAATGTGATGCGACCTTCGCCCTGATAATTGTCGGCAAAGAAAGATCCTGTATAGAAAGATGACTCCTGCATTCCGTTGTCGTGCTCGATCTTACGTCTCTTTGTTCCCTCGCCGTACTGCTTGCCGTATGCGAAAAGGCCGGCAGTCTGGATTGCCTCACCTTCAGCCACGATATTTCTCTGTCCCTGTCCTTCAAGCACTCCGTCAAGGAAGAAGCCGATATGAGTCTCTGTTCTTGAGCCATCCTTGGCCTTCCACTCACGGACACCTTGGCCCATATTTCCGGACATCCTTCCTTTGAATGTGACTGTCTGGTTCTCATCCTTAGTCCAGGTCATCACTCCGTTGACAAACTTTCCGTCAACGAACTCGCCCTCTACTGTCCTGCCTGGCTCATACACCTTGGACTGACCATAAAGCTGACCATCGATGAACACGCCCTGATATCGTGCCCTCGACTTGTCGTCATAAACGCTTCCGTAGCCGAAACGAAGTCCCTCGTCACTGTATGGAGCAGGCATAATTCCATCCTTGCCCTTACCCACAGGCACTTCCTTCCTGTATTTGTCATCGATCCAATACTGCTTTACAGACGGCTTGCCAGGCTTTGTCACAGTGATGAGTCCGTGTCTCTTGCCGTTCTTGAAGTTTCCTTCATATGTAACACCCTTCTTGTCGGTCAGTTTACCGTTTCCGTAAGGTCTGCTGTCGCGAGTCTCACCCTGATATGTGTAATCACCGACATTCATCTCCGCATACGGACGAAGGAGTTCAGGGAAGTACTCCGGGAACTCGCTTGAAACAGAGACATACTCAACCACGCTAGCCCTATGCTGAGAGTTTATGATCTTGTTCTTCTCAAGTTTCTGCATAAACTCGTTGATGAACTCATCAGAGGCAAGGTCAGCAGCAGCCTTCACTTCTGTCAAGTATACAGCATACTTCTGTCCAAGGGCAGAAAGAGCGAAGTCCTCTACCTCCTTGACAGCCTCTTTGGTGAGGTAATCTACAACAGTCACCTTGTAGATGTTGTAAAGATTGGCCATCACCTTCTTTGCTGCTGTCTTCATCAGCTGAATGTGGCTTGCAGGCACACCTGCCGACTTGGCGCTTGTAATCGCTGTGCTTTCCTCTCCGTACATATCGTCGATCACAGACTGAAGAGAAGAGAGCGTGCTCTTGAAGGTTGGCTCAAGACCTGCACCGTAAGTCTTGTCAGACAGACCATATACGAAAGGAACACCGCCACCGAGCTCATACTCCAATGCCTTTGTGACATTCTCAAGATATGAAGTAAAGAACGCGTCGGATGAAAGATATCTGTATCCGTCTGTGTGGTAATACTTCAGGATTTCTCTAAGCTCCTGATCTGTGAAAGACGCGAGGGGTTCTCTCGAAACCTCTTTAAGGTACTCCGCGTATGTCCAATGGATCATCAGCTTCTCATCTGGCTTCATCTGGTTTGCACTCAAGGCAAGGTTTACCATTGAGCGCGATATGCCGCCGATTACAACCGAATCCTCCAATGCCTCTCTGGTCTGTGCATTGGAAGAGATTGCACCTGCAACACAGGCGCAAAGAAGGAAAAAGAATCTTTTCATATCTACTTTCTGTTTTTTCTTGATTTACGTATACCTCTCACAGCCTGGACGGTCATCTCATCAACCATAGACTTATGGGCCGCAACAAAATTAAGGAAGGCAGCCACCAACGGGAAGAGGAGGGAAACCGAAAATGTCATATCGCCGTGGAAGCGGAGGAAGTCAATGCCGAGCCAGATCTGGAATCCCAGAGAAAGGAGACCTGCAATGACGCATACTCTGGCCTGAAGGAAAAACATCCTGAATGTCGACACCGATGCAATATTGGCGCTGAGAAGCATAATCATCAGCACGAGATAAGGCATCTTCTCGTAATATCTTATTATGATCTCCGATCCCTCAGGGCCTGCTATGGTTGCAAATCTGCAGAAGAACATAGCTGCAATAAGAGCCGTGGAGATTCCCAGATAAAGGGTCTGTATTCTTTGCCACATAAGTTCCAATGTTTTAACAATGGGGACAAAAGTAGGAATTTTCATAGGAAAAAACTATATTTGAACGATTATTGACTATATAACGAATCAAACTACAACATTATGAGAATAGCAGAATCAGAACTTATAATCAACGGCGACGGCTCGGTATTCCATCTTCACCTCCGTCCTGAGGAGCTTGCAGACAACGTGATCCTCGTAGGCGACCCAGGCCGCGTGGATATGATCGCAGAATATTTCGAAGAGAAGGAGTTCAGACACGAGTCACGTGAATTCGTATCGGTAACAGGAAAATACAAGGGTGTAAGAATGACCGCACTCTCTACAGGTATCGGTACCGACAACATCGACATCGTGATGAACGAGCTCGACGCTCTTGCAAACATCGACTTCGAGACAAGAGAGGTGAAGCCTGTCCACAGATGCCTCAACATCCTCCGCATCGGTACTTCAGGAGCCATCCAGCCTGAGATTCCTCTCGGAGGCTTCGTGTTCTCACATATCTCTGTAGGTTGCGACGGTCTCCTCAACTGGTATGCCGACAGAGACAAGATCGCTTTGGCAGACATCGAGGAAGCTTTCAAGAAGCATACAAACTGGAACAAGCATCTTCCTGACCCATATTTCGTAAGAGCAGGTGAAAAGATGATCGAGAAGTTCAAGGACTGCACATACAAGGGTATGACAATCGCAGCTTCAGGCTTCTACGGTCCTCAGGGACGCGTGCTCCGTATGCCGCTCGCTATGCCTGATATGCTCGACACATTCGAGAGCTTCAGATTCGGAGACGAGAAGGTTACAAACTTCGAGATGGAAGGTTCCGCACTCGCAGGTATCGCAGCACACCTCGGCCATAACGGCGGTACAGTATGCTGCATCATCGCTCACCGTCATCACAAGGCAAGCAACCCTGACTACAAGCCACAGGTAAGAAAGCTCATCGAGCTCTGTCTGGACAAACTCGCCGAGTAAGACAATAAAACCTAAAACGAATGTTACTAAACCAGACGTTGCCGGGCTATCTGCTCGGCAAATATCAGCTCATAGGTACCGTGACCTTCACAGTCCTTTTCGCGCTGGTATCGCTTAACATCTATATCCCCTTTTCTGATACAGCCTGGTTCGGACTCGGAAATTCCGTGATGTTCCTGCTGACCTTGGCATATGTGGCCATAGCGATCCTCATCCTGATCATCAGCCGAAGGCTTATGTACATCAGCAAGAAGTTCTTCGATATGACCTATCTGATGTACATCATCTGGTGTCTCGCAGAAATCATAACAATCTGCGGTATCTATACAGGTCTCACTACAGATTTCGCTTCTCCTCAGGACGAGAGTGTAGTGAAGACATTCACCAGATCACTCATCTACGGTGCCATCAGCCTCGGTATCCCGTACATTCTTTCGGGAATGTACTTCGCGATCATCGACAAGAACAACACCATCCGACTGATGAACTTCGACAACGTGGTCACAGACGAGGCACCGAAAGCCGAAGCGTCAAAGCAGAAGATCACGCTTTACGACAACAGCGGCACATTGAAACTGTCACTCAGTCCGGAGAACCTTTATTACATAGAGTCTGACGACAACTATATAAAGGTGTGGTACACCGACAGCAAGGGAGAACTCAAGCAGTATATGCTGAGATGCCGTCTGAAGACCATCGAAGAGGGCTTCAAGAAGAACGGCCTTATACGATGCAACAGAAAGTACATCGTGAACATCAAAAAGGTTGCGATGCTCAGAAAGGAGAGCGACGGATATTTCCTCGATCTTGAAAATGATGCGATCCCGTCACTTCCGATCACCAAGACATACACAGACTCCATTCTGGCATACTTCTCAGAAGAGAGACCGCTTATGGAGCCGATTGAAGAATAAGAAAAGCGCGATGATTTTCTCATCGCGCTTTCTTTTATTCTGCCGCCTTGAGGCGTTCTGCGTTCTCGGCAATCTGAAGCTGGTCGATCACATCCTGGATCGCTCCGTCCATAAATACCGGAAGGTTGTACATTGTGTAGTTGATACGATGGTCGGTCACACGTGACTGAGGGTAGTTGTAAGTACGGATCTTTGCCGAACGGTCACCACCTGCGACCATAGTCTTTCTCTTTGCTGAGATCTCTGCGAGGTACTTCTCATACTCCATATTATAGAGACGTGTACGAAGTTCCTGGAGAGCCTTGTCGAAGTTCTTGAGCTGTGACTTCTCATCCTGGCACTGTACCACGAGTCCTGTAGGGATGTGAGTGAGTCGGATAGCCGAATAAGTTGTGTTCACAGACTGTCCGCCAGGACCTGAAGAACAGAATGTATCCTTGCGGATATCGTTCATATTGAGCTCTACGTCGAACTCGTCAGCCTCCGGAAGGACTGCAACCGAAGCAGCTGAAGTGTGGACACGGCCCTGAGTCTCTGTCTGAGGGACACGCTGTACACGGTGTACGCCTGACTCATACTTGAGGACGCCGTATACGCCGTCACCTGACACCTTGCAGACAATTTCCTTGAATCCACCTGCAGCACCCTCGGCCTGGGTAGTGATCTCCATTCTCCAGCCCTTGGTCTCGATGAACTTGGAATACATACGGAAGAGGTCACCGGCAAAGATAGCCGCCTCGTCTCCACCAGAACCGCCACGGATCTCGAGGATAGCGTTCTTGCTGTCCTGCGGGTCAGCAGGGATAAGAAGGAGCTTGATCTTCTCCTCCCACTCAGGGAGAGTAGGCTCGATCTCAGCGATCTCCTCCTTAGCCATCTCACGGAGGTCCTCATCCTTCTCAGTCGCGAGAATCTCCTTGGCCATCTCATAGTTCTCGAGGATTCTCTTGAACTCGTTTCCAGCCTCGATGATAGGTGTAAGTTCCTTATATTCCTTATTGAGCTGAACGAACTTCTTCATATCAGCGATCACCTCAGGGTCAGAAAGCTGCGCCTGAAGTGCCTCATATTTTTCCTGAAGGCCCAATACCTTCTCCAAAAGTGAATTATCTGCCATACAATGGTTTATTTAAGCGTGCAAAGATAATAAATTATTTTGACATCAAGTGCTGTATCGCAGCCTGTGCACAAACACATCCGAAAACTGCAGGGATGTATGAAATCGTTCCCACCTGGGACTTCTTGTTTCTGTCCTCGCAAGGCACGATGGACTCCTTGTCCGGGAGTTCCTCAGAGAAGACCACCTGGAAACCTTTCTTGATGCCCATATATCTGAGTCTCTTGCGTACGATGTATGCCAGAGGACAGTTGAACGACTTTGACACGTCGGTGATGCGGACCTTGGTAGCGTCATACTTCGCTCCCGCACCCATTGACGAAACCAACGGAATGCCGTTGTCCATACAGTACTTGATAAGGTGGAGTTTTGGTGAAAGCGTGTCGATCGCATCCACAAGGAAATCAATCTTGTATTCTCCGAGAACGTCACCAGCCTTGTCAGCCTCAAGGTACTCCTTTATCACTACAAGGTCGAGTTCCGGATTGATATCCTTGAGTCTGGATGCGAGCACGTCACATTTAGGTTTGCCTACTGTCGAATCAAGAGCCAGAAGCTGGCGGTTCTTGTTTGTGACAGACACGTCATCGCTGTCCAATATGATAAGATGACCGACACCTGCACGTACGATCATTTCGGCAGCATATCCTCCTACGCCACCGACTCCTATCACTGCAACAGTCGAGTTGCGGAAATGGTCAAGCATTTCCTCCCCTACCAGCATCGCCGTTCTTTCCTGCCAATCGTATATCATATTCCTTAATTTTATTAAGTCGGGCTACAAACCTTTGGCCTTGCCTTCGTCCCAGATGGCGTCCATCTCGGCGAGGGTCATATCTGTAAGATTGCGTCCCTGGCGGATGGTCTGTTCCTCGAGATAAGTGAAACGACGCTTGAACTTTGCACAGGTGCGTTCCAGAGCAGTATCCGGATTAAGACCGTAAAGTCTTGCCGCATTGACAGTTGCAAAAAGGAAATCTCCGAGCTCGTCCTCTGCGCGGTCATATGCTGCAGCCTTCTCCTCATCGGTCTGAGCAGCAGCCATAGCGTCAAGCTCCGCCTGATACTCGCCCATTTCTTCCTTCACCTTGTCCCATACCTGTTCCTTGCACTCCCAGTCGAAGCCGACTCCGCGCGCCTTGTCCTGCATACGGTAAGCCTTGAGAAGCGGCGGAAGTCCGTCAGGAACTCCGGACAGTACTCGCTTGTTGCCGTCCTTTTCCTTGGTCTTCAGCATCTCCCACTGCTTGATGACGTCCTCGGCGCTTCCCACTTCAGCAGATGAGAACACGTGCGGATGACGGTATATAAGCTTATCACAAAGGAAGTTGATCACATCGACGATATCGAAGTTCTGCTTCTCCTCTCCGATCTTGGCATAGAACAGAACGTGCAGAAGCACGTCACCAAGTTCCTTTGACAATTCGCGCTCTTCTCCCTTGAGAACAGCGTCGCTCAATTCGTATACTTCTTCGAGTGTCTGAGGACGGAGAGACTCGTTTGTCTGCTTTCTGTCCCAAGGACACTTTTCCCTCAATTCATCAAGCACATCCAGTATGCGACCGAATGCCTGAAGCTTTTCTTCTCTTGTATGCATATTCATTTATAGTGAATTGCAAAGTTAGCAATTCTGCAAAAAATAACTATCTTTGGCGAGCTAATCCCACAATTATGCGTAAAGAGATCAGATTCGTTTCGGCTGAAGAAGCCGTAAAGGTTGTCAAGTCAGGCGACCACATACACCTCAGCAGTGTCGCAAGTGCGCCACGCCTCCTTATCGATGCACTCTGTGCACGTGGAGAAAGAGGAGAACTCAAGGATGTGCGCATCCACCATCTTCATACAGAAGGAGCGGCTCCTTATACAGACCCTAAGTTTGACGGAGTATTCTTCCACCAGGCATTCTTTGTCGGAGCAAACGTCCGCAAGAGCGTCCAGGCAGGATATTCAGACTACATCCCTGTATTCCTCAGCGAAACTCAGAAGCTTTACCGCTGCGGTGCCCTCCCTTGCGATGTGGCTATGATCCAGGTATGTCCTCCTGACAAGCACGGCTATGTCTCACTCGGAACATCTGTTGACGCCACCCTCGCAGCTATCGAGTGCGCAAAGACAGTGATCGCAGTAGTCAACCCTAACGTGCCTCGCGCGTGGGGTCAGGCTATGATTCCTATGGATATGATCGACATCTTCGTAGAGGGCAACGAGCCCCTCGAGCCTGCTCACTTCAGCGAGCCTAACGAGGTGGAGATCGCTATCGGAAAGCACTGCGCCGGACTTATCGACGACGGAGCCTGCCTCCAGATGGGCATCGGAGCGATTCCTAACGCAGTTCTCGCACAGCTCGGCAACCACAAGAACCTCGGAGTGCACACAGAGATGTTTGCAGACGGTGTTCTCGAACTCGTGGAGAAGGGAGTCATCAACGGTTCAAACAAGGTGACAGACAAGGGCAAGCTCGTATCGACCTTCCTTATGGGTTCACAGAAAGTATATGACTTCATCGACGACAACCCTATGGTTGCAATGATGGATGTGGGATACACCAACGATCCTTTCGTGATCGCAAAGAACCCTAAGATGACAGCCATCAACTCTGCTGTACAGATCGACCTCACAGGACAGGTCTGCGCAGACTCTATCGGAACACGCTTCCACTCGGGAGTAGGCGGACAGGTGGACTTCATCTACGGAGCATCTCTCGCACCTCAGGGCAAGGCGATCATCGCAATGCCTTCGACAACAAACAAGGGCGGCAGCAAGATCGCACCGACCATCATCGAGGGAGGTGGAGTCGTGACTACAAGACCTCACGTACACTATGTTGTGACTGAGTTCGGAGCGGTAGACCTCTACGGAAAGTCAATGCAGGAGCGCGCAAAGCTGCTCATCAGCATCGCTCACCCTGACCATCAGGAAGCACTCGACCGCGCAGCGTTCGAAAGATTCGGTCCACATTACACAACAGTGAAGATATAATAAGAAAAGCGGCTATTTAGCCGCTTTTTTCTCTTTATTACGTTTCGTGAGAGCCTTGTGGAACTCTCTGGCGTTCTTCATATGCTCGGTGTATGTGACCGCGAACTTGTGCGTACCGTCGAATGCCGCATTCGCGCAGAAGTAGATGTATCCGTGGGTGTCAGGATTCAGGACTGCATCAAGACAAGCCTTTGACGGAACATTGATCGGAGCCGGCGGAAGACCTGCATACTTGTATGTATTGTATGGTGAATCCACTGTAAGATGCTTCTTCAGCACTCTGTCCAACTTGTAATCGTAGCAGAAGCAGATTGTAGGATCTGCCTGAAGCTTCATACCCTTGCGATAGCGGTTGAGATAGACTCCCGCGATGATAGGATACTCGAATGCCTTCAGGGTCTCGCCGCTCACAATAGATGCAACCACAGAAACCTGCTTCTTGGTAAGTTTCTGAGCCTCAGCCTGAGCCACGCGCTCGGGAGTCCAGAATGCATCATACTCCTTCTTAAGTCTATCGAAGATATCAGTTACGGAAGCTGTCCAGTACATCTCGTATGTATCAGGAAGCACAAGGCCGAATACATCCTCCGGAGTGAAGCCGTAAGAAGCGAGGAATGCCTCATCGTTCAAAGCATCAGCAATCGCTGTCGAATCTACCATCATCTGATTTCCGATCTTCTTCGCCAAAGAACCCTTGGTTCTGATCGTACCTGAGAGGGTCATCTTCTGAGGAGTCTGCCAGCCGAATACGAGCATACGTGCAACATAGATGCTCGGGCAGTTTGCATCGACGATGTATCTGCCCGGCTTCATCTGTTCAGCAACGTTCATCTTGATGAAAGTACGCTCGAGGCTCTTCGGACGGATCGTTCCCGCACCGGTCTGCAGTGAATCCACGACCTGCTGTGCAGTCATATCAGGGTACACATAAAGGACATAGTCCTCTGTAAAGTTCGGCGTCTTGTTGTCCACATAATATCTACCGACAACAATGCCTCCTACTGTCGCGACCGCCACCGCAACCACGGATGCAGCCAGAAATATCTTTGCCTTCAATGTCATATTCAACTACTTCTTTCTGAGAATAAGCACATCACCGTCCTTCGGAACATAGTCCTTGGAGATACCGTTCATCTTGCAGAGTCTGTCAAGCTTTACAGCATATCTTTGCGCTATGTCTCTAAGGTTTGTCTCTCCGTCTACGATATGCTTGTCAAGTCCCTCCGCAGCAGCCTTCTTCTTAGCCTGGATGTACACCATTGTACCCGGGCGGATAGGCTGAGGCTCCTTGAGGTCATTGAACTTCAAAATCTCCTTTGTAAAGAGGTTGTATCCCTTCGCAATGCTCTCATATGTCTCACCTTCAACCGCATAGACGAACGGCACACCGTTCTTTGAATACAGCTGGCGCGACAGAGTGAAGCGAAAGACCTCACGGCGCGGACCGCTGTAAGGCTTCACCTGCTCGATCTGAGCCGGAGATTCAGGAAGCACTCTTACAGGCTCATCCTTGACTTCATCTGTCGCCTGCGGACAGTCAAAGAGATGAAGTTCATACTCGTTGATCAGGCGGATAAGCTTTGCCGGATACTGAGGGTCAGTCGCATAGCCGGCCTTCTTCAGTCCGTACGCCCATCCTTCGAAGTCAGTAGGCTCAAGGTCGAAAAGGAACTTGTACCTGTCTCTATACCTGAGGAAATCCGAATGGTCTCTGAACGACTCCTCTGGAGTGTCGTACTTTCTGAAGCACTCACCCTTGGCGTCATCATCGTGATACACCTTGGCACCTGTCCACTTGTTGTGGCACTTGATGCCGAAATGGTTGTTTGCATTTACCGCAAGTTCCGAACGGCCGTTGCCCGACTCGAGGAGGCCCTGGGCAAGCGTGATGCTGGCAGGAACACCCGAACGGTACATTTCCTCAATCGCGAGTGCGGAATACCTTTCTATATATATGGTCTGAGGAGACTTGTTCTCCTTATCTGGAGAGGCCGAAAGCGCACACACGCAGAAAATGACGGCCAATAATGCTGAGATTCGTTTCATAATACGCGAAGATACTAATTATATCTCAATTTCAAGCAGGTCCGAAGCGAGGTGACTCTCCGGAAAGACAGAGCGAAGTTCATCAAGGAAGAACTCCACTGACGGAAAACGTGAAGAATAATGCCCCACCAGAAGCCTGCCAACCCCGGCATCCTTCGCCACCTGGGCGGCCTGCAAAGTAGTGGAATGGAAGGTCTTTTCCGCCATCTCGGCCATATCCGCAGGGAAGGTCGCCTCGTGATAAAGAAGATCCACGCCTTTCACCCACTCCGCCAGTTCAGGGAACGGGGCCGTATCGCTGCAGTATGCGTAGCTGCGCGGCTTATACTTCCTGTATGCCGCTTCGGCATTTGTGATCACGATATCCTCCCTTACGACATTCTCTCCCCTCTTGAGGGTTCCGATCTCCGATAAAGTAAGGTCATATTTCTGCACAGCCTCCTTGCGGACGTTGAAAGGCGGCATCTTCTCACGGATGATATATCCGAAAGTCTCCACCCTATGATTCAACGGGAAGGCAAGAAGTTCAAGAGTCCTGTTCTCATAAACGACCTGCGGTTCCTTCATATCAAGTTCCACATAGTCGATTTCAAACTGCACTCCCTCACCGAACTGGACCATAAAGAAATCAAGTATCGGTCTGAATGTCTTTGGAGCATAGATCCTCAACGGAGCGCTTCTGCCCAGAAGGCTCATAGTGGAAAGCAGGCCGAAGAGTCCGAATATATGGTCACCGTGGATATGCGACAGACAGATGTGCTCGATCCTGAGGAAAGACACGCCAACCTTGCGCAACTGGATCTGTGCACCTTCTCCACAATCCATCATAAATAAGCGCCCACGTACGTCAAGTACCTGGGCGCTTGGATATCTTTCTGTTGTGGGCAGGGCCGAAGCCGTGCCCATAACATTAAGAGTGAAATTCATTATGAATTACTTGCTCTCGAGCTGGCTCTTAAGAGCTGCGAGTGCGTCGATGTCACCAAGAGTAGTCTTCTCTACGCTTGAGTTGATCTTCTTCACAGCCTTCTTAGTGTTGTCAGCCTCAGCTGCAGCCTTCTGTGCTCTTTCCTCTACAGCAGCTGCGTAAGTCTTAGCGTGTGAGAGAGTTGCCTTCTTAGCGCTTCTCTTGAGCTCAGTAACCTTGAAAGTGAGAACCTCACCAGCTACTGGCATAGAGCCGTCCTCCTTAGCGAGCTCTCTGTTGAAGCAGAATGCGTCAACGTCACCCTCAAGCTCAACTACAGCACCCTTCTCGTTTACTGAAGCAACCTTAGCCTCAACTACAGTACCAACAGCGTACTTAGCCTCGATCTCATCCCAAGGATTTGGAAGGAGCTGCTTGTGGCCGAGTGAAAGCTTGTGGTTCTCCTCATCGAAGTCAAGGATAACAACCTCGATAGCGTCACCAGCTGCTACGAGCTCTGATGGATGCTTGATCTTGTTCCAAGAGAGGTCGCTGATGTGTACGAGA